>DYIT01000032.1:0-14912 GCA_020723505.1 Candidatus Kuenenia stuttgartensis
CCCCAAGCCCCTTCCGAAAACTTTTCTACAGTGGAGTTCCGGGAGGGGGACTCCATTCATTCATGAATCCGGCCGGGTTGTCGGACTTGCCCCGATTGCAGCCGTTGCTTATCTGCGTACCAAGCTGTCATTGCCGGTCTGGAACGACCGCACTTATCGGTGAAAACGACCGCACTTACCGGTCATAACGAACCCACCCCCGGAACTCCATCTCTTATCTTCACTGGGGATTCCGCAATCGCGGTCAAGAAACAGTTGTGCGATCTGGTATCCTCAGAATCGAATCGAAGGCCGGCCCGTGAAGCAGATTGGGGGGGGAACGAAGGATGCTTGAGAACGCGTTCCTGAGGATTGCGGGAGAGGTTCAATCCCTGTCCAAAGGCTCGTTGAAAACCACGCCTTCCGCGTTTGGGGTGAAAACGCGGCTGATGGTTTTCTGATAAGGCGTCCCAGGATATTCGAAAGTTATGGATGCGCTGTATTCCTTGATATCCAGATAATCCACTTGAAACAAGCCATCATCGCCGACTTCGAATGAAATATCGAAATCTTCCAGTTCTTCCTGGTTCTTTGGAATGTATGAAAGATGAATCCTGACCTTGACTGCTTTGGAGTCTTCAGCTCTTTTGATTTTCCCGGAGAAAACCCCGCCTTTCTCCGTTAGAACGACTTCGACGTTTTTGTTTTCACCCTGCTTGATTTCAATTGGGATCCTCCTCGGCCTGTGCCCTCTTGCTCGTACTAAAAGCATTGTTTCCGGATGAAATGATGTAATTTCGATGCTGAACGATCCGTCTTCTGCAGTAGGTCTCAATTCGGTAAGGTGAGTGACCTCGAAGTCATCTTCGCCGTCTTTCCCTATTTCCCTTTGGATAAGTCCTACACTTACATATCTGTCAAGGTGTAAAGAAGAACCAGGATCCGGCATGAAGGCGGGATTGATACGAACAATGCCTGTCAAATATGATCCCTTCTTTAATTTTACGCTCAACCGGAATGGCTTCCCCTCGGTGAGTTCAATGTATGGATAGTTCATGGATTCATATCCATTCTTTTTTATCAAGACTTTGACTGTATTAGGGGGTACTTTTCCAAAATCAAAGTGTCCATTCATGTCTGTGTGAAGAGTCATGTCCAAGGGTATCGGCCACCCCTGCTTAGGAAGGCTGGACTTTCCCATCCATAAATATACTTCGGCGTTTTCTATGGGTCTGAATTCCTCGTCAAAGACTTCTCCGGCAAGTGTAGCTTTTGCTCTCAGGCAGATTAGGACGTTGTGAGTTCTACCTGCTTCCCCGAATTCGGTTTTCGTTAACGTCCAATCATTGGCATCGCTTGTGGTGAATACAAACCGTCCGGGTTCAACATCGGACAAATAGAACTTGCCTTCTTCATCTGCTTCTATCTGCACCTTCATTTTTGGAATTCCATCGGTCATTCCGAGGATTGCGCATTCCATTCTTGCCTTGGCTACAGGCTGTCCATCTGAATATTGGACTTTTCCTGTAATAGAAATCGTCCACGCAGATGACTTGGCATAATCAGATGACTGAAGTGATGTTCCCAATCGACCGATGTCGACAGCTCCCGCTTTGACCTCAGTTGGATTTTCTTCTCGATTACAACTCCGGTCCGTCTTAGATGTTTCACGTAGGAACAAAGATGATGATGAAACCGCCGAGTCTTCATAATTGACGAGGACCAGAATGAGTACTATTGACCCGGTTGCCAGTATAACCAGGATAAGGCCACCTTTCTTTATTTCAGAAGTATTCTTCTTGGCCATTGGATTGCCCGTTTAAACCTGCTTGACCGTTAGGCTGTCCTGCTGGACCGCCGAATCCAAGCTTGCCGCCAATCGCGTTCTTCTCTTCGCTGCGGTTTGAAGCTGCTGCATCGCCTCCGTCCGCACCGTTGCCGCCGTTGCCTCCATGACCGGCCGGCAAGGCGTCCCCTCCCTTACTGCCGTTCGCGGAGTCTCCTCCTTTTGCAAAAGCTCCGCTTTTAAAGCTTTGGTTGCCATCGAAGTCAAAGACCTTTCCTGATCCTCCGGATGCTTTTGCTTTTTGCGCCTTCAGAGCATCTCCACCATTTCCAGCACGAGCACCTGGTATTTGACCGTCTGCATTTCCTCCTCCACCAGGCATTCTCGTTGATGATCCCATGGATATTGCAGTAGCTACAAACGCGGTCGCTTCTGCTGCAGATGAGGATCCGACGTTTCCCCCGCGTCCGCCGGTCATACCTCCGTTACCGCCGCTTCCACCTCTACCACCGAATGCTGAAACCGCCATTCCCATTGTTCCAAAGTCTTTCCCCTTCTCAGGATTGGGTATATCGTTCCTCAGAATAACCAATGCGATTCCTGACCACCCACCCTTGCCGCCTGTTCCTCCTGCTTCGCCGTTTCCTCCTTTGCCACCAGGACCTCCCTCACCCGAATAAGTATAACCGGAAACATTGGTGTCTGAAGTTTCACAGGTGACAGTTGCATTCCCGCCGTCACCTCCATCACCGCCGCTTCCCCCACTTCCGAAAAAGTCGTCTTTCCCGTCACTCCCAGCTCCTCCGGTCTGAGCAACAGCAATCCCGATAGATCCATTGTCGACTCTTACTCTAATATCTTGCCCGTCTCCACCTCTTATACCGTTGCCGTCAGGAGAAGTACCTATTGCACTCTGGCCTGGATTTCCCACCACAATAAGAATGGAACCTTTGGCTTTCATTTCCTTTTCATATAAGCTTGTGTCTCCTTTTCTGGGCGACCAGATTTCGATTTTTCTTCCTCCAATCGTGAATCGGGCTCTTAGCTCTTTGTCATCCCGCCACCGATTGACGAAGTCTAGGATTCTTTCCCTCCAATCTTCCGGGGGAATTGAAAAAGACAAATAGAGAGAGTTTGTATTCTTGTCTCCTTTATCTGTTATTCCAATTTCCCCAATAAGGTCCTTGGCATCGTTCTTTATTTCTTTCTTTTCTGAGGCTAGCAATGGATCAGAAAAAAGAAAGGAAATAAAGATGCTAAGATATAGTTTAGTCCATTCTCCCGATCTCATGGTGACCTTCCTTTCCAACCGTCACGTACGGTTCCTCACGCATCCCCAACTCTGACTCTCAGGATACCCGGGCAGTTTCTATTCCATTCATTATCATGATACCCCCCCCCCATCGCCGTTGTCAAGAGGAAAAATGCTTGACCGCGGAAATAATCCCTTCTGTTATGATGAGGGACCGGCATTGCTTGCGGGAGCGGATAGCTAAAACACCGGGAAAGAATCCGCGGTGCGGTATGGCCGAGGAATCGAAGAACATGAACAGCATGACCGTGAATGACGAGTCCGACGAGTCCTTCATGAAACTCGCGCTTGCCGAGGCCCGCAAGGCTCTCGACAAGGACGAGGTGCCTGTCGGCTGCGTAATCGTCCTCGATTCGAGTGTCATCGGCAGGGCGTTCAACCAGCGGGAGACGCTGCGGGATCCGACCGCTCACGCCGAGATGATTGCCATCACGCAGGCGGCAGAGGCCATGGAAGCATGGCGCCTCGAGGGCACGACCATGTACGTGACCCTCGAGCCCTGCGTCATGTGCGCGGGCGCAATAGTGCTCGCCCGCATCCGGCGCGTCGTGTACGGCGCGGCAGATCCCAAGGCAGGAGCTTTCGGGTCCGTGTTCGACATCCCCGGATCCGGAAAGCTCAACCACAAGCCGGAAGCCAGGGGCGGCGTTCTCGCCGAGGAATGCGGCCTCCTGCTCAAGGACTTCTTTTCGCGCATGAGAAAATGAGAATCCTGCTCGTAAACCCGCCTAGATCCCCCGTGAACCTCATAAGGGAGCATGCCCCTCCCGACGTGAAACCCCACGTGCATGAGAAGCTTATCGGCCCTCCACTTTCCCTGATTTCGCTCGCGGGAAACCTGAAGGACCACGATGTCCAAATCCTGGACATGAAAGCCGAACAGGACCTCGACCCCGAAGGCTGGCCCGGACACCTGGCTTCGGCAACCGCCGCGATTTCGGCGTTTAATCCGGGTCTCGTGGGAGTGACGTTCCTCGCCAGCGAATTCGCATACGGCATGGAAATACTGAAACTGGCCAAGGAAATGAACCCGGCCGTCGTGAACGTTGCAGGCGGAATTCACGCGTCGCTCGTTCCTGCGGATTTCTTCTCGCCATTCGTGGACGCCGTGTTCCTGACGCAGTCCAAGAAATACTTCAGGGACGCTGTCGAAGCTCTTGATTCGGGCGGCAGCCTCGAATCCATCCCGAACATCGCGCTGCATGAAGGGAAAGGACTCAAGTTCACGCGGCGGGAAGACGTGTTCTCGAATCCCGAAGCCATGCCCGACGGCGTATTCCCGGACAGGTCGCTGCTCAGGCGATACGAAAACGCCTACAGGCACCGCTCCGACCCGCGCCTGGCGACCTACCTGTACACGTCCATCGGATGCAGATACCGCTGCACGTTCTGCTCAATCTGGCCCCAATCGGCCGGCAAATGCCACCTGAGGTCGGTGGACAACGTCATCGCGGAACTGAAGACCATCGAGCAGCCCATCGTGCGCTTCGCGGACGCAGATACCTTCGGAGACAGGGCTTTTGCGTCGCGGCTGTTCGACAGGATTATCGAGGAGAGCATCCACAAAGACCTGATAATGGATTCGAGAATCGACACGGCCGCGCATGAACCCGCCCTGGTCGAAAAAGCCGCGCTTGCAGGGCTCAAGGTCGTCATCTGCGGAATTGAATCCGACGACCGCGCTGAACTCGACGCTTTCCGCAAGGAATCCGACCCTGCCCTGGTGGGCAAGGCCATCGACGCTTTCCACAGGCTTGGGATAAGAGTGAGGGGGAACTACATCGTCCAGCCCCATTTCACAGAAGACCAGTTCAAAAGGATGGAGGATTTCGCCGCGGCGCACAGGATCGACTTCGCGGGGTTCACCATCGCCACTCCCATGCCCGGGACGTCCTATCACGCCAAGATGCGCCGAAAAATAACCATCAGGGATTTGAGCTACTACAACTTCATGAACTCCGTGTTCAAGACCGCCATGCCAGAGGAGGCCTTCTACCGCAGAGTCGCGTCCATGTGGATGGTTAAACGCGGATTAGACGTCGTCTAACAAGCGTTCCGCTTGACCGGGCGACTCTTCTCCGGGAGCTGTACCGCAGTTGGTGTCTATCGGTTTCCATCGGAAGCTTGCCGGCAGTTCACATCAAGAGCTTTCGCAAGCGTTCCGCTTGACCGGGCGACTCTTCAGACCGCGCTCAAATAACCGGGGCGGCTCATCGCGCGGTCCATGCTCGAATCTTCAAACCGGGAAAACCTGTGTGACGGCGTCACACGTGTGCCCCCGCTCTCCGCTGAGCGCTTACCGCTCTTCCCGGCCGGCCCGGTGTGCAGCGGCCCGCGTCAGCACCACCTCCGCCAAGGCGCGGCGCGCGTCGATCGAGCAGGAGAATTCAATCACAGAGGCATGCAGTTCCGCGGCCAGTTCCGCAGCTTCGCCGCTCAGGCAGAGGGAATATTCCCCCGCGGCGCCGGGGACCAGCTCGATTTCCCTCCAGTCCAACCTGCCCCCGGTCCAGCTCTCGCCCAGCGCCTTGAAGCAGGCCTCTTTGGCGGCGAAGGCGAGGGCGCCGAATCCGGAAATAGAACCGGCGCGGTCCTTTTCCTTTTCGGTAAAGACCGCGCCGGCGATTCCCGGGTTTTTCGCCATAGCCCCGGCGAATTCATCGAGTTCCACGGCGTCTATTCCGACGCCCATGATTTCAGGCCCCATGCCGCTTCTACTTGTTGTTCTTGTCTTCGAGCTTGTTCTTTATCGAATCCAGCTTCTCCTTGGCGAAGTCGGCGAACGCGGTCGCCTTCTTGAGCTCGTTCAGAATCTTGTCGAGCTTATCCTTGGCGGCGAGGTAGTTCTTGTTCTTGATGTCGTCGCAGGCTTCGAAGTAGATCTTCGCGGCCTGGATTTCCTCGAGCATGATCTGGGCGCGGCCGATGTACCAGTCCTTGTCGATGCCGAGCCCGACCACCTTCTCGAAGCATTCCTTCGCCTTCTCCATCTGCCCGGTTTCGTAGAGCTTCTCGCCCTTCTCGTACTCCTCGCGCGCCTCGATTTCCTTCGCCCTCTTCCTGGCCCTCTCGACGATCGGGCCTTCCTCCTTGCCGGAGGCAATCTTCTTCACCTTCGCGTCCGAGGCCTTGAGAAGCTTTATAAGGAGCGCTTCCACCTTCTTCCAGCCGAACTTGCCCGGTTGGAGCCATGCAATCTTGCCGTCAAGGTCCACGATGACGAAGGTCGGGACCGTGCGGACGCGGTACTTCGCGAGAATCGCCTTGTCAGCGGACGGAACGTCAATCCTCGCGCACACGAACTCCCTGAGGATGTTCGAAAGCGCGCGCATCTTGAACTCCTTCTCCATGTCCATGCAATCGTCGAACTCCGGGTCCTTCTTCTGGCCGCCGATGCCCGCCGCGCTCATCTTCTTGTTGAAGTACAGGAACAGCGGTTTCATGGCCTGGTTCGCCGCTTCGGCTTCCACAAGGTCTTCGCCCGCCTTGGCTTCCTCTCCGGATCCGGTCGTCTTCGCGGCAGCCTTGCCCGTCGAATCTATCCACGAAACCTGACCGTCTTCCTCGGATATCGACTGATCATAGCCCGGAGTCTGTTTCCCGCCAGGGAGCTTGGGTGCAGCCGGTGTCCCCGGACTCGGCCGGGGAGGTCCTGACGGGCATCAGCCGGCCCACAGGTATTTGGCATCAGCAGCCAGGATGAAGACTGCTGCCAGCAAGGCGATAAAAACCATCTTTTTCATGTTCCAGACCTCCAATTGTTTTAACCTTATGCCCTTTCGGGGGTTGCGTCATGCGCTTTATTTCAGGCTTTTTCGAACCAGCTCTTCTTTATAGGTACTTTGTTGCCATATAATGATGAATATTACAAGGTTTTTGTGGATTTGCCCATTCAGCTGGAGAAAAATGGCCAGGCACCTCTTGAACCTGCTGGTGATTCCAGTGTTCGCTTCGGCAGCTCTCCTTTCCGCCTCATGCGAGAAGAGACCGGACCTCGTCCTCTACAGCGCGGGAGATAAAATCTTCACACAGAATGTAATCGACGCGTTCAAGAAGGATACGGGATTGAACGTCGAAGTCGCATCGGATTCGGAGCTTACCAGGGGCGTCGCGCTCAGGACGAGAATAATCAAGGAAAAGGACCGAGCTCAGGCTGACGTCTACTGGAACAACGAGATCGCCAATACGATTATTCTCCAGAAACAGGGGCTGCTCGTGCCCTACAAGTCGCCCTCGGCAAGCGACATTCCGGACCAGTGGAAGGAAGGCCAGGGCCATTGGACCGGCTTCGGAGCACGAGCCAGGATATTCCTGGTGAACACGAAAGAGGTCAAGAAGGAGGATATGCCCTCTTCCATGCATGACATGCTCAATCCGAAATGGAAGGGCAAGGTCGGCATGTCCAGAATCACCGGCGGCACAACCGCCACGCATGCCGCTGCCCTGTTCCTGCTCCTGGGCGAAAAGGAGGCCAAGGAATTCTATTCCAAGCTCAAGGCCGCTGGGGTCGTCCTCTGCGACGGGAACGGCCACGTTAAGGACCAGGTGGTGTCCGGGGAACTGGCATGGGGCTGGACGGACACGAACGACGCCAACGTGGCAATCAAGCAGGGCAAGCCGGTAACGGTTGTCTACCCGGACCAGGGGGAGGGGCAGATTGGCACGCTACTGATACCCCACTCGGTCGGAATTGTGGCTGGGGGGCCCAATCCGGAAAACGCCCGGAAATTCGTGGATTTCCTGCTCAGGAAGGAGACTGAGCTCATGCTTGCCGAGGGCGATCCCGCGCTGATACCGGTAAGGCCCGCGGGCAAGTCGCTCGACAGGCCTCCGTTCATCATGGATGCCGCGAAAATCAAGAGCTTCAACTCGAAGATTGATTTCGCGGCCGTCTCTGAGAAGCTGCCGTGGGTGATAGACTACATGAGCGCCAATTTCAACTGGGACTAGCATGTACGTGAAAGCATCTTTTGTAGTCGCGTTCGCCGTCGCTGCGTTCTGCGCCGCAACGCCCTGCCATGGTGCGGGATTCCGGAAGGATCCATATCTCCTCTATCCGGGGAATCCGGTCGAGATGACGTTGCTCTGGCAGGCGGATTCGGCCCCGGCCTCCTGCTCCATCGAATGGGGATCAGACGCGTCGTACGGGAGCGGGCAGATTCCCGTTACGGGAAACGCGTCCCAGCTGTTCGCTCATACAATCACGGGATTGTCGCCCGGGAGCATCGCATACTACCGGGTGACGCTGGACGCGTCCCAGCGCGAGGGCTATTTCCGCGCAGGCACGCCTTCGAATTCCGAATCCACGGGCTTCTACGCCTATGGGGATACGCGGACCAACACGGCGGCATACGACTCTGTCTGCGCCGCAATCCTGCGCGACATCGTGAGCTCGATTCCCGAGCGTCCGGCAATCGCGGTACACGTCGGCGACTGGGTGCAGGACGGGGACTCGGAAGCCGACTGGGACGGCCAGTTCTTCAGTTCCCTTGCGCCGAACGCGAGGATGTTCCTCGCCCACGTCCCGGTGATGGGCTGCAGGGGCAACCACGAGGGGACCGGCGCCCTGTTCCGCATGTACTGGCCGTACGCGTTCGGCGACTCCGCGGGATGCTGGTATTCCTTCGACCACGGGCTTGTGCATTTCACGGTCATAGACCAGTACGTCGCGTATTCCGATCCAAGCGCGCAGCACACGTGGCTTTCAAGCGACCTTTCATCCTCGGCGAAGCCGTGGAAGGTCGCGCTGTTCCACCAGCCTGCGTGGAGCGCTGCAGGCGGGCACGCCAACGACGCGACCGCGCAGGCGGTATTGTGCCCGCTGTTCAAGGCGAACGGCGTGCAGGTGACTCTTGCAGGGCACAACCACTACTACGCGAGGTGCGAGGAAGGCGGGATACAGCACATAACGGCGGGCGGGGGCGGGGCGCCGCTGCACACGCCCAACATGTCGGCTCCGAACCTCGTGACCGCCTCGAGCTGCTACTCCTTCGTGCGATTCGAGGTCTCGGGGCTCGCGATGAAGGTCTCGGCGTTCGACACGGGCGGGAGGCGCATCGACGGATTCGAGATTACGCGCCCGGGCATCGTGGTGTCGCCGGTCTCGGGGCTCACGACCTCGGAAGGCGGCGGGCAGGCGTGGTTCACCGTGGCGCTCAGCACGATTCCGGCCTCGGACGTCACAATCGGCCTGTCGTGCAGCGACGCATCCGAAGCCGCGGTCTGGCCGCAGTCGCTGTCTTTCACGCCTTCAGACGCCCTGGAACCGCAGACCGTCACAGTAACGGGTCTGGACGATGCCGAGACCGACGGATTCGTCGGATACATCGCCGTGCTTGCCCCGGCCTCGAGCTCTGATTCGGCCTACGACGGCCTTGACCCGGACGACGTCTCGCTGACCAACGAGGACGACGACGGCCGCAAATCCCGCGATCCGGGCTGCGGATGCATGCCGGGAGGGAACGCAGGCGGCTTCGGAGCCCTCATCCTGCTCCTGCCTGCGGTGCTGCTGATGCGTTTTGGCATGAACCGGCAATCCCTTCTGCGTTAATCCTGCCACGCTAATCATAACCCGGACGAGCCGGAACCAAACATTGATGCAAGTCAAGGCTCGTCCGGGTTATATCGCGCGTTCCGCGCGTACCTTCCTCTGATTCTTTTCAATTTCTACAAAAATATTTCGCGAAGGATAAGGGCCCAACGAGACATCCCGGAAACCTGGGGGCTCGATTGGACTCCTTCGGCCCAACGCTCCAGTCATTGGTTGGAGGAAGATTCAATACTTCAGTGGTCACTGCGGTCCCGCGGGAGGGTTGTCCAACGGAATGCCAGAATGTACACCCCTCATCAGTCGTGAGGGAAGAACCTCGAGATGTCGAACTTGAAGGACCTGGCCTTCCCGCAGGAAGTGCATTTCGCCGAAAGGGTGTCGCAAGGCCTGCCGTTTTCTTCGCCAAGCCCCTGCATTTCGACCTTGAAAGACCCTCCGCATGCGCACCTGACGCGCCTGATGTAGGCGTACTCCTCTCCTACGTTGTTTGCCACGAGCCTGTCGGGGTCCGGTCTGCAGGCTTCCCTCGCCTTGGCGTCCTCGGACGGTCCGATGTCGTCCTTTTCCCTCGCAGGATAGCAGCCCATATCCACGGGAGTCCCGGGGTTGAAAACCACCCTCCTGTCTCCGGTGCCCGCGCAAGACGATTTCTCCCTTAGCCTGAAATCGCCCTTGCTGATGTCCGCAAACAGGGGATCGGCGGCAAGCTCGCCCGTGCCGGGGTCGGGCTTGAACGGCTCCTCGTTCCCGGATTCCTCGCCAGAGAGCACGTACGGCGCCTTGACATTGAACATGTCGTTGCAGGAAACCGCCGCTTTCCCGAAATAGAGGTAAATTCCGCGCTCAGACTCTGCGAAAATGTTGTTCCTGATTTTAAGCGCCGCCTTGGATTCCAGGTTAATCCCGCCCTCGGAATTCCTGAAGAACACGTTCGACTGAATCAGGGCGAATCCGCTGCCGGTCACATGTATCCCCCATTCCGCCCCGATGAATGCGTTTCGCTCCGATCCGAAGCTCGACTGATGGGCGAGCAGTCCTTGCTTGGCGTCGGCGTTTGCCTCGAACTTGTTTGCGCTGAGAGTGAAATCCGAATCGAGGGACCGCACACCCGTCTGGTTGTTCCAGAAAAGGCAGTTCCTGATTACGGTTTGGAAGCAGTCCTTGAGCGCCAAGCCTTCCTTGCAGCCGCTGATTACGCAGTTCGACAGCGTGAAACGGCATTTCGAAGCGTCGACTCCCCTCCCTTCGGGATCGGACTCGACTGCGAATCCGTCGACCCATGTCCAGTCCGAATCGGGGATTGTCAGAACGCTTCCGCCCGACTCCGGAGCCTTGAGCTTCGTGGCGGCCGCGCCTGATCCGAGCAGGGCCACGCCCGGTTTGAGCGTAACGAACTCCTTCCACGTTCCCTTGTCCACGCGCACCGTGTCGCCCTTCTGCGCCTTGTCAATCGCCTTCTGAATCGTTTTGCAGTCCCCGGGGACCTTGATTTCAGCGGCATGCGCGGAAACCGCCGGAAAAGCGCATGCCACGGCCGCGCAGAGGGCGAAAAGGCGAATCCCCTGCAAAGAGACACCCATTTGACTGCGCACGGGCTGGAAGCGTTTCGTTTCCATGTCTCCTCCTTTTCCGCGCCGGGCGCGGAAAAGGAATTATAAATGGTTATAATGCAGTTCATATGAGGATTTCCGGAGGCAAGAGATGAAGAAGTCGATCATCCTGGTCCTCTGCGCCGTCCTTGCGGCTGCATGCGCAAACGGATGCGACAAGAAGAAGGGCAATCCCCCCGCAGGGATTTCCGCGCCTGCATCCGTCGGCGCGACGGGGGCTGACGGCAGCGCGACAATCTACTGGAGCCCTGTCGCAGAGGCCTCGTCATACAACATCTACTGGTCCAACTCGCCCGGAACTGACAGGTTATCAGGGACGGCGATTGCAGGAGCCACGTCCCCTCACGTGCATTCGGGGCTTTCGAACGGCACTGCTTATTACTATGTCGTGACCGCGCTCAAGGACGCGAACGAGAGCGTCGAATCGAACGAAGCAAGCGCGACGCCGTCCGCAGGCGCGTCGGCGCTCGGCGTCACATGGAGCAGGGCATGCTCCAAGGCGCCGTGGGGCCCTCGCATCGGGCATTCGGCGGTTGTATTCAACAGCCGCATGTGGGTCATCGGCGGGATGAACTGGTCCTCCGGGACCGGGTTCGCCGACGCATGGTCGTCCGCAGACGGGTTCAACTGGGAAGAGAAGACTTCGGTTGCGGCGTTCGGCGCGCGGCGAGGGCACGCGTGCGTGGCGTTCAACGGCGAGATCTGGCTGCTGGGCGGCAGGGCCGGCTGATGCCTGATGAACGACTCGTGGCGCTCCTCGGACGGAGCCGCCTGGACCCAGGCAAATGTCTCATGCGCGTGGTCGCCGCGCAGCGACCACAGGGCCCTCGTGTACAACAACCAGATTTGGATTCTCGGCGGAATCGTCGGAGGATCGGCTTCAGACGCGTGGTATTCGTCCGACGGCGTCAGCTGGACGCTTGCGAACCCGGCTGCGGCCTTCGGCGCGAGGTCCTACCATTCGGCGCTTGTCCACAACGGCTTCATGTGGGTCATAGGGGGCTCGGACTGGAACGGCGCAGAGATGAACGACGCGTGGAGGTCTTCCGACGGGGTCTCATGGACGCTCGCGTCGGCGTCTTGCGGTTTCAGCATGCGCATCCTGGCCTCCTCAGCGGTCGCCGACGGCAAAATGTGGATTCTCGGCGGCAGCAGCAATTGGACGCTGAAGAGCGACGTCTGGAGCTCGCCGGACGGATCGTCCTGGACCCAGGCCACGCCCGCGGCCCCGTGGCCTCCGCGCGATTTTCACGAATCGCTGGAGTTCAAGGGGAAGATCTGGGTCCTCGGAGGCTGGGACGGCAAGGACCTGAACGACGTCTGGTGCTCTCCATGACCCGGGGCGGGCCGGTAGATAGAGGTTAGTCACTTAGCGAAAATATTATTGAAGAAATTGAAATCATCTCGAGCCTGATCGACATGATTTCCATCCTGATTTACATGATTATGATTTGAGGCCAAACCCTGCCAACAAGAGGAATCATGTTAATCAGGAAACAGATCATGTGAATCAGGGTCGGAAATCCTTTCTGGCTTTGGCTTGTCCAAGGTTATGAACTCGAGAAGTCAAGAAATGAAGAGGGTTTCCGGGCGAGTTCCAGATTGAATTCAAGCGCCACCGACTTCCGAATTCCAGACCGCTTGCCGCTCAATTCCGGCGAACGGCCCGGAAAGCCTTCGCGATGCGCAAGGCCACGTCCTCCATGTCCCCCTCGCTCATTCCCCTGCGCGTGACTTCCGCGGTCCCGAGCCTTCCGGCGACGTCGACGAATACACCCTTCCTCTCCAGAAGCGCCGAGAGCCTCTTCCCGGTCTCGAGGTCGATGTCCAGGAAGACCTGGTGCGATTCCGTGTATCCCCGCGAGGAGAAACGGACCGGGACGCCGCTCTTTTCGAGGGCCGCCCCGAGCGCGCGGGCGTTGGCGATAACGCGGCCGCCGTATCCGCGGTCGGCCCTGATTTCCTCCAGCGTAAGCCCCAGCGCCGCGATTCTCCCAGGATGCGGGTTGTCCACGAGGCCGATGAGGCCCTCCATGCCGAAGTCGAGGACCTCCGAAAGTCTCGAATGCAGCTTCGGGTCGTTCGTCAGCACGATTCCGCCCTGGGGCCCGTACAGGGACTTGTGCGTCGATCCGAACAGGACTTCCGCGCCCTCGATGAGCGGGTCCTGGAACCGGCCCGTGGCGATGAGGCCGAGCACGTGGGATCCGTCGAAGACCAGCCTCGATCCCGCCTTCTTCATCTCCCTGACCGGATGGGGGAACGGGATGAACGAGGAGCCTGCAATCACGAGATTGGCCCGCGGAGCAGCGGAAAGCCGCGTCTCGTCGATTTCATACGTGCCGGGCTTCACCGGCAGGTCCACGCGCTTCCTGCCGAAGAGCCCCACGTCGAGAGGATAACCTCCGGAGGATATGGGCATCATGGCGACGGAATCGCCCGGCCTGGTGAAGGCGAGAATCATGCCCAGGTCGCACAGGTTCCCGGACAGCGGGGTCACAATCGCGTTCCTGCACCGGAAGACCCGGCATGCCGTCTTCCCGACCTCCGAGATGATCTTCCGTATGACCTTCGTGCCCCCGTACCATTCCGAGTGGTACCTGGACTCGAGGTCCGAGGCGAGCGCCTTCCGCGCCCGCGCCGACGGCATGTTCTCCTAGGCAATCAGGTTGACGCCGCCTTCGCGCAGCCTTGAATGTTCCGCAATCAGCCGTTCAATCCTGCTCAACGCGCCTCCCTCCAAACGGAGTTACCAAGAAGTGCAGATTATATTGACGCGCATTCGACACTGAGACCGCTGAATGATTTCTGAAAACGCTGAAAGAAGCGGATAACCCCCGAGAAATACATCAGCGTGGTCAGCCTTTCTTCAGCGTTTTCAGCGCCGAAATCCCGATTTCCGCCTTGCCTGGATTCATGAATATGCGGCATGTCGAAGTCACCTCGATTGGATCCAATCCAGGGTCGAATACCTGGTCTCGACCAGCGCCGAAGCACGCGACTCCTCGCGTGAGGACAGCGCCGACTGCTCGAGCTCCGCATTCATGGCCCTGCCGAATTCCACGGCGAGCGCCTCGGCGAGAGCGCCGTATGAAATCCCGTACGGCTCGAGCGGAGCCGGGGACTCGCCGAATCCGGGCACGGGCGGCGGCCCTGCAAGCACGATTGATCCATGCTGCAGAATCCTGCCCAGGCTCCTCCTCTGGGCGGATCCCGCGACCTTGACGCCCTTGAGCGTCACGTCGAAATCCGCGTGGCGGTCGAAGCAGAGGAAGGACGCTTCCCCGCCGGATTTGCCGCCCCGCACCTCCGCGGGGGCGCCAAGGCTTCTCAGCGTCGAGACGATGGCCCCGTTGGCGAGCGCGTAGAGCTCCCTGCTTCCTCCGCGGGGTTCCGGGGCGACCAGGGAGTAGGTCAGTTCCGCGGCATGCAGAATCGCTCCGCCCCCCGTGAGCCTCCTCGTCACGACGTAGCCCGCATTCTCGGCCGCTCCGGCAAGCTCGCGGCTCGCGCGCTGGAAATACCCCAGGGAAAGCCCTGGAGGGGACCAGGCGTAGAATCGCAGGGTGAATCCGGCCGGCGACAGATCGAGCAGGGCCTCGTCGACCGCCATGTTCCAGTGGGGATGCCCTTCGCAGCTGTCGATAAACCTGGCAGCCATCAGTCGCCGATTTT
>DYIT01000032.1:14922-39377 GCA_020723505.1 Candidatus Kuenenia stuttgartensis
CACGATGCTCAGCGTCGCGGCGAATGAAATCCTCTCCGGCATATGCTCGTGCAGGTCCCTCCATCCGTTGGGATCCGTGAGGTCCGAGCTCTTGGTCTTCTTGCCGACGTACGTGACCGTGTCGGTCGAGACCGCCGCGCCGAGATCGAGCTGGACGACGAGCAGCCGGAGGCCGAATCCGATGGTGCCTATGAAATCGTCGTTGTCCTCGGCGATGTTCTTGTATCCGCCTATCCTCAGGTGGAGGCCGAAGAGCGAATTGTCGAACGGCGAGAACTCCACGCCCACGCAGAGCAGCTGGCTGTAGAAGCCGTCCAGCACGTAGGATTTCGCCTTGAGGATGTCGTAGTCGAGCGCCGCCTTGAGCATCTTGAACGGCGTGAAGAGCACGCCCGCCCGGATCTGCGTCTCGAGCTCGATGTTCCTGCCCGACGGGAGCTTGAACTTGGGGCTGTTGAGGTTCTTTGCCGTGAGGCCAATGTTCAGCATCTTGCCGAGCTTGACGAGCACGCCCGCGTCGATGCCGAAGGTGTTCGTCGTCTCGGATGCCACGTTCAGGTACCGGGCGGGGTTGAGGTAGGCCTTCGCGTATCCGCTCACGTCGTCCGGGATGTTGATGAAGTTCTCCATGTCCTCATTCTCCATCGCGTCCCGGATGAAGAAGCTCCTCTCGAACGTGACGCCGCGCATGAACTTGATTCCGACGCCGACGCTGACGACCCCATCCATGAAGCCCGCGGACAGGTCGAGGCCGTACTCGTGCACGATGAGGCCTGAAAACACCAGCCCGGACTGGTTGTAGTAGAGGGTTTCCTGGGGCGACGACGCGCCGGAAAGCGTGGCCTGGGCCACGGCAATGAGCGAATCCAGCGTCTCGGGATTTCCGAGGTTGACCAGCGTCTGCTCGGCGATGTAGGCGAACTCGTTCGCCTGCGCAAGGGTGATGCCAGGGCCGAGCTCGGCCACCAGGGCGTCGCGCAGCGCCTGGCCTTCGGGCGTGGACGGGGAGCTGCCGGTGCCGATGGTGTTGAAGAGCTCCAGGAAGCCGCCGTCGGCCAGGGCCGACAGCGGGCCGAGGTCGAACCGGGGCTTCACGCCGAAATAGCCGGCGGTGTTCCAGAAGACGGAAGCGTTCTGCCCCAGCCGCAGGGAGGCGGACCAGATTGTGTACGCGAAGAGCCCCTGGCCGCGACGGTTCAGGTCGTCCAGCTCCGAGACGAGCCGGAGGGCCGTCTGGATGTCCTTCAGGTCCGCGGTTCCCGAGTTGAGGGAGGCCTGTATGTCGTCGAATCCCATCTCGTTCATGATGTCGTAGATGTCGTCCACCTCGGCCATGATGCCGCCCTGGGTGGTGAACTCGATGCTGAACGGCGCCCAGAGCTCAATCCGGTCGAACGAGAAGAGCTTGGTCGAAGGGAAGGCCGGGTTCCAGTACGGCATCTCGGCGGAAGCGACGCCGGTTCCCCCCATGGATTTCGCCCTGGACCCGAGAACGGCCCATTCCTCCGCCGAAGCCGAACCGCCGTGCGCCGCATAGAAAGCGCATGCGACTGCGGCGAAAGCGAGAATACGTTTCATGAGTTTGCCCTGAATATCAGAAGCGCCCCTCTATCTCGAAGAAGAAGCCGAACAGCGTGAACCTGACGGGGTCGGACCCGCCGTGCCAGATGTTCACCGCGGAGGCGTCCATGTGCACGGCGCGGAACCCGAGCCCTATGGAGAAGTACTTCACGGGCCTCAAGTGCACGCTCGCCGAGAAGTCGACCAGCGTGAGCCTGATGTCACCTATCGCCTTGAAATCCCCGGTGATGCCGTAGAGCTCTGCCCTCGCCTCGAACACCGAGAGGGCCACCCCCGCCGCCGCTCCGATGACCGGGTACACCCCGTTCCCGCCGTCGGAAATCGAGACCTCGGTCCCCATGGCCGAGTCGTGCCCGATAATCGCCGTCGTGAAGTCGAAGTAATCGGCTCCAAGGCAAATCGAGGCCGTCAGCATGTCCATCGATATCAGGTCGTATCGCAGGTCGAGCCTGCCGAACGCCAGCGTCAGGTCGGAGTTTATCCAGTCGCCCTTGTCGAACTCGGTGACGTCCATCTCGAGCTTGTCCTCGAGAACCGTCCTCCCCCCGGTGAAGAAGTTCGTGTATGCGAGCCCGGCGCTGAATCCGGCCACCTTGACGTGCACGTTCAGGTCCGGGCCGCCTTTGTTGACCCGGGGATCGAACGAGGAGGCGCCGACGTCGAGGTCGTCCGCGAAGTCGTTGATGCTCCCCTTGAGATCGCCCTTGTTGATTTGATAGGATCCGCTCATCATCGGCATCCACCAGCGGGCCCTCAGGCTTATCGAGTATCCGGACTTGCTCTCGCCGTCCGAGGACTCCTCGCCGGGCGATGCCGCCGCCGCCGCGAGCACGAGAGCCGCGGAGATGAGGAGGGACCGCGGTCCAATCGGGAACTTGCGCATCTTGCTTCCTCAAAACTTGATTCCTGCGGCCAGCAGAATCCCCTGGGTCTGCATTTCCAGAGACCCGTCGTCCGAGCCGGAAAGGTCTATGGTCGCGTCCACGCTCTGGAACCTGTAGCCCAGGCCTATGACGAGGAACTGGGCGAGGATGAAATCCAGCCTCATGTAGAATTCCGTCAGTCTCACATCCGTCTTCGTGGTCTGGAAGAACACCCCGGCCAGTCCCACCGAAAGCTTGAAATATTCGCCCAGCTCGAACTCCGCGAACAGGCCCGTGTAGGTGAGCGTCGCGTCGGCTTTGGCGGACCTCGAGGGCGTGGCCTCGGCGTCGGGGGTCATGAACGTCCTCCGCCTCAGCTCCCCCTTGAAGTCGAACAGGACAACACCGATGTCGATGCCTATGAAATAGCTTCCGGCGAAGTTCTGGATTGTCTGAATCGTCACCCGGTGGAACGAGAATTCGAATTCCGAATGGACTGTTTCGCCGAACCCGTCGGTCTGCGGGCCGTTGAACCTCACCCCGTTGTACCAGAGATCCCTGATGAGGATCTTGTTCCCGGTCACGGAATAGTCGCACCAGGTGAACATGATCTTCCCGTACCTGACGTCCCCGACGTTGAAGCCGATTTCGAGGATTTCGGGCGATGATGTGATGTCGAGGTCCCTGTCGAAGCCGATTTCAGTGCCTTCGTGATCAGGGTGCGGGATTTTGATCATTCCGTCGAACAGGGAAGGCAGCCAGGCCCTGACCTCGAATCCGAGCGTGAGGGACCCGGTGCCCTTCTGGGGCTGGGACTGGCCGAAGGCTCCGGGAGCCAGGACCGCCATCAAGGCGGCTGCGAGAAACGCGTAAGCCGCCGGCCGGGCTGTCAACCTTCCGGAGGGGGTGTTTGAAACAGGCGCTTTCATCATATGGCCGCTTTCCGGGGGGGAATCGGGCATGTCGTGCATTCGTCCACTTTCATTGCTGACAAGTGCGCAGAACCGGCCGGCAACCTGCATCACATCGCGTTTGCCGAAGCGTCGTCGAGCACATAATCTTCAACGAATATCGGGATGTCCTGTTGGACCGCGACCGCGATCGCGTCGCTGGGCCTCGCATCGACCTCAATCTCCCTGCCGTTGGCTTTTATGACGAGCCGTGCGAAAAACGTCCCGTCCTTGAGGTCGTTGACCTCCACCCTGAGGAGTTCCCCGCCCAGGGAGGAAATCACGCTGTTTATGAGGTCGTGGGTCAGAGGCCGGGTCGGCTTGAACTTCTTGATTCTCCGGTCGATGGCGGCGGCTTCGAAGATGCCGATGATGATGGGGAAACTCCTGGTCCCGTTCACCTCCTTGAGTATGATGATTTGGGAATCGGACGTCTCGGAGATGATGATCCGCGTAAGCTCCACCTGGACCATCGATTGTCCTTTAAAAATGCCTCCTGATCCGCGAACCCCGCGCCGCGTTCCGCGGAAAACGGCCTGGCCAGGGCAGGCTTGCATCAGAGGCATTCAATTTTACAGCATGATTCCGCCGCTTGCTATGTTAATTCCCGGGCCATGCGGCCATGAAAAGCCGTGTCCTGCGGGCACCTGCGAAAAAAAGTCTGTGGGAGCCGCCGGAGAGCACTTGCTCCCAGAGGCGGCGATTCCCCCAAGGGCTTGTAATCAGGAATCGGTGACAAGCGTCGTCATTCCGGCGAAAGCCGGAATCCGGATTAACAGTATGAACCTGGAACCTGGACTTGACACAATGACCGTGGTGAACCGGGAATGCAGCCGTAACTGCTTAAAATTGGAACCACCGAAAACACCGAACTCACCGAGGGGAAAGTGAAGGGGGAAGTGGACCATGGTCTTTTATTTTGACAATCTGCTTCTGCCTCTGTTCTATTTCAGCGTGTTCAGCATTCATCCGGCGTTTTCAGCGTCGAGGACCAATGAAAACAGGCTTCAGACTCCCGAAAATCCATCGGAGGAAGAAGGACGCGCACAAGGGCGATTTCGGCCGCGTGCTTGTCGTCGCCGGGTCCCGGGGCATGGCCGGAGCCGCCTGCCTGGCTTCCGAGGCCGCCCTCAGATCCGGCTCGGGCCTCGTGCTCCTGGCGGTTCCGCAGGGCGTGCAGCAGCAGGCGGCATCGCGCCTGCCGTGCGTCATTACCATCCCCCTCCCGGAGACGCATGAAGGGACAATCGCCATGGGCGCCGTCCGAATCGTGCTTGGAACCAGGTGCAACTCCATGCTCGTCGGACCGGGACTCGGGCGAAACAGGGAAACGGACCTGTTCGTCTCGGATCTCGTGGCTGCCGCCGATTGCCCGATCGCGGTGGACGCCGACGCGCTGAATGCACTCGCCGGAAAGCCGGAACGCCTGCGGAAGGATGGCAGGATCGTCGCTGTCACGCCGCATCCGGGCGAAATGGCTGCGCTGACCGGGACCGCTGCCGCAGAGGTCCAGTCCGGCAGGACGGCGGCGGCTGAGAACCTCGCGCGAATCATCCGCGGCGTCGTCGTGCTGAAGGGCGCGGGAACCGTGGTGACCGACGGCAGCCGCACCCGAATCAACTCCACGGGCAATCCGGGAATGGCCACGGCAGGATCCGGCGACGTGCTGGCCGGCATTGTCGCCTCCCTGCTCGGGCAGGGATTCGAGGGCCTGGAAGCCGCCGCGCTCGCGGCGCACGTACACGGCATGGCCGGCGACATCGCGGCCGGCAAATGCGGCGAAATCTCCATGACCGCATCCGACATCCTCGATGCGCTCCCGGCGGCGTTCCGCCATTACGCCCCAAAGACGCGCGACAAGCGTCGTCATTCCGGCGAAAGCCGGAATCCAGATTAACCGTATCAATCTGGAACTCGGACTTGACACGTGGACCGTTGTGAATCGGGAATGCAACCGTGAACGTCTGGGAATTGGAACCACCGAAGACACCGAGGGGGGCGGGAATGGTGGGTTCCAGATGATGGAATGGTGGTCGCACGATGTTGGAATAGCGGCTCGCCTGATGTTGGAAAGCTGGTCGCTCGATGTAGGAATGGTGGTCTCCGGTGTTCGGTGATCGGTTATCAGTATGGAATGCCTGGTACCCCTTCCTGTCCAACGTCGAATGTCCAAGGTCCAAAGTCCGTCCGTCTCTCTTCGCTCTTCCCTCTCCTGAATTTGGAAGCCCCCCATTCCAACATCCTGGGGACTCCCATTCCCGCGTTCAGGTTCATCCCTTTCCTTTATTCCAGCACCCATGAGACCAACCATTCCTGCACCCCCGACCCACCCATTCCAGCATCGAGTTAGCTCCAATTCCCACATATTGACGAAATCGCAAAGTTGGACAGCAAGGCACGCGCGAAGCGCGTGGTCCAACCCGGTCGAGCCTTCCTGTTTGGTTCCGGCTCGACCGGGTTGCGGTTTGCGCAGCCGTCTGATAGAATCTGCATGTTTGCTGACATTACTCAGGCATAAAGACGATGGTCACGACCGAACAGGGCAAATACAGCTTCGCCGAAGTCGCGATGGAGCAAGGACTTATAACGCCCCAGGCGCTCGAGCGCTGCCGCCATGTCCAGGAACAGGCGATGGCGGCGGGAGAAAAGCCGAAGAAAATCGAGGACATCGCCGTTGATCTCGGAATTCTCAACGACAAGGAAGTCCATGCGGTGCTCCTCGCCATAGAGCGTTTCAGGAAGGATTCCCGCCAGAGGGAAGCCCTGCAGATCTCCGGATACCGGATAGTCGAGCTCATCGGCGAGGGCGGAATCGGAAGGGTGTTCAAGGCCGAGCAGATTTCCATGGGCAGGCTTGTGGCTTTGAAGGTGCTCCACAAGCACTGGGTCGACGACGACGAGTTCCGCAAGCGTTTCCTTCTGGAAGCCAGGATAGTCGGCAAGTTGTCGCACAGCAACCTCATCCAGGTCTACGACGTGGGCAAGGAGAAGGGCTGGTACTACTTCTCCATGGAGTTCGTGGACGGAAGGTCGGTCGAATCCATGGTTGAGGAAAAGGGCCACCTCGAGGTTCCGCTCGCAATCGACATAACGATTCAGACTCTGAGGGCGATTCAGTACATCTCCAAGTTCAACCTCGTCCACAGGGACATCAAGCCGAGCAACATCATGATGACCAAGTCGGGAATCGCGAAGCTCGGCGACTTCGGGTTCGTGAAGTCCAGGCCCGAGCTCGAAAAGGAGCTCGGCATGGAAGGCATGGTACTGGGCACGCCCGACTACATCTCGCCCGAGCAGGCCATCGGGTCCGAAAACGTGGACTACCGCAGCGACATCTATTCGCTCGGCGCGACCCTGTACCAGATGGCCACCGGATCCCCGCCGTTCGAGGGGACGAGCTCCAGCGTGATGGAAAAGCACATCAAGGCCGAGCTCCCGAGCCCCAAGAAAGCCTATGCCGAAATCCCGGACGAGCTGTGCCACATCATCGAGAAGATGATGGCCAAGAATCCCGAGGACAGGTACAACGATTTCAAGGACCTGTTCGAGGACCTCGAGCTCGTCAAAGCGCGCGCCTCGCCCGTCACGAAAAGGATTGACGCGGGAAAGACGACCCTGTTCCGCGCTTTCAGGGTCGGGAAGGACAGGCTCAATGAAATCAAATCCCGCAACAAGCAGCTCGAGAACAGGGTGAAATCCCTCGAGAAGCGCATGTTCGTCGTGCTAGCCGCCTTTGCCGTGGCCTTCGTGGCTTCGCTAATCCTCCTCATGCTCCTGGTCGGCGGGAAGTAGCGACCACTCGCGCGAAACGCGCGAGTGGTAAATCAGGATCGAAAGGCTGCGGAGCGCACCGGGTTGTCTGAAAAAAAACCGGCATGGCCGCCGTTTCCGCGGCCATGCCGGTTGGTTGAACATCCGGATAGTTACTTGCCGTACTCCTCGTATGAGTTGTGCGGGTTGTGGCATCTTATGCAGCGCGATCCCGGATTCTTGTCGATGCTCTCGGCTAGGGCCTTGAGGGCCTCGGGCGTCTTGTTCTTGACGCCTTCTTTGTTCTCCGCGACCTTGACCCATTCGATGTGGGCGCTGCCCGGCCCGTGGCAGGACTCGCAGCCTACGTTCGTCAGATCAGGAGTTTCCTCGGCGCTCTTGAAGCCCGACGGCTCGCCGTAGCCCGTGGAATGGCATTCGACGCACATCTTGCCCGTCTTCGGGTCCTTCATCGTCAGATGCTCTTTCTTGAGCTTGGCGAAGTTCGTCGCATGGGGCATCTTTTCCCAGCGCTGGTAGATCTCGCCTTTCATGTGGCAAGCCTTGCATTTCTTGGAGCCCACGTACGTGGCGTCCTTCGGCGGCGGACCGGCATGCAGAACTCCCGCGAGCAGGATCCCTGCGGCCGCCAGACCCCCGAGACCCAGGGCGGAAACCAGTCTTCTCGTGCTCATGATTACCTCCAAAATCAGGCACTCTGAAATCCCCGGGAATTATATGTCCCCCACAAGCGGGTTTCATCCGGCGGGGACCGAAATTACACAAAGGTGACAATCTAGCCATGCGACCTTAGTGCGTCAAGAGAAAGGATCTGCTTTCCGCTTCGTGCGGGATTTGCCAAAACCGCTTTCATGCGTACAATTGTTTTCGCGCGGAATCTTTGAACCCGGCGCGAAAACAAGGAGGATTCATGGATTCACTCGGGAAAATCCTGGGGAAAAGGGTTGAAGCGCTGTCCAGACTGATGAAGGAAAACGGCTGGGACGCGATGATTGCAGGTCCCTCGCCCAACTTCCTCTACCTTTCAGGCATATCTCTCTGGCGGAGCGAGCGCCTCATCGCCGCCATCTTCAAGCCCGGAAGAAAGCCCGTCATCATCCTGCCTGCGTTCGAGGCGGAAAGGGCGGAGGAATCGAAGCTCGGCTGGACCGTCCTCGGATGGGGCGAGAACGACGATCCCTATGCGATGTGCGCCGGGAACATCGGCAAGGCCGAGGTCGTGGCAATGGAGGAGAAGACGCCGTTCTCCGAGTTCGACCTCTTGAGGCAGGCCATGCCCGGCAAGAGGTTCGTATCGGCCGAACCCGCGACGAGGGAGCTGAGGCGGAAGAAGTCGCCCGCGGAAGCGGATGCGATACGGAAAGCATGCGCAGTCACGGTTTCGCGCATCGGCAGCATAGCAGGATGCCTGAATCCTGGCATGAGCGAACGCGAGGCGTCCGAACAGCTCGAGGTGAGGGGCTTGCTCCAGTTCGGGCCGTCATCGGCAATCCCGCATGCCGAACCGGGCGAGAACAGGCTTAAGGAACGCGACGTGGTCATCGTGGACACGGCCGACACGTGCGAGTCGTATACCTCGGACCTCACCAGGACCATATTCATCGGCGAACCGGAAGAAGAGATGATTCGGGTCTACAATGTCGTGAAGAAGGCCCAGGAGGCGGCGATTGAGAAGGCGGCCGCAGGAGTCCGCGCCGGCGACGTGGACTCGGCGGCGAGGAGGGTGATAGAAAAAGAAGGCTATGGTCCCTATTTCACGCATCGAACGGGCCACGGACTCGGTCTCGAGGTCCACGAACCGCCTTACATGCACGGCGCGAACGACGATTCGCTCAGGGAGGGCGACGTCGTCACAATCGAGCCGGGAATCTACCTTCCCGGCAGATGGGGCGTGCGCATAGAGGACGATGTGCTTATCAAGAAGGGAGGGTGCGAGCTCCTGTCCGTGCGCGAGACCGAAATGACGGTCATCTCATGACCCGGACTTGACGCGCAGGATGTATCAGAAGTCCATAGTCCAAGGTCAAAGGTCTAAAGTCTAAAGTCAACGGTCTCTGTTCTTCGTCGTGCGCCTCTTGCCCCATCAAGACGTACTGCTTATCCCGCCGTCATTGGACTTTAAACTCATTCGCATGGGCGGACTAGATCAGGGCATGCTTTGGACTTTGGACCTTGGACTTTCGACTTTCAACTACGGTGGGAGCCGCCGCGGTCTGCCAGGCACGCCAAAGGCGGCGATTGAAGGCTTCACTTCTCCCAGATGAGCCAGCGCCCCTCCTCCTGGACCACTGCAGCTTCGTGCGTTGACCCGTCCTCGAGCGCAATCGTGACCTTGCGGCCCTTGAGCTCCATGTCGAGGTGGATTATCTTGCCTATGTCCTCCTCGGGTCCGACGGCGACGGACTTGACGGCAGCTTCCGGCGGGAAGACGACGCGGCCCTTGCGGGCGAGCGTCTCCCGGAATTTCACGAAGAAATCCCTGTCCGAGAGGTTCTTCACTTCCTCCGAGGATTCGAAACCCATTTCCTTCGCAGCCTGGTCGGATTTTTCGGCGATTCCCTTGGATATCTCAACGACCATCAGCCTGGGCACGGTGGCCGACATGTCCCATATCTTGCCGAAGTCCCTGGCCTTCTCGGCCTCGAAATAATCCCTGGCGCTTTTCTCCGCTGCGGAGACTGCCGCGGCTTCCTTCTTCTTCGCCGCCTCCTCCGGAGTTTCTTTCCCGTTCCCTGCAGGAGGCGTCTTGTCGTCCTTGCTGCCGGGCTGCGCAACGTCCGATTTGCCGGTTTTTCCGCCGTTCTTCGCCTCGGTCCCGTCTCCAGACCTGTCCTCCGGTTCGCCGCAGCTGGCGGCGATGCACGCGAAGGCGAATGCAAGGAGTTTCAACGCAATGGAGAAATTCCTGAACTTCATCACTGTTCCCGAAAAAGCCCGATGCCGCCGTTTGCCGCGGCGGGAAAAGATATCTTACCAGGATCGGATTAATGCCGCAAACTTTCGGATTAACCACCGAAAACACCGAAGACACCGAGGATGACGGCAGATTTGGGTTTGATGAAACGCGGAACCACCATTCCAACCCTGGAAATCAACATTCCTGCATCCGGCAAGTTTTATTCCAACACTGATTACAAGCCCTGCGGGTAATCGCCGCCTTGGGTAGAAAGTGCTCTCCGACGGCTCCCACAGACTCGCATCTCCCATCCCTATCCCCCCATCCACCTTACATATTTCTACCCCTCTCTCTTCCCCCTTCCCTTCGGTGAGTTCGGTGTTTTCGGTGGTTTTAATTGTCGGCCATCCATGCTCACGGAGCAATGCCCGCGTAGGGGCGACGCATGCGTCGCCCCTACTTCGTGAATCCGTAGGGGCATGGCGTGCCGTGCCCGCGTAAAAACATCAGTGTAGAAACCGAATGGATTTGCTGAAAGGTACGCGCGAAGCGCGTGATATAACCCGGACGAGCCGGTCTCTAATCCCTGTTCGGTTCCGGCTCGGCCGGGTTATGATGATAGAATCTTCCATCGGTTCTCTTAGCCGGTCTGATTCAAAGGATGACGGAACATGCAGGATTTTTACGCGGACTCGAAGCCCCTGGCCCGCTGGTGGTGGTTCTCGGGCGAAATAAGGCGCGAGGACATCGCCGCCCAGCTCGAATGGCTCTCGAAGACGGGGTTCGGCGGGGTCGAAATAGCATGGGTATATCCGCAGAAGGGCGCGAAGCCCGGCCCGAAATGGCTGTCGCCGGAGTGGTCGGGCGCCGTCGCCTTCGCGAAGGAGAAGGCCGCCGCCCTGGGCATGTGCTGCGACTTCACGTTCGGGACCCTATGGCCGTTCGGCGGGTCAAACGTCCCGGAGAAATTCGCATCCCGGAATTACGACGGGCTTTCCCCTCAGAGGCTGAAGAGGTCCTGGGAAGAGCCGCATGCGCAGCCCGGTTTCGTGCTAAACCATCTCGACCGCCATGCGCTCGAGGACTACTCGGCGAAGATGGGCGCCGCGCTTGCAGGCGCGCTCCAAGGCGGCAAATCGGCGCTGTTCTGCGATTCCTGGGAGGTCGCCACCGACGGGCTCTGGACCGACGGGTTCGGCAAGCGCTTCAAGGACGCTTGCGGGTATGAGGTCGAACCGCTGATGAAGAGCCTGGACGATCATCCCGACGAGAGATACGACTACCGCAAGTTCCTGTCATCCGTCGTGCTGGAGGAGTTCTTCCGGCCTTTCGCGTCCCTCTGCGGCAAGCTCGGCGGGTTTTCCCGGGTCCAGGCCCACGGCGCTCCCGTGGACCTTCTGGCAGCGTACGCGTCGGCCGACGTGCCGGAGAGCGAGGCCCTGCTGTTCGATCCGCATTTTTCGACGTTAGCGGCCTCCGCCGCCGCGCTGTCGGGAAAGAAAGTCGTGTCCTGCGAGACGTTCACATGCCTCTATGGATGGGTTCCCTATCCGGGCACTCCGCCGCACATCGGCGAAGAGCAGACCGCGGACATGAAACTCCTCGCAGACGCGCTTTTCGCAAACGGCGTCAACATGGTCGTCTGGCACGGTATGCCGTACACCCCCTCGGGCGGATCGAATCGTTTCTACGCCACGGTTCACGTCGGCCCGGACTCGGGTTTCGCCGCCGATCTGCCCGACTTCAACGCCTATATGTCCATGGACTGCTCGGCCTTGAGGCGGGGCGCCCTCCACACGGACGCCGCAGCCTACCTTCCGATTGAGGACTGCCTCATGCAGGGCAAGCTGCCCGAGAAGCTGCGCAAGCCCAGCGCGGAGCACTACTGGGAACTGCAGCATCTCAAACCGCACCCGGATCTCGCAGGCAGGATGCCGGTCTGGGTGTCTTTCGAATTCCTGAAGCAGGCAACGGTATCCTACGGCATAATGAGAATCGGCGAGGCCTCCTTCCGGACGCTTCACGTGGATTCCGGATGGCTTGACGCGCAGGCGCTCGAAGAAATCCTGCGGCTTGCGCAGGGCGGGCTCAGAATCTGCCTCAAACGCAAGCCTGCACAGCCTGGAAAGAGGAAGAGCAAGTCGTACGGCCGCATTCTGTCCAAGCTCTGCTCGCTCGCGAACGTCTTCGACACCCCGCAGAAAGCCTTTGCCGGGCCGCCTATAGTGGAAGGCAGGGACCTGCCGGAATTCACGGCCAGGCGCGACGGCGATGCGCTGCGGCTCTTCTTCGCCCATCCGCTCTCGAGAACCCTGTCGTACCCGATGAAGTACGGGCACTCGTCATCGGCCGGGGCCGTTTCCATGCCGGTTGCAATCAACGCGCTCGGCAAGAAGCGGGACGTGACGCTCGAGTTCAAGCCCCGCCGGTCGCTCCTTCTCACGGTCGATTCCTCGGGCGTTTCATTCGAGGACCTCGCGTACGACCCGCCGCCTCCAAAGCAGGCCGGGGCGTGACGCCCCTGAGCAAGTGAAGGGGGAAGGGAGCATGCATTGATGCGTGGATGGGTGAGGGTCGGAAGGTTGATGGGGGATGGGGGAGGAGTCCTGGGTCGAAAGTCCAAAGTCTAAGGTCCAAAGTCCGTCCGTCTCTCTTCTCTCCTCGCTCTTCCCTCTTCTTTGGACGTTTGACCTTCGACCTTGCACATTCGAGCATTGACGTTGGATTTCGGACGCTCTATACCAAACACGATCACCGATTAGCGACTACCCGACCGCTCTCCGCATACCGATTACCGTTTCCGACGTTCGACGTTGGACTTTGGACCATTAACCGAGGCCGTTGACGCATGGTAACGTCTATTTTTGCCCGGTCCTGAACTTCACTCGCACGGGTTCGAGCGGCACCCCTTCCTCGCTCTGGAACGCCTGGAACTTGCCGGAGTTGAGGCTGAACTCGTAATCCCAGTCCGGCTTCAGTTTCACCTGGACGCTCCAGGTCCTGCGGGATTCGTCGTAAGACGGCTTGCCGATGATTTCCGGGAAATGCGGGCCGCCTCCGACCATCGACCAAACGCCGTTCTTCATGGGCCTGTCGAATACCACCGTGATTCTGTCGAGGCCCGGATCAACACCCGACGCGCCGTTCGCAGGAGTCGAGGACACCACTTTGGGCCTCTTCGCGTCGAGTTCCCCGCGCTCCTTCACGAATTTCGGGGCGTAGGATTCGAAGAACTCCGCGATTTTCGGGATGAAGGCATCGAAGGAGCGGTATTCCTTCCTGCGAGTCTCGTATTCGCCGAGCATGTCGGACAGTTCCCTTGTCCAGAGGAACGATCGGGAGATTTCCGAGCGGATTTGCTTTTCGGCAGCGTCCGTACCGGAGCAGCGCAGCACGTACCGGACCACGCAGGCGCGCACCGCCGACTCGCGCATGACCGTCAGAGGGCTGCCGTACGCCTGTTTTTTCATGGCTTCGGCAACGTACGGGAATATGAGGGAAAGCGGTTTTTCCAGCAGGCTCCAGTTGCCGTCCACGGCGGGGTTCACGTACGAGTGGCAGAACTCGTGGACGACGGTGTCGAGGACAGAGTCGTCGAAATCCGGTTTCCCGTTTCCGTCGGTCTTCCACACTCCGAGCACGCAGACGAGCGCTTCGGTCTTGTCCGGGAGCCTGACGCGCGGGCCGTAGCAGCAACCGCCGTTGAGCATTCCGAACGTGGCCAGAAAAGCCGCGCCGGGCCTGTTTCCGAAGAACTCGTTGAACCATTCCAGATGGCCTTTTTCTCCGAGGAGGGTCCTCAAGCGGTCTGCGGTCAGCTTGAATAGCGGTTTGCGGGCTTCCATGAACCCTGCGAATCCGGAGTCTTTGACGAACCTGCGGGCTTTCTGGAGGAAGTCGCGCGCCTCGTCCGGCTGCCAGCGCTCGTCCAGGGATTCGGGCCTGGGCTTGAGCGGGATGCATTCCCGGAGGCCTTCCGCGTCCTGGATGTGCATGGCCATGCTCATGACTGCGTCGTAGGAAATCCCGCGGGACGCCCTGAGGCTTTTGGCCGCATGCACGGCCTCATGGTCCCTGAACCTGCCGAAATGGCTCTCGACGTCCTGCGCGTACGACTCGACCTTGCCCTGGGAATACTCGGGATTTCCTGCGAGGCGGAAGATGATGCTCATGAGCTCCACGCGCATGTCCTCTTCGACGCGCAGCGGAGGGCTCTTGGGCTTCTCGGCGGCAAAGGCCTGCGATGCCGCGAGAGAGGGGATTAGGCATGCGCCGAGAAGGAACCGCCAGACCGGCTTGTTGCTGAGAACCGACGCCATCGCAATTTCCTCGAACAAACGGTCCTATTGCCCTCCCCTCCTGTTCTTCCTCGCCCCGTAGAGTCGCTCAGTGAAACCGCCTTCGTCAAGGAACTTCCGCTCGAGCGACCGGATCTGCTGATCGAGCAGGTAGTTCGCCTGGTGGATATCGAGCTGGAAGCGGTCTTCGCCCTGGCAAGGGGAATTCCCGGGCCGGGTTTCATGCGGGATGTTCCATATGGAAAAAAAACGCGGAAGCCGCGTTTCAATCCGGCTTCCGCGTTTTTCGGGGTCGACGGGGCTCGAACCCGCAACCCTCGGATCGACAGTCCGATACTCTAACCAATTGAGCTACGACCCCAATTCTCTCCGCGCAAAGCGCGGAGAGAATTAAAGAATATTCTCAGCATCAAGGGGCCTGAAGTCAAGGGAATAAGTTTCGCGAGCCTCGCACCTACTCGGCCCGGATCTTTCTAATCTCCTCAATCATGGCCGGCACGACCTCGAACAGGTCGCCGATAATGACGTAGTCGGCTACCTTGCAGATCGGCGCTTCCGGATCCTTGTTCACGGCGACGATCACCTTGCTTGATCCCATGCCCGCCATGTGCTGGATGGCGCCGGAAATCCCGATTGCGAAATACAGAGTCGGCGACACGGTCTTGCCGGTCTGGCCCACCTGGTCCGAATGCGGCCTCCACCCCGCGTCCACGGCCGAACGGGAAGCTCCGACCGCTCCGCCCAGGAAATCGGCAAGCGATTCGAGCATTTTGAAGTTCTCCGGCCCCTTCATCCCCCTGCCTCCGGACACGATGATGTCGGCCTCGGTAAGGTCGATCTTCCCGCCGCCGGTCTTGAGGAGCTCCTTCAGAACGGCGCGGATGTGGCTGCTGTCCATGGACGGCTTCTTTTCGGAAACCGCTCCCTTGGCCCCGGACGTGGCGCCGGCGGGGAACATCTTCGGCCTCAGGGACACGACGGCCGGCTCGGATACGGGCCTTACCCAGGACAGGACCTTCCCGGCGTACATGGGCCTCCTGGCGATCAGGCCGCCGTTCTCGGTCTTTATTTCGATGACGTCGGCGAGAAGCGGGGCGTTCATCCTCATCGCCACGGCCGCTGCCAGCTCCTTGCCGGAAATCGAGGCGGGCATGAAGACGTAGGATGCGTTCGCCTCTGCGGCGGTCTCGGCGATTGCTGCGGAATAGGCTTCCATCGAGTACTTCTGCAGGCAGTCTCCGCCGAGCGAAACGACTCCGGAAGCCCCGTATCCTGCCAGAATCCCGGGCGCATCGGTGAGCCCGGCGGAGGCTGCGCAGGCCACCGCTTTGCCGCCCAAATCCGCGGCGAACCTCCCGGCCGCATGCACGGCTTCAAAAGCCACGCCCCTGAACTTGCCCTCCCTGGCTTCGGCGAATGCGACTATGTTCTTCCCCATCGTTCCTCCTGTTCATGCTGGATCGCGCCGTCTCGCGCTGGAGCCCGTCAAATGACCCTGGCCTCGGTCTTGAGAAGCTTCGCAAGCGGCACCGCCGCGTCCTTGCCCTCGCCGACGACCTTGCCGCCCTTCCTCTGCGGCGGAAGCTCGAGCGAAATCACCTCGACCCTGTCCTTCACCTGCGCGGGCGCGAGCTCTTCAATCGGAATCTTCTTGGCCCTCATGATTCCCTTCAGCGCGGGCAGCCTGGGCTCGTTGAGGCCTTTCTGCGCGGTCAGGGCAACCGGCATGGGAGACGCGACTACCTCCTTGCCGCCCTCTACGTCGCGCTGCGCGGTCACCGTACCGTTCCCAATCTCGAGCTTGTTGATGAACGAGATGCAAGGAAGCTTCAGAAGCTGTGCCGTCATGGGCCCCACCGAAGCCTCGTCCGAGTCGATGGCCTGCTTGCCGAAGAAGAGGAGGTCGAACTGCATGCCCTTGAGCGCAGCGGCGAGCACGGAGGCCACAGCTCCGGCGTCGCGCACGAGGGCCTTCGGGTCCTTTATAAGGATGCCCTTGTCGGCGCCCATGGCAATCGCCGTGCGAATCTCCTTCGTCGCCTCCTCGGGACCGTAGGACAGGACCGCCACCTCGGCCTGGGTCTTCTCCTTTATCCTGATTGCCTCCTCGACGGCGTACTCGTCGTAGGGGTTCAGAACGAAGTTTGCCTCGGAGTTGTCTATGCCCTTGCCGCCGGCCGCAATCCTTATCCTCGTCTCCGTGTCCGGGACCCTTTTGACGCAGACGATAATCTTCATCTGAAACTCCTGAAAGCCGTGAACACAACCCGGACGAGCCGGAACCGAACGGTGATACAAAAGGAGGCTCGTCCGGGTTGTATACGCGCTTCGCGCGCGCCTTATCGTATATCTTTGTAGTTCACAAGTATCTTTTCAAACAAGTGTTCTATTGAAAGAGGTAGATTATATGCGCGGTCGCACCGGTGGCAAGAGAAAAGGTCCTTGGATGGATAGATGGGGGGATGGGGGGAGGCAATCGCCGCCTTGCCGTGCAGGGAACGTCCCGGTGGCTCCCACAGATTGCGCGGCATTCCGGAGACCAAGCCCCCATCAGGTATTGAAGTACGGTCTACTGCCCGCCTATCAGCTTTTTCAGCCGCTCCGCCTCGGCCGGGTCGATGAATGCGGAAATTACCGCGGCATCATCGGTGTACTCCTCGGCGGTGACCCTGCCGAGCTTCCTGATCATCGCCGCGATGGAGCTTTTGCCGTGGGGGACCGTGAAGGTCACGGGCTTCTGGAAGCGGTCCATCACTGCCGACACGGCCTTTTCGAGGTCATCGATGCCCGCGCCCGTGAGCGCCGAGATGACGACGTGCGATTTGAAGGATTGCTTGAGGTTTTCGATGTCTATCGCCTCGCGGGGCAGATCGGCCTTGTTGAAGACCATCAACGCCTCCGTCCCGGAGGCGCCGATTTCCTTCAGCACGTCCTCCACGGCCCTAATCTGGCTTTCCACGTCCGATGCGCTCAGGTCGACGACGTGAAGCAGCAAATCGGCATGCCTCGTCTCCTCCAGCGTCGCGTGGAACGACGCCACGAGGGAATGCGGAAGCGCCCTTATGAAACCCACAGTGTCGCTCAGGAGGGCTACCCTTCCGCCCCGGAGCCGCCAGATCTTGGTCTTCGTGTCCAGCGTGGAGAACAGCCTGTCCTGGACCAGGACGCCCGCGTCCGTGAGCCTGTTAAGGAGGGTCGATTTGCCCGAGTTCGTGTATCCGACTATGGATATCCTGAAGTTGCCCTCCCTCGACTCGACCGTCCGTTCGCGGCGGTCCTCCATCTCCTTGAGCTTGCGGGTGAGGTCTCGAATCCTGTTCTTCGCAGCCCGCCTGTCGGATTCAATCTGGGTTTCGCCCGGCCCCCTCATCCCGATGCCGCCCTCCATCCTCGAGAGGTGCGTCCACATCCTCTTGAGCCTCGGAAGCATGTATACGAGCTGCGCGAGCTGGACCTGGAGCTTCGCGGTCTGGGACCTCGCCTGCGTGGCGAAAATGTCGAGTATGAGTTCCGTCCTGTCCACGACCTTCACGGAGAGCCCGTCCTCCATGGCCTTGGCCTGGCCCGGTCTGAGGTTGTCATTGGCGATGACGAGGTCCGCGTCGTAGTCCTGGATCATTGATTTGAGCTCTTCAACCTTGCCTTTCCCGATGTAGAACTTGGAGTCGGGCTTCTTGCGACGTTGCGTGAGCCCGCAGGCGACGACCGCTCCCGCGGATTCGGCGAGCCGCTTCAGCTCCTCGAACGCTTCGGAGTCCTCGGATTCCTGCGCGGGCCTGATGATGCCGACGAGCGCGGCGCGCTCGAGCCTGACGCTTATATCCGTCTTCGTGGGTTCGGTCATTCATGCCTCCAGATGATCAGCATCGCTTCAGCGTTGTCGTTGTCTGATGCCATAGAACGGCAAGTACCGCCTTCCGTTGAAAAGCCCCGGCGAAAAATCAGGACCCCGCGAGCGGATCGCAGTAGTTGTGCTTCTTCCACCGCCTGTCGTCGGGAGCGGGGAAATCCATCCTGAAATGGACGCCCCTGGTTTCCTCCCTCCTGAGAGCGTTGCGGGCGATGAGCCTCGCGAGCGCGAGCATGTTCTTGAGTTCCAGCGCGCGCCTGTCGCGGAGCACGGTGGGGAACACGTAGCCCGACCAGAACGCGATTTTCTCCACGGCTTCGACAAGGCCCGCACCCGTCCGTTCGATTCCCACGTTCCGCCACATGAGGGCCCTGACGGAGTTCTCCACGTCCTCCACGTTCAGGTCTTCTGCGCCCCTGCCTCCGAGGTCGGATTCGATTTGCACGCCGTTGCCCTTCCTTTTCGAGGAGGCGGAGTGCTTCCCGGCCGATTCCCCCGCCCTGCGCCCCGTGACGAGCGCCTCGAGCAGCGAGTTGGATCCTAGCCTGTTCGCGCCGTGCAGGCCGGTCGAGGCCGCCTCGCCGCAGGCGAAGAGTCCCCTGACCGCGGTCCTGCCGTCGAGGTCGCACTCAATCCCCCCAATCAAGTAGTGCGCAGCGGGCCTCACCGGCACGAGGTCCCTGGAGATGTCTATGTTGTACTTGGCGAGTTCCGCGGCAATCATGGGGAAGCGCCGTTTCGGGTCGAGCCCCTTCATGCCGGTCATGTCGAGGAACACGCAGGTGGATTCGGTCTTCTTCATCTGCGAGACGATGCTGCGGGAGACGATGTCCCTCGGCGCCAGCTCTGCCTTATCGTGGAAAGCGGGCATGAACCGTAATCCCGACGCGTCCCTGAGCACTGCCCCCTCGCCCCTCACAGCCTCGGAGATGAGGAATCTCGGCGCTCCGGGAAGGTAGAGGGACGTCGGGTGGAACTGGGTGAATTCCAGGTCCCTGAGCCTTGCGCCGGCCCTTCCGGCCATGGCTATGCCGTCGCCGGTGGCCGACTTCGGGTTGCTGGTCTCCCTGAACACCCTTCCGAGGCCGCCCGAGGCGACGACGACCGAGCGGGTCCTTATGACGACCGGGTCGCCGCCGCGGAGCATGAGGACGCCAAGCACCCCGCCGCCGTCCGGATCGGTGAGGACGTCGACCGCGAACCAGCCGTCCATGAGGGAGACGCCCTTGAGCTTGCCCACGTGGGAGATCATGGTCTCGCTTATCTTGCGTCCCGTCTCGTCCCCGCCGGCGTGGGCGACCCGTCTTCTCGAATGCCCGCCTTCGCGGGTCAGCGAGATCCTGCCGTCCTCCCTGTCGAGACGGAGCCCCCAGCTCTCGAGGAGCCTGATTTCCGCCGGGCCCTCCTTTATGATTTCCCGGACGACGTCCTCGTGGCAGAGGCCCGCGCCCGCGGCCATGGTGTCGTCGACGTGCCGCTCGAAGCTGTCGCTCTTGTCGAGGACCGACGCGACGCCGCCCTGGGCGTTCGCGGTGTTCGATTCCGGGTGGGGGTCCTTTGCGGCGACGATGACCTCGCCGCAGCACGACGCGGCGGCGGCGGCTCTAAGCCCCGCGGCTCCGGCGCCGAGCACGAGAACGTCGCAGAAGATATGGGGGAGCTTGCCCGTGCTGAAAGGCAGTACGTAGCGCGGAGAAAAGAATCCCTCGTCCAAATGAGTTCCCTCAAGTCGCCAGCAGCCTCTTGTTGACGACGTAGGAGACTACGTCGCGGCCGCAGAAGCGGCAGTACCCGAACATGGAGACCATGTTGTCCGTGAGCGTCTTGACGAGATTCCTCGACCATTCCGGGACCCCGCTCATCCCCCCGTCCTCCCCGACCCTGTCCATGGCGGCCACGAGGTTGTCCCAGTTGACGGCGCCCTTCTTCTCGGCGTAGAGCCCTGCGCGCACGGCCCTGAACAGGTCCGCGTAGGTCTCCCTGATGTCGAGGGTTTTCCCGTCCGCAATCGCCGTGGAGGCGCGCGAGAGGACCTTGAACCTGAACTCGTCCCTGTCGCCGTCGTCCACGGACATCCTGGCCTCGACGTATCGCATCAGCTCCTCGTTCGGCGGCTCCTCGCCGCCGGTCCGGGTCTGGATTTTCTCCTTTCGGAGGAAGGCCTTGACGTTGTTGAGATAGCCGTGGATTTTGGCGGAAATCTCCTCATCGTTGACGTCGGTGACTGCCGTCTCGACCTCCTCCTTGACGATTCGGTCGTAGAGCTCGTTGACCGCCTCCAGATGCCCCGCCACGTCGGGCGCCTCGCCGCCGGAGTCGGCCTGGAGGAACTCGTAGACCTCGGCGCCCTTTTCGAGGGCGATTCTCATGGTGTTGAAGAAATCGAACGGGTTCAGGCAGCGGTACCTCTTCCGCTCGCAGACGTCTGCGAAGAGGTTCTGGACGACCCTCGGAGAGATCCCGGTCATGCCCTCGTACGCGAACTCGTTGCGCAGCTTCCTCACGAGGTCCTTCGTGAGCGCCCTTCTCGCGTCCTTGTCGAAGTCCTGCGGGACCTCGCCTGCGTATATCTGGGCCTTCTGAATCAGGTTCATCTTCTCGACGAGGTCCCTCTCGTCGACCTTGATCTCCTGCTCGCTCCTCTGCAGCGTGCTCTTTTCGATGCGCGTGAGGACCGCCCACAGCGCGGCGAGGTCGGTCGTGTGGGGCGCGATGTGCCGGGTCCTCGCGACCTCCACAAGCCCCTGTTCGTAAATCTTCTTCTCGTCCCGGTAGTTGAGGAGATAAGGGACCTCTATCTTCCTCATCCGGCTCCGGATGCCGTGGCTCAGGGGGTTCTTCCTGAATGCCTCGTATTCGGGGATGTTCGAGGTGCCGATGATGACGACGTCTATGTCCGCGCCGACCTCGCCGAAGTCTATCCTGTGCTCCTCGACCGCGCTCAGGAGGTGCTGGAGGTACACGACGGGCTTCTTGAACACGTCGCTGTACTGGATAAGCCCCCTGTTGCCGGAGACGTACTTGCCGTTGAACTTGACGAGGTTGATGTCCGAGAGGATTTGCGACAGCGCCTTGTAGTTGTCGTCGAAGGAGATGATGGACGACGAGGTCTCCACGTTGCCCTCGGGGAGTATCTTGGCGATGCCGACCCCCGATAGCTCCGACAGCGCGACCCTCTCGACGCGGGCGCGGTTAATAATCTTCATCCAGTCGCCGTTGAACCTGCGCAGGAGGTAGTTGTACACCTGCGTGCAGTTGTAGCAGAGCTCCCCTTCGAGAATCTTCCTCGGCACGACGGGCCTCGAGCGGCCCCTGAATCCGGCTTTTTCGAGGAGCCCGTCGATGAAATCCCTCCTCTGGGGCCTTGGCACGAGATACAGGGGATTGTCGCGCATCTGGCACCGGACGCGCGCGAACACGTCGTCCGTCTCGGGACCTGTGCGCACGAAGCCGAGCTTGCCGCCCTCGTCGTCAATCTGCCGGGGGAACAGCCAGAGAATCGAATAGACGGCGCCCTCGTCGCAAAGCGAGTATTCCTCGAGCCCCCTCGAGACGAGGTCGACAATGGTGGTCTTCGCGGTCCCGACCGGGCCGCTAAGCACGAAGATCCGCTCCTTGCCCTCCTCCAGCGAGGCGGATCGGATGTAGTTCACGAGCTTCTCCAGCGTGCGCTCGAGACCGTACACGGCCTTCTTTCCGGCGTGGAACGGGTCGTCGAACAGCTTGTAGTGGCGGAACGTCTCTCCGGCGTCCTCCCTCTGAGAGAAGCCGAAATGGTCGATCATGTCGCGGATGTACTGGAAGGCGGTCCTCAGATGATGCACGGGATTTTGGGCCAGCTTCTGCGCTACGAATTCCTCGAACGTGCCTTCCCAATGGGTCCTGTTGAAACCCGAAACCGTCTTCTCCCTAATCTGGTCGAGCATCGGGTCTTTTTCGGGCATCTGGAATTCCTCAATTCGTCCGGAACCGGAGTTCAATCGCGTTCGAAAACGTATTTCTCAATCATGTCCCCCCTCCTGGCGAGGTAGCGGATGATTGCGGCGGCGACGGCGGCGTCAATCCTGCCCTCCGGGAATTTCTCGATCATGACGAGCCTGTCCTTGTCGTCGATGGCAAGCGCGCCATGACGGAACTCGTGGTTCATCTTGAGAGTCAGCATGGGCTTGTCGTCCATAAGCCCTATTGCCGGGCCGAGATCCGTCTGGAAAACGACCAGCTTCTCGCCGTCCTCCTCGTATCCCGAGACCGAAACCTCCTGCTTCCTCCCCTCGTCCGTGGACACGTGCACCGCGAACTCCGCGTTCCCCTTCCTGTCGTACTTCCAGCCCTTGAGGGCGGATGCGGACTTGACGAGCTCCTCGATGTTCATTTCGCATCCTTGAAATCCACCGGCGCCGCGAATCGGAGCAAAAGCCTTCGGTCCCCGGCCGATTCGGCAAAAGGACCGGCTCAGAGTGACTCTAGTTCGAATTTGTTGCCTTGTCAATCACAGTCATCGCCGTGTTGCGCAAGGCAGGCAATTGCAGGTATACTTGAAAAACCGCAGGCGCAGGGCTGGGATTCGGTTCCGGCGCGTTAGGAGCGGGTTCATAGGGGCGCTTCCGCATGGGAGTCAAATCCAAGGCGCGATTATTCACGGACGCTGCGGCGGGATTCATGTTCCTGCCGAGGGGCCTGGGGTATCTCGTCTCGCACCGGGTACTCTGGCCATATGCGGCGCTCCCGCTGGCAATCAACGGGCTGATAGTGACCACGCTGGGGCTTCTCGCGTTGCTGTTCTTCCCGGAAATCAGGGGACTGATTTGGGACCGGCCCGACCAGTGGCTGCTCCTCGTCCTGTGGTACGGTTTGACGGTCGTGCTGTTCGTTGCTCTGATTCTGCTCCTTTTCCTTATATTCATCTTCCTGTCCGGAGTCATCGCGGGCCCCTTCAACAGCAAGCTTGCGAGATACACGAGGGAATCGCTTTCCGGGAAGACCCTGAATCCCGCCGGCGGGTTCTACGTGGACGTCCTGCTCACGCTGTACAACGAAATCAAGAAGCTGGTCTATTTCACGGCGCTACAGGTGATTATCCTTCCTTTGAACCTGGTGCCGGGCATTGGAAACGCGGCGTACATAATCGCGGGATGGTACCTGACCTCGATGTTCCTCGCGTACGCGTTCATGGAGAAGTCCATAGAAAGCGAGAGCTGGGTGATATCCATGAAGCAGCGCAGGCAGTACATGCGGAGCAGGAGATGGGCGATGCTGGGCTTCGGATCGGCGGCGTCGCTGGTGTTCCTGATTCCGCTGGCGAACATATTCCTGGCGCCGATTGCCGTGGTAGGGGCTGCGATGCTGTACGAGAAATACGGCGGCCAGGAAGGGCTCCCGTTCCATCCCGACGCCGGCAAAGCGGGAACCTATCCGCCAGCCTGAATTTTCGCGCCTCTTCATTCCACGAGCGGGAAAATACAGGCTAATCAATCCCGTCGCTTATCTTCCGGATTCCTTCCTTCTTTTCGGGCTCGACGGATTCGAATATCGAGGCGCGCTTCCTCTCTCCGGGAATCCGGAGAACGGTTCCCCTCGCCACGCGTTCGGTGTCCCTTATCGCCTCCGCATTGAGGCTTAGAATGTCGCGCCACTTCTCGCCGTCGCCGAGCGTATCCTGGGCTATCCTGTAGAGCGACGAGGTGTTTTCGACCGTGTACGTGAAATATCCCGGAGTTTCCCCCTGCTTTTCGCCTGCCTCCCGCACCCACGGAGCGTCCTCGACACGGGATTCGGACGGCAGGGGGGAATAGTTGCTGTCGGCCTCGAACAGGCTGCGGGGCTTGAACGAAGCCTTCTCGGGGACCGGGGCCGGTTCGGGCTTGGCTGTCCCGCCCGGCAAGGGCGCGGGCCCCGGCTCCACCGGGGGCTTCCGTCCCGGGTCTGGTGCAGGCACCGGCGCCGGCAAGGGATCGTTCGGGGAGGGGACGGGAGAGGGGGGGGCGGGTTGCTTCTGCCCGGTCGATGCCGGTCCGGCCTGCCCTCCGCCCGGCTCCTTCTTGGAGCCCTTGTCCCAGAGTACGAAAAACATGATCGCGAACACGATTCCAATCGCAATCATCGTTCCAGTATATTTATTCATCCGAAGCCTCCTCGGGAAAGCTGAATTGTCCTTCAACCGTGCATTTTAGCAGGGGATTTGGGGTTGTCCAGAGTGATTATCGCCGCCTTGCTGCGCCAGGGATGCACCGGCGGCTCCCACAGGCT
>DYIT01000033.1:0-24509 GCA_020723505.1 Candidatus Kuenenia stuttgartensis
GCGCTTCGCGCGTGCCTTACCGCAAATCTTTTCAATTATTACGAGAATCTTTTCATTAAGTGACTGGCATATCACCGTCATCATGGCGACTCCCGGAACCAGTCGCGCAGCATCTACTTCCCCGGGACGAAGCACGCCGTTTCCTCGTCGAATACAACGCCGTGCATGCCGGCGACCATTCTGATGACATGATCGAGCGGGATGTCGTGCATCGAGAGGTTAATCAGCGTCCCCACCGTCTTGAACGCCTCGGCAACCTGCCCGGATACCGATATGCGGACGCTGGAAATCTCGGAAAGCCACAGGGCGAAGTCCTCTATCGTGAATTCCGTGGATTCGATGGAGATTCGAAGCTTCTTCCTCTGCCTGTAGGCGTACGATGTGAATCCCGAAGGACCCGATCCCTGCTCCAAGACAATCCCTGCGGAGACATCGCCCGCCACCTGCCGCCGAATCTGCGCGGCCCTGTGTCCCTGCTTCAGTGCGACGATTCTGTAGAGACCTTCCGGAAGGTACATGAACCTGAAAACCCCGTCCCGGTCGGTCCTTGCGAAGGCGGTGAAGGGATCCGCGGTGTGCTCCCTTTCGATGAACACGAAGACGGAAGCCGCGGGGCCCTGATCGCCCGCCGTTACGCTCCCGGTGAGCGAGGACAATCCGCCGAAACGGAGCGGTTCCTCGAGCCTGGAGGTCTTCGCCGCTGTCGCGGAAATCGCGGCGGTCGCGGAGCCGAATCCCATGCAGTGGAACCTGAGCTTCCATGTCCCGGGCGGAGCCTTGACCATGAACAGCCCGGCTTGCTGGTCAACCGGCAGGACCAGGAATGCGGAAAGATCCGGGAAGGCGGAGGGATCCTCCAGTTCGGCCGTGATGATGCCTGCAATCGGACCGCCCGTCGCCCTGAGGAGCGCGGAGAATTCGACGAATCCGAGCCTGATAATCCTGAACAGGACTCCGGCGTCCCCTGCCTGGACCTCCCTGATCTTGGCGTCGACGCCGATGATTTCCGCGCCGGACGGGATTACCAGCGCCACCGATACGGTTCCGCGGTCGAAACCGTCGAGGGTGAAAACCCCATCCTGTCCGGTGACCGTCCTTACGGGAGTCGTATACTCCATCTCGCCGACAACGGTCTTCTGGAAGCCCGCGACCTCGATTCCCGAAGCGCCTTTCCCGTCGGAATCGAGGACGATTCCCGCGACTGCAAGTCCGGATTCGAGACGAATCTTCAGATCCTCGCTCCGCGGGACGTCAACCAGGTCCACGAAGCGCCGGAACCTCCGGTGGGACACCAGGACGTAGTGCTCGCCGGGTTCCACGTTCGACATGGAAAAGCGGCCCGAAGCCAGGCTCATGGCCGACGGCCAGGGGATTTCAGCGCCGCGTTCGACGTAGTCGAGGATGGAGGATACGTATCCTATGGGACCCGCCATCGCCGAAGCCTCAGGAGCGCTGACGGGCGCGAGAACCACCTTTGCGCCTCCGACGGGGCTGCCGGAAGAATCCGTTACGATTCCCGAAACCGTGCGCTTTCCCCCCTGCCGGGGCCGGTCCGGCGCGGGAGCGGGAGGAGGGGCATTCGACCTTCCGCCTGCCCACTCGGGGGTTTCCCATTCGGGGGTTTCACATACGGAAGGCGCGGCTTTCCCGTATTCTCGGGGCAAATCCAGGCCGTCGTCCGCGTTCCTGGAAAGCAGCGCGAAGACCGCTACAGCCGCAACGGCGGCCGCCGCTGCGCAGGCCAGGACGAGGAAGCGCGACTCCGCGGACCCGAAAGCCCGGCGGTTCCCGATGAAATCCCGAGTCGTCATTCGGTTTCAGCCACTTCGCCTAGTAGCGGGTACGCCTGCCCGAGGGCTGCGGGAACCCGCACCTTATCCCCGGTAATCAACGATTTGAGCTGCAGTATGTTTGCCGGAGCCTGGCCCTTGAAGTGGTTGTTGCCTATGACGAAGGTCCGGGTCGCGGCCTTCGCGGATTCTGCGACCGCCGGAACCCATTCCTCGAGCTCCTTCCTCGAATACAGGTAGTTATATTTCTCGTCCCTGCCCGAATCGCCCTTGAACCATGACTTGGCGTTGCGGCCGTGCAGCCTGAAGTAGCCGACGGATTCCGTGAAATGCCGGGTCATGCCCATGGACCCTTTCGAGACCGGCTGGTCGATGTTGCAGAACCCGAGATTGAGCTTTCGCAGGAAATCAATCACCGCGGCCGAATCCCACGATGCGTGCCGGACTTCGACGACAATCTGCCATCCGCCGAACTTCTCGGCAATCCACGCGATTCTCGCCCTGTTCTCCCCGGTGTTCTGGAAGCTCCACGGGAACTGCGCGAGCAGGACGCCGAGCCTGCCGGTTTCCGCGGCCGGGGCGAGGCCCGCGGAAAACGCCGCGGCCTTGTCCGCGAGATCCCCCGCTTCCGGGCCGTGGGTGAACTCGTGGTGGAGCTTGAACGTGAAAAGAAAATCCGGATTCCCGGCAACCCTCTCGACCCATTTCCCGACGGTCTCCCGGTCGGGAAACCGGTAGAAGGTGCTGTTCACCTCGACGCAGTCGAAATAGCCGGAAAGGTATGCAAGTTCGTCGAAGCCGCGGGGTTTCTTCTCCGGATAGAAGGTCCCCTTCCAGTCCGGGTAGGACCATCCCGCGGTGCCGAAATAGGTTTCTCCGCCCGCCATGCCCTGAATTCTATACGATTGCCGGCGGGTCCGGAAGAACGGAGTCCGTTTCCCGCTTTGCTTGAATTATCTTGCCGTCCGCGGTATGATTCATCCCGTGTTGAAGGTGCGTGCATGGAATGAGGAGTCCGGCGATGCCCATATTCTATTCCCTTGAAGGCAGGCTATTCCGCGTCAGGCTGGAAGGCGCCTATTCCCTGGATGACATCAAGCAGGCGTTCGCCAGCGCGCTCAAGGATCCCTCTTTCGACGGCATTTCGGTGATGTTCATCGATGAGACGCAATCAGAATCGCTGGCCAAGAGGACCAGCGAGGATCTCCAGCGGATAGCGCGATTCATCGGGGCTGCCAGCAATGGAAGAATCCGGAAGTGCGCCGTGCTGGTGGACACGGAATTGAAGTACGGCATCGGCAGGATGAGCCAGGCTTTCTGCAGCTTCGAAGACTTCGAAATGGAGATCTTCCGGGGCCGGGAGGAAGCCATCGAATGGCTGGGCGTCGCGAATCCGGGCCTTGAAACCGCATGACTCACGGCGCAGCGGAGCCGCGTCATTACCGAAATCTTCAGCGTCATCTCCACTGCCGTCCATCTCTCCCCCGCTCCGCCGGATTATGACACCTTCCCGCGGTCCAGGGAGAGGAGCGCTGCGGGCGGGAGCGATGAGCCATGCGCCGGCGAGGGCGGACAAGGATTGAATCGCAGATACGGGCCGCGAGGAGATGGCTTATTCCACGCGAAACGAGGGCTCGAGCATCGCGTGGAATACTTGTTGGAGGGATCGGGGCAAGCCTTCCGAGATTCCAAACTCCTAGTCGCTGCGAGTCAGGGGTCCTCGTCCCGGCTCATCGGAGCAGCGCCGCGATTTCCTCGCCTGTCAGGAAACGCCATGCTCCGGAAGGAACGTCGAGCTTTATCGGGCCTATCGCCACGCGCTTCAAATCGGTCACCTTGAGCGGCGTCCCGCGGAGATGATCCCGCATTGCTCCGAACATCCTTCTTATGTGCCTGTTCTTTCCCTCGTCGAGCCACACGAGCAGTTTCGTCTTGGGCCCGGCGAATCCGGCCGTCTCGACCTTCACGGCACGCAGCGTTCCGACCGCCGTAATGACGCCCGAAAGCGCTGCTTCCAGATGATCCTCCGTGACCCTCCCGCGCACGTACACCTCGTAGGTTTTCATGAGCCCCCCGGGTCTTGTGAGCATGTCCGAGATTTTCCCGTCGTTCACCAGGAAGATGAGGCCCCGCGTGTCCTTGTCCAGCCGTCCTGCAGGGACGAACCCCCTGCCGCGGACCCACGACGGAAGGGCGTGGTACACGGTCCTGCGGCCTCGTTCGTCGGATGCCGTGACCACCAGGCCCTTGGGTTTGTGGAACATGATGATGGGGCTTTCCATTCGGGCATTATACTACGTGCGCATTTCATCGGGGAGCCGGGGTCGCGGTTCCCGCTGAAATGGGGTCTAAATGTGTTGACGCCCCGCCGGCCGGCGATACACTGCGCGCTTCTTTATCCGGTTTCTTCAATCTGGCGTGCCATGAGTTCCTGCATCAATCGAAGCTTGTTCGCGGCAATCCTGGCTCTGGTTCCGGTTCTTGAGTCCTGCGCGCGGTCCGCGAAGCCGGTTCCGGAGGGATACGGGGTTTTCACGGACGACACTGGTCTCGAGATGAGAATCAGGGAAAATCCCTGGAGGATTGTGTCGCTGGTCCCGTCCGTTACCGCGTCGGTATTCAGGCTGGGCGCAGGCGGACGGCTCAAGGGCGCGACCAGGTGGTGCAGGATTCCGGAAGGCTTCGAGGTGGAGATCGTCGGGGACATGCTGAGGCCGGACATGGAGAAGACCGCCGCTCTCAGGCCCGACGTGGTTTTCGCGTCCATGGAGGGCTCTTCCGCCGCGCACGTGGCCAAGATGCGGGCCGCGGGCATTCAGGCGTACGTTTTCGGCGAATGCAGGTCGTGGCCGGACATCATCGGCCAGTTCCGCATGCTCGGGACGATCCTCGGACTCGGCAGGGAGGCCGGGAAGATGGCCGAGGGCTTCGAGAGGAGGGTGCAATCCGTGCGCGACCGCCTCGCCGGGGTTTCGAAGCCCAGGCTGTTCCTCCAGATTTCCGACGATCCCGTCATGACATGCGCGAAAGGAACTTATCTGGACGAGATGATTGGCATGGCGGGCGCTTCGAACATCGCCTCTTCCATGGAAGCTAGATACCCCCGCATCGACGCCGAGACCGTGATTCTCCGGGATCCCGAGGTAATCGTGGCGACCACGATGACCGGGGGGGGCGCAATCGCGCCCGGCCGGTGGAAGGCGTTCAGGGACGTCTCGGCGGCGCGGAGCGGCAGGATACACGTGATTGACTCGGACCTCGTCTGCCACCCGACGCCGTTCGAGTTCGCCGAAGGCCTGGAGGCCCTGGCGAGGCTGGCTCATCCGGAGAAATTCGAATAATGGCAAGGTCCATCGACATCGGCAGGGTCCGGAACATCGGAATCATGGCGCACATAGACGCCGGCAAGACGACGGTGACCGAGCGCATCCTCTTCTACACGGGCAAGAAGCACAAGCTCGGCGAAGTGCACGACGGCGAAGCCACGATGGACTGGATGGTCCAGGAAAAGGAGAGGGGGATAACCATCACGTCGGCGGCCACGTCGACGTACTGGAAGGGGCACCGGATAAACATCATCGACACGCCGGGGCACGTTGATTTCACGGCGGAGGTGGAGAGGTCGGTGCGGATACTGGACGGGGCAATCACCTTGTTCTGCGCCGTGGGCGGGGTGCAGCCGCAGACCGAGACCGTGTGGAACCAGGCGGGGAGGTACCACGTTCCGCGCATAGCTTTCGTGAACAAGATGGACCGGCCGGGCGCGGATTTCGCCGGGGTCGTGAACGACATCAGGAAGAACCTGGGCGCCAACGCGGTTCCGTTCGTCCTTCCCCTCGGGGCCGAGGACGGCTTCCGCGGGGTCGTGGACCTCGTGAAGATGAAGGCCTTCGTCCACGAGGACGGGTCGCTCGGCGCCACAATCGTGGAGGAGGAGATTCCGCGAGAGCTGAAGGACGATGCTCGCCGGGCCAGGGAGTCGCTGATTGAGCAGGCGTGCGAGTCCGATTCGGGGCTCATGGAGAAGTTCGTGGAGGGGAAGGAGCCGTCGGAGCCGGAAATCATGGCGGCGTTGCGCCGCGCGGTGATAGAGGAGCGCATTGTGCCGGTCCTCTGCGGCGCGGCGCTCAGGAACAAGGGAATCCAGGAGCTGCTGGACGCCGTGGTCGAGCTTCTTCCCTCGCCCGCCGACCTGCCTCCGCAGATTGGCACGCGCGACAGGCAGGTGGAGGAGATTCTGATACGCCACCCGAAGGACGACGCGCCGCTGGCGGCGCTGGCGTTTAAGGTGCAGACGGATCCGCACGTGGGCAAGCTCATCTACATCCGGGTGTACTCGGGCGTCCTGAAAGCCGGGGACACGGTCCTCAACGTCAACCGGGACCTGAAGCAGCGAATCGGACACCTGTTCGAGATGCACGCCAACCACCGCAAGCCCGTCGAGGAGCTGTGCGCGGGCGACGTGGGCGCCGCAGTGGGACTCTCGGAGACGTTCACCGGCGACACCATTTCGAGCCCCGAGCATCCGATCGAACTGCAGCCCATGGAGTTTCCGGCATGCGTCATCGGCATGTCGGTGGCGCCTGCCAACAGGGCCGACCGGGACAGGCTATCCGAGTCTCTCACCAGGCTCGCGGAGGAGGACCCGACATTCTCGGTCCGCGCCGACCCGGAGACCGGGGAGCGGGTGATATCCGGCATGGGCGAGCTGCACCTCGAGATAATCCTGGACAGGCTCAGAAGGGAATTCCGCGTGGAGGTCCTGGCCGGCCCGCCGCAGGTCGCCTACCGTGAGACCATAGCGGGAACGGCGGAGCACGAGCAGAAACACGTGAAGCAGACCGGGGGGAGGGGCCAGTACGCGCATGCGATAATCACGGTCGAACCCGGGCTGCCCGGCTCGGGGCTGGAGTTCGAGAGCGTCGTCGTCGGCGGGAGAATCCCCAAGCAGTTCATCCCGGCGATAAAGAGGGGCGTGGTGGACGCGATGGCGGAGGGGCCCTACGCCGGATTCCCGATGGTCGACGTGAAAGTCACGGTGCTTGACGGGTCGTTCCACGACGTCGACTCGTCGGATTACGCGTTCAGGACCTGCGGGAGCATGGCGTTCCGCGGCGCCTGCATAAAGGCCGGGCTCAACCTCCTGGAGCCAATCATGAGCGTGGAGGCGTCCGGGCCGGAGGACCACGCCGGGGCGATAACGGCGAGCCTTTGCGGCAAGCGCGGGAAAATCCAGCAGATGGGCGCCCGGGGCAACCGCTGCGTCATCAGGGCCAACGTGCCCCTGGCGGAGATGCACAACTACGCATCGGAGATCAGGAGCCTCACACGGGGGAGGGGCGAGTTCACGATGCAGTTCGAGCATTACGCGGCTGTCCCGTTCTCAATCGCGGAGGGGATTGCGGAAGATCGCAGGAGGAAGAAGTCCTGAATTCATGCGAGGATTCCGCTCATTTCCCCTTCTCCTCTCCGCCTCCCGCCGCCGGGAATTCGAAGTCCTTTCCGCTCGCCGCCCACCACTCGCGCCATTTCCTCTTTTCAAATGAAGGCCACCTGATCCCCGTGAGCCTCCTCAGGCCTTCCGCGGCGTTCTCCTCTACGTACGTGTCCTTCCCGGGATCCTCGAGGGCCTTGATTAGGAGCGCGACCGTCCTCCTGTCCCGATGGCGTTCGCCGATCCCGGCTATCAGCTCCGCGGCAAGGCGCCGGTACCGGTAGTCGGTCCTCTCGAGCAGCGCGCCTATCGCAGGCAGGAGCCTCCTGCCCTGCCTGACCAGGTTCTCCCTCGTCTTCGCCATGCGCGCGAACAGGCTCTCGTTCTCCCTTCGGGCGGAGTCGCCGGTCAAAGGCGCCTGCTCGTCGGCGCGGGGGGGATTGACGAGCATCTCGACGCCCTCGGCCAGAAGCCGCCTGAAGGCTTCCTCCGGCATCCAGTCGAGCCTCGCCAGAGCGTACCTGAGCCTCAACTTGAAGTCGGGATCGGAAGCGGACTCCAGCGCCTTGACCATGCTGCGGACGGCGGCGTCGCCGACTGCCACGAGCCTTTGGACCGCAGCATTCCTGGCCCTGAAATCGTCGCTCGAGAGCAGGCGAATCGAGGCGGCGATGACGGCCTCCTGCACCTCCGTGGGCTGCGGATACGCCGCCAGAATTGCCGCATCCGCTGTGCCCGCGTCCTCCATCCCCTTTCCTGACGAATCCAGGGCTTGCTTCTCCCCCGCGGATGCGGCGGGAATGGCGGCGACGGACAGGAGGATCCATGCCGCGCACCCGGCAACACATGACTCAGCAAAGCGCATATGGAAATCCCTTCAACCCTGAACAAGGAGTGCAGAATATCCTGGACATTTTTCCGACACTGAGACCACTGAAATCCCCTGAGAAACGATGAAGGAAACCTTTTTTCCGTAGCTACCCCCTCGGCGAAGTCAGCTTCTCTCCAGCGTATTCAGTGTCGGAAGAACCTGCTCTGCAAAGATTATCGCGCACTTCCTAGCATGTCTCTGCCATTGATTTTCCCGCGCGATCAGGGGGACCACCGTGCGGGAAAATCAGAAGGACTGGCCGATTGTGAAAAAAATCTCCGGCGTAAGCGAGACGTCGTCGAGCCTGAAAGCCACGTCCATGCCCACGATGAACGGCCTTACGCCGAAGGAATCGAAGGCGACCTTGAACCCGTATCCTATGCTCGCCCTGTAGTTCTCGAGCTCTATCAGGTCCGCCCTGTGGTCCGTCACGCTGCCGATTTCGAGGAACAGCGATCCGGCGAGCCTCCGGATATAGCCTATCCAGAAGAAGTTGATGTCCAGCTCGTTCAGCAGGAGGTGCCGGTATTCGGCCCTCAACAACAGCAGGTGCGATCCGAGCACGGCGTTTTCCGGAATCCCCCTGAGCCCCGAATACCCGCCAAGGGCGAACATCCGCTGCCTCGGCATCTCACCCCACGAGGTCGAAAAGCGGACTTGAAAAGCGAAAACCTGGTTCCTCGAAGGCGAGAAGAGCCAGCGGAGGTTCCCCCCCATGGTGACGAACCTGAAGTCGAAGCCGAGAATCTTGTCCGCGTATTCCCCGGTCAGCGTGAAGGCGGCTCCGGAATGAGGATTGCGCTGGTCGGTCCTGGTGTCGAACGTATAGAAGAGCCTCACCGATCCTGTGACGAGCTGATCGTGCCCGGAGTCTCCGTTCCCGTGCATCTTGGCGAAGGACCGGTCCAGCTTCTCGAAGAACACGAACGCGCCGAGCCCCTGGGGGTATTCGGTGCGGTCCAGCTTGAACCCGAACGAGTACATGTATCCGAGGTTGAAGCCGAATCCCCTCTGCTCGTAGAAATAGTTCACGAAAATCTGGTTGTCGTAGTCGCCCTCGGCGATGGCGGCGAACCCGCCCCATATGTCCAGCCTAATCTCGGTGTCGGCCAGCTTCCTGAAGTCCGGGGATATCTCGAGCCTCGGCTGGAACGACGTGACGAGTATCTTGAGGCTCCTGGGGGAGGAGTTGTCGGTCTTCGTCTCCTCGAGGCACCTTCCGAAAGGGTCCACAATCACGGTGTCGGAGTCGTCCGGATAGACGAACGAGTCGGTCGTCGTCTCTCCAGTCACGGCCACGCGGCCGAAGTATTTGGCGCCTCCGTCAAGGACGACCCCGACGTCCACGTACTCGAGGAACCCCCCTCCGCCCTCCCGCTTAATCTCCACCGTGACCCTCGTGCGTCCGCCGGAGAGCGGCTCCTTCCTCACGTCGGCGATTGAATAGTTGACCCTGGGGTAGCCTTTCCGCCACTGGTCGAAGAACCAGCCCATGGACCGGCCCGCGGCGCCTTCCACCGCTTCCCTGAGCGCAGGTCCCTGCGGTCCGGAGGCGTACCGCCAGCATGCGATCTCGCCTTCCCTGCCATGCATCGAGTCCTTGAGCTTCTCGATGATTATCCTGCCGAACGGAATCCTGTTGCTGAACCTGAAGACCGATTCCCTGTGCGGCTCGGATTTGAAGAATGTGTCGAAGAACACGTCGTTGAAGGGGAACCGCGGCGCGACGAGAGTCTGGTCTATCACGGGGATGAAGCTGAACGTCTTGAGAAGCCCGACGACCTCGTCGAACCCGATGTTCCTTTCGTCGAGGTATTTCCTGAGCGTGAGCCAGGCGCATCCCTCGGCGACCCAGTTGTAGTCGAGGGCGCCCTCGCAGGTCCGCACCGAGTCCAGGAACAGCATGTAGAAGATTTCGTCCGCGACCTCGCGCAGGTGGTATTTCCTGAGATCGACGGGATACGGGAGCACCCTGAGCAGCCGGTCGGAGACGAATCCCGATCCGCCTCCGCCGTGATCCGTGAGGGTGCCGCGTATCCTGGCCTCCACGAGCGCAAGCCTTTGCGGGAGCGGCCGTTTCGTCCTCTTCCTGAAGAATTCTATCGCCAGCTTCGCCGTTCCCAGTATCTTCTCGGCAAACCCCTCGTCAGCGTCGAGCCTGTAGTGGATGAACCTTACGCCCGCCGCCTCTATTTCATAGGCATGGAATCCCGACGCCACGGAAAGCGAGAGCATGTTCATGCACGGGGACGAGTACCTCACCGGTTTCGACCGGGCGTCGAAATGGAAGCCGTTGACGATTGCCTCCGCGTCCGCCGGGACTTCGATTTCAGCCTCTATTGCCGTGAAAGCCGGCGGGGCGTCCGCCAACCATCCCAGGACCGGGTCGTGCGCAGGCAGGCAGGGATACCAGGCGCCGGCGGCGGTAAGGAGCCCGTCGTAGAACCCGAACGGGCCGAACTTCTCCGGGACCTTCGTCCTGAACCGGACGGTCAGGACCGCCTCTGCGCCCGGAGGCAGCGGAGGAGAGAGGGCGATTGAAAGCCAGGTCTTGTCCTCGGCTCCGCCTGCGTTGCCGAAGGCCGCCTTCATCTCGTGGGCCGCCGCTGCCTTGAGCCTGAGATCCTCCACCTCGATGAACCCGGGATTGAAGGTCCGCGGATAGACCCACTCGTAGTTGACGTCGTTGATGAACGGGGAGGGCTTGAGATAGTGGTTCGGGTATAGGGCCAGGCGTATTTCCCTGAGCTCCTTGCCGACGGAGTTCCTCATGCGTATTTCGACCGTGCCTGCGATTTCCCTCGATTCGAGGTCGACCGCGGCCCGGATGATGTGCCGGGATGAGAGAGGGTCTGCGGATGCCGTGCCCGCGAGCGTGAGGAGGACGAAGACCATGACTGGCGCGATTGAAACCGCGCGCCGCAATTCCGGGCCCGCCATCCCGGCGTGAGGCCGGCGGCTGACATGGCGCCGGCGCCCGTCATGCTCTTGAACTGCGTATTTGCGGCTGAACCTTGCCATATTCGCGGAATGAGGATAACCATGCGCGTCGTCGCGGTCAACGGAATCGATTTTTCGAAAATTTGCCTTGACAGCCCGCGATTTGGCCCTAAAATCCACTTTCCTTATTCAGCGTTTCGACTTGCGGCAGGAATGGAACGGGGGACCGCATTCAACCGTGTTTGATATTTCGAAAAAGTTTTTTGTTTGTAGGAGAAATGGCATGAATCAGTGGAAATCCTTGTTTCTGGTGGCGGCGGTCGCGCTGCTCTTCGTGGGCTGCGAGAGCGCCGAAAAGTACTGGAACCCGGAGCTTAACGAGGACGTGGGCGAGCTTAAGGGCGAAGGAAAGCTCAAGATAGCCGAGGACGAAGCAATCCTCCTGATGCCCGTCGTCCTGCACATCGGCGCCAGCGATGCCATGAACACCGGCTTCCAGGGCAAGCTCCTTGCCTCAGCGATCGCATCCAAGGGCAGGTTCCTCCCCCTCGACCCCGTGATTCCCGACGAGATTACGAGCAGGATGCCCAACAACCACAGCCTCTGCTGCAACTTCATCTGGCTGGCCAGGAACAGCTACTGGAAGTTCCCGGAAGGCAGCGGCTATGACGTGGACTTCAAAATCCTCGGCGGCCTCATGAACGACCTCATGGGCCTGCTTGGCCTCCTCAAGGACAAGCTCGGCATCCCGGTTCCCCCGAAAATCAGGTACATAGCGTTCGTCCACGTGGACATGAGCTCCATCTTCTTCGGCATGATGGAAGCATGGAACGCATTCGGCGGCGTCTGGGACCTCCAGACCAACCAGCTCGCCAGGGCGTTCGATTTCACCAAGGGCGTTCCTCCGGACGACAACCTGAAGATCGCATTCGCGGTGGACCTCGCCGGCGACCTCGAGAACCTCTTCCTCGGACCCAAGGAGAAACTCGAGGAAGAAGCCAAGGCCGAGGAGAAGCCTGCCGACCAGGGCGGCGACCAGCCGAGGCAGTAACCCGTCATCAGAAGAAAAGCGCGGCGGCAATCAAAAGCAGCCGCGCTTTTTTTATCTTCTGATTCGCCCGGAATCAGGCTTTTTTGCGGGCTAATCCCGCTTTTGCGCGCGAAGCGCGCAATAGTGCGCAAAATGACTTGACTGCGGGCGGAAACCGCAAATATGATGGCCCCCCGCATGAATCGCATCCGGGTTGATGCATCATTCTATCCGTCATTTGGACGAAACCGAACATGGAGATTGACGAGAAATTCACCGTTCCTGCTCCGATAAGGAAAGTATGGGAGTTCATCATCGACCCTGGGAAGATGGGGCCGTGCGTGCCGGGATTCGTCAGCGCAAAGCAGCTCGACGACAAGACATACGAGGCGGTGGTCGGCGTGAAGGTCGGCTTCTTCAAGCTTAAGATGAAGTCCGTCACGAAATTCGTGGAGTTCGAACCTCCCCGGCATCTCAAGACCTCGGGCGACGGCCACGACTGGTTGAAGGCGGGCCAGTTCCATCAGGACAGCACGATAGACTTGAGGGAGATCTCCCCCAGGGAGACGGAAGTGCATTACACGGCGAACGTCCGGGTCGTGGGCAAGCTTGCCACGTTCGGGGAGAAGATGATGAGGATGACGGCGGGCAAGATGGGCGAGGAAGTCGCGAAGAACATCCAGAAGGCGATACAGATGGAGACCTGAATCCGATGAAAGATTTCGAATACATACGGGCGCGCTCGGTTGATCACGCGTTGGAGGTCCTTGCCGAAAAGGGCGAATCCGCCGTGAAAATCGCCGGCGGCCAGTCGCTTCTGAACATCCTGAAGCAGGGGTTGATGGCCCCTGATTGCCTGGTGGACATAAAGGGGCTCGAGGAGCTGGATTTCATCGAGTCCAATCCCGGGACCGGTTTCAGGATAGGGGCGCTGACGACCCACGCGAGCATCCTCGATTCGGAGGTCCTGCAATCCTCCTGCGGTGTCCTCGCCTCGATGGAGAGGCATCTCGCCACCGTGCAGGTCCGCAACTGGGGGACAATCGGCGGGAACCTGTGCATGGCTGATCCCTCGTCGGATGCCGCGCCGGTGCTGATTGCGCTCGGTTCCACGGCGCATATCAGGGGCCCTGAAGGCGCCCGCGAGGTCCCCCTCGGGGAGTTCTTCCTCGGCTACTACGAGACGGTCGTGCAGCCCGGGGAGCTGCTGACCGAAATAAGCTTCCCCGCGATTCCGCCGGCCACGGGCGTTTCCTACGAGAAATTCCGCAACGTAGAGGGCGACGCTCCGATAGTCGTCTCGTCGGCTTTCGTCTCGCTGGAGAAGGACGGCAGGACCTTAAGTGACGCGAGGGTGGTCCTTGGCGGCGTCGCCTCCACTCCGGTGAGGGCGACGGCGGTAGAGGACGCGCTGAAGGGCGTGAAACTGACTCCTGCCGCCGTGGAGTCCGCCTCAGGGCTGGTCGCTGAAAGCACTTCGCCGATTCCGGACGTGGTCTGCAGCGCGGAATACAGGAACAAGATAGCCCGCGTCCTCGCCAAGCGCACGCTTCTCAGCGCGTTCGAGGAGGCGAAGGCCGCCGTTGGGGGCAAGAAGCACAGATGAACAGGATGATGATTTCATTCATGCTGAACGGCAGGAGGATCGAAACCTCGGTCGCCCCGAAGACGACCCTTGTCGAGCTCCTGAGGGAACACCTCGGAATGACCGGGACGAAGCATGCCTGCGACAGCGGGGCATGCGGATCGTGCACCGTCTCAGTGGGCGGACGCACCGTGAACTCATGCTCGGTGCTCGCCGTCCAGATTGACGGCATGGAGGTGGGGACGGTCGAGGGGCTTGCCGAGGGCCCCGACCTCCATCCGCTGCAGGAGGCGTTCCTCGACCACGGCGGGCTGCAGTGCGGGTTCTGCACTCCCGGCATGCTCATGTCCGCGCGGGACCTTCTTCGCAGGAATCCGAGTCCTTCGGCGCAGGAGGCGAGGGAGGCCATCGCGGGCAACATCTGCAGATGCACGGGCTACGTGAAAATCGTCGAATCCATTCTGGCCGCGGCCGGAAAAATGCGGGAGAAGAAGTGATGGAATACTCAGTTCTCGGGAAGAAGGTCCGCAGGGTGGACGGCGCCGCCAAGGTCACGGGCCAGGCGAAGTACACGGTGGACATGGCCCTGCCGGGCATGCTCGCCGGCAAGCTGCTCCGCAGCCCGCATCCGCACGCGAGGATCGTCAGCATCGACGCGTCGGCCGCGAAGGCGCTGCCGGGCGTCGCCGCGGTAATCACCGCCGAGGACACGCTCAAGCTCACGTTCGGCAACTGGAGGCGTTATCCCCACCTCCTGGACGAGCATCCGCTCGCGCCCGACAAGGTCAGGTTCATCGGCGACGAAATCGCGGCTGTCGCCGCTGCGGACGAAGACACCGCCGAGGAGGCGCTCACCCTCATCGAGGTCGAGTACGAGATTCTGCCGGCCGTCTTCGACCCGGTCGAAGCCATGCAGGACGGGGCTCCGCAGATTCATACAGGCCCCAACGTCAGGAACAACGTCTCCGAGACGAGGCACATAGAGTTCGGCGACGTGGACGCGGCGTTCAGGGCCTGCGACCGGATTCGCGAGGACGATTTCTCCCTGCATGCGGTTTCCCATGCGGCCATGGAGCCCCATGCTTCGCTCGCCCAGACGGACACCGACGGCAGGCTGACCATATGGACGTCTACCCAGGTCCCGTACTACGTGCAGATACTCCTCGCGCACACCCTGGGCATGCCCGAGGGGAAGATCCGGGTGATAAGGCCGCACGTCGGCGGAGGCTGGGGCGGGAAGATAGAGCTCTTCAAGGACCAGTACTGCGCGGCGAGGCTCTCGCAAATCACCGGGAAGCCCGTGAAGATCGTCTACACCCGCGAGGAGGAGTTCTCCTGCACGCGGCGCAGGACGCCGATGAAGTACCACCTCAAGACGGGATACATGAAGGACGGGACGCTGGTCGCCAAGGAGGCGAGGGCCGTGCTCGACGGCGGGGCCTACAACGCCATGGGTCCCACGGCGCTGTACCTCACGGGGTTCTTCCAGATGTTCCCGTACGACATACCGAACTACCGCTATGACGGATTCCACGTGTACACCAACAAGAACCCGTCGTCCGCCATGCGCGGGTTCGGCGGGCCCCAGGCGGAGTTCACCTGCGACTCGCAGCTCGACATGATTGCCGCGGACCTCGGCATGGACCCCGCGGAACTGCGGCTCAGGAACCTCATGAAGCCGGGCCACGAAATCAAGGGATACTGCAAGGTGGCCTCGTGCGGCATAGAGGAGTGCATCCGCAAGGCGATGAAGTCGACGGGATGGAAGAAGAAGCGCGGCAATCTCCAGTTCGGCCGAGGAATCGGCATGGGCTGCTACGGCTTCATGTCCGGCGGCGTATTCAACTGGATTAACACCCCATACGCGTTCTCAGCGGCCATGATTCGCATGAGCGTGGACGGGTTCGCCGAGGTCTACGTGGGATCCGCGGAAATCGGCCAGGGATCCGACACGGTCATGGCGCAGATAGCCGCCGAGACCCTCGGTATTCCCATGGACATGATCAGGGTCACGTCCGGCGACACGGCGGTATGCCCTCCCGACCTCGGCGCATGGGGATCGCGGCAGACGCTCATGACCGGCAACGCGGTGAAGATGGCCGCCGAGGACGTGAAGAAGCAGGTGCTCGAGGCCGCTTCAGGCATGATGGAGCAGAACATCGTCTATTCGTACGACATGCGCGACGGCAAGGTCTTCGTGAAGGAGCGGCCCGACAGGACGATTCCCTACCAGGACGCGGTGAAGGCCGCGGTGCGCGCGCGCGGCGGGCTCCAAATCGTCGGCAGGGGGCTCTACACCCCCCACGGCAAGGGCATGGTGTCGCCCGCTTTCAGCTTCGGCGCGCAGGTGTCCGAGGTCGACGTCGACGTCGAGACTGGCAAGGTTTCCATGGTGAACGTCACGACCGCGCACGACTGCGGCCAGGTAATCAACGAGCTCGGCGTGGAAGGCCAGCTCGAGGGCGCCTTCGTGATGGGCCAGGGCTACGTGCTGTCGGAGAACCTGGCTACCGACGACGGCAAGGTGCTCAACCCGTCCTTCGTCGATTACAAGGTCATGCGCGCGCCGGACGTGCCGCTGAATTTCACGTCCCTGATGGTCGAGACCTACGAGCCTGAGGGGCCCTACGGCGCGAAAGAGGCGGGCGAGGGGCTGACCAATCCCAACGCGGGCTGCATCGCCAACGCGATCTACGACGCGGTGGGCGTGCGCATCTACGACATGCCGATTACGCCCGAGAAAATCCTCGCCGCCCTCGAGGAGAAGAAAGCGGCCGCCGGGAAGAAGAAGCCAGGGAAGAAACCTGCGGCGAGGAAGCCGCGAAAACCCGCCCGCCCGGCGAAGAAGACCCGGAAGTGACGGGGAAAAGCAGTCCGGCGTTCATACGTCCTCGACTAGAACCAGGCGCGTGACCGGGGACAGCGACCGGGCCTTGTGCGCCCCCGCCTGCCCGGGCGGGATGAAGATGCCGGACCCTTCGGGATAGGCGACGGTCCTGCCCCGGAAATCGATTTCGAGCCATCCCGACAACACAAGCCCTACATGGCCTTTCAGGCACCAGTCCGTTTCCACGAATTCCTGAGTGAACTCGACGAGGCGAATCTGCTTCAGGCCCTCGCGGTAGGCCTTCGAGCGCATGCCCGCGGCCTGCGATTGCCAGCCTATTGATTCGAAATCCACTTTGAACGGCGGCATGCTCCGCCTCCTTTCGGGATTGCCCTTGTTTTCAACCGGAACAACATATTTTCCTGCAGCGCTGAACCAGGGAATTCATGGCGGTCCACCGGACCGTCCCTGCTGCCCTCAGGTATAAAATCGCCGCCTCGATGGGCCGGGAAGATTCGGCGGCTCCCACAGCCGTCACCGGTTCTTCGCTGACACGGGTTCTATCTTCTCCCTCGACTTCCTGAAGAACTCCGCCTCTGCGGCCATGCCGTGCTTCATGCAGAAGGACCCCATCTTCGAATAACGCTGCACCGGGTCGCAATCGCAGGCATGCCAGATCTTCCTCACGCATTCCGGGCACAGGGCCAGCGGGCGGGCATCCGATTCCTCGATCCTGTTCGACCCGTTCATGTTGCACTCGTAGCGCGTGCAGTGGCGAATGCCCAGCATGTGGCCCGTCTCGTGGGTCCCCACCTTGCTTGTGCGCTTGAGGCAGGTTGCGAATCCATCAGAGCTTTCCGCCGGATCGCCGAACCTGAATATCGACCACACTCCCACCCGATCGCGCAGCGACGCCATGCCGAAGACGAAGAACATGAAGGGCAGGATGAATGCAGCGCGTCTCATCCGATACTCCCTATTTCATTTGAATGTAATGCATCAGGCTCCTTTGTATGCTATCGGCAGTATACCCAAGTGCTGCAAAATAAATCGAGCCTCGCTGGACTTTTTCCCCTTTCGGCGTTTTCCGCCGCATCCTTGCAAGATTGACATACGCCGGGCGCAGCTTGCTGCGCCCCTGCGGACTTTCGAAACTCCGCTCCAAGGCAACAAGAAGATATACCCGCCACAAACCTGCCGGGTTTTGATATCCTGTGATGCGGCCCCGCCAGAGGATGCCGGGGTTATTCGAGGTCCGTCAATGTCCGTACAGGTCCTTCCGCAGTCGGTTGTCGACATGATTGCGGCCGGCGAGGTAATCGAGCGGCCTGCGTCAATCGTCAAGGAGCTCATCGAGAACGCCCTTGACGCGGGCGCGTCCCGCGTCGAGGTCAGGGTCGAGAACGGCGGAAAGGACAGGATAACGGTAACCGACGACGGCACGGGCATGGATTCGGAAGACCTCGCCCTTGCGGTCCTGAGCCACGCCACAAGCAAGCTCCTCACGCCCGACGACCTGTTCCGGGTCACGACCTTCGGATTCAGGGGCGAGGCGCTGCCTAGCATCGGCGCGGTGTCCATGATGGAAATCCGCACCCGAATCCGCGCCCGCACGGACGGATCGGTCATAAGGGTCTCGGCGGGAAAAATAGAGGGGCCTCTCCCCGAAGGCTGCCCGCCCGGCACGACCGTGGACGTGAAGAACCTGTTCTTCAACGCCCAGGTCCGGAGGAAGTTCCTCAAGAACACGCCCGCGGAGATGTACCACGTCTCCTCCCAGGTCATGAACATGGCCATCGCTAGGCCGGACGCGGCATTCTCGCTCATCCACGGCCAGCGTACCGTCTGGAGGCTCGAACCGGTCGCGGATCTCAAGGACCGGATCGAGGCCTTCTTCGGCAAGAGGCTCGCCGCCGACCTCGTCCCCCTGTCGTACACGGAAGTCGGACTCACAATCACCGGCTTCGTGGCGCCTCCGCCGCATTGCAGATCGAACCGCAACTCAATCTTCACGTATATAAACGGCCGGTTCGTCAGGGAGAAAATCCTTCTCCACGCGGTCTCCGAGTCATTCCGCGAGTTCCTCACCCAGGGGAGGCATCCAATCGCGTTCGTGTTCATCACCGTGGACCCGGCCGAAGTGGACGTCAACGTCCATCCGACAAAGCTCGAGGTGAGATTCAGGAGATCGGGGCAGATGCACGGCATACTCTCCGCCCTCTTCCGGAAATCCATCGAGAGGGGCGCGGGTGCCGTGAAGGTGCCGGTGGCGGACCACGGGTTGTTCCCCGCCCCGGAAGTCCCGGAATCGCCCGACGCGCGTGATTTCCTCGACGGCGCCGCCCCGGGTTCCGAGGGATCGTGGCGGCCGCTCGACGGTTCGGCGCCCCTTCAGTCCTCGATGCGGCCCTTCGATTCGCGCGGCTCTGCGGACAGGACGGCCGTCCGGGCGGCATGCGACCCGCGGTTCATGGCTCCCGCCTCCGCCGGGGCAGGGGAGACAGAAGCCGCGGAAATCCCGCACCCGACCGGCCCCGCCCCGCAGTCCGACCGCGCCATGCAGGTGCATGACTCCTACATTGTCGCCGAGACGGCGGACGGAATCGAGATTATCGACCAGCATGCGCTCCACGAGCGCGTCCTTTACGACGAGATAATGGGGCGCATGACCGCAGAGGGGCTTTCGACGCAGAAGCTGCTCATTCCAATCACAATCGACCTCGATCCGTCGGCCGAGGCGGTGCTCGGGGACGCGGCGGAACTCCTCCTCAGGTTCGGCCTGGAAATCGAGTCCTTCGGCCCGGGGTCGGTTGCCGTGCACGGCATCCCGCCTCTCCTTCCCGATTCCGAGGTCGAGGGATTCATAGGGGACGTCGTGGAGGAATTCTCGGGCAGGGAAGGCGCGGGATCGGCTTCGAAGCGCATCGAGGCCGTGGCGAAGAGGCTCGCGTGCAGGAGCGCGGTCAAGGCGGGCCAGCTGCTCACCAGGGGCAAGGTCCTCTCGATCGTCGAGAAGGCGGCGGCCATTCGCGGAGTTCCGACATGCCCCCACGGCAGGCCGGCGGTCTTGAGGATTACGATTAAGGATTTGGAAAGGCACTTCAGGCGCACATGAAGTTCATCGCGGACCTGCACCTGCATTCGAGATACTCGAGAGCGACCAGCGGCGAATCCACGCTGGACGGCTACCACAGGGCCGGCCTAATCAAGGGCGTGGACCTGCTCGGCACCGGGGATTTCACGCATCCCGCCTGGTTCTCGGAAATCAGGGATCGTCTGGTTCCGGCCGAAGAAGGGCTGTTCAGGCTGCGGGATGATCTGGTCTCCGCGGCAGAGGACGGGCTCCCCGAGTCGTGCAGGGGCAGGGTGAGGTTCATGCTGTCCGCGGAGATCAGCTCGATTTACAAGAAAGCCGGAAAGACGAGGAAAGTCCATACGCTCGTGTACGCTCCGGGGATTCAGGAAGCCGGGAAGATTAGGGCGCGGCTCGGGAGAATCGGGAACATCGAGTCCGACGGCAGGCCGATACTCGGGCTCGACGCCAGGGACCTGCTCGAGATCGTGCTGGAATGCGCCGATGGGGCCTTCGTCGTCCCGGCCCACATCTGGACGCCATGGTTCTCCGTGCTCGGATCCAAATCCGGATTCGATGCCGTCGAGGAGTGCTTCGGCGACCTCGCGGACCGGGTTTTCGCCGTCGAAACGGGATTGAGCTCCGACCCTCCGATGAACCGATCCCTCTCTTCGCTCGACAGGTTCGCGCTCGTCTCGAACTCCGACGCCCATTCATGCGGAAAGGTCGGGCGGGAGGCTACGCTGTTCGACTGCGACCTCGGGTTCGCGGCCGTGCGCGAGGCGCTGAAATCAAGAACCGGGCTCTCCGGGACCATCGAGTTCTTCCCGGAGGAGGGCAAATACCACCTGGACGGCCACAGGAAATGCGGCGTCCGCATGACGCCCGAGGAGACCGCCGGCTCCACCGGCCTCTGCCCGGCATGCGGAAAGCAGGTGACGGTGGGCGTATTGAACCGCGTGCACGAGCTGGCCGACAGGAAGGATGGCTCGACTCGCCCGGACGCCCGGGGATTCAGGAGCGTCGTTCCGCTCGACGAAATCGCCTCCGAGTGCATGGGCAGGGGCAGGGCCGGCCTCGCTGTCCGCGCCGCGATCCAGGACATGGTGAGCGCCCTGGGCCCCGAGCTCCGCATGCTCTTGGACTGTCCGCTCGAGGACATCGAGCATGCAACCTCGCCGCTCATGGCCGAGGCGGTAAGGAGGATGAGGGCCGGGGAGACGAGGAGGGAAGCCGGCTACGATGGGGAATACGGGGTCATACGCCTGTTCGACGAAGGCGAGATCGGGAAGTTCAAGGGGCAGGAGGCCCTGTTCGACGCGGCCGATGCCCCTGCCGCGAAGAGGAAGCCCCGGCGCGCCAAGGCCCGCGCCGCCGCCTGCGCCGATGCGCGCGCCAGGGAGAGCGGCGGAATCCAGGAGGCCTCCCCGCGTTCCGAAGGCCCTTTCGCGGGCCTGGACGATTCCCAGCGCGAAGCGGCGCTCAGCAAGGGCCCGCTGCTCGTGACGGCAGGACCGGGGACCGGCAAGACGAAAACGCTCACGGCCAGGATTGCGGGCCTGGTTTCGCGTGGTCTGGCGCAGCCCGAAGAGGTGCTGGCCCTCACGTTCACGAACCGCGCCGCGAGGGAGATGGCCGGCAGGCTCGAGGCCATGCTCCCTTCCGACGCTCATGCCGTCACGGCGCTGACCTTCCATTCATTCGGGCTTCGAATCCTGCGGGAACACGCCGCAAAGGCCGGGAGATCCCCGGAGTTCCGTGTGCTGTCCGCGCAGGAATCCGAGAGCATGTTCGCGTCCGCGGTCAGGGAGTCGTGCCCGGGCGCAAATGCAAGGCGCATATCCGCTCTTCGGGAGGAGGCATCGCTTCTGAACCGGAGGTTCCGCTCCGGGGCTGAACCGGCCGGATTGGACTGCCCCGGCGATCTCGACACCGCGATGGCTGCTTACGCCAGGGCGAAACTGGCGGCCGATGCTTTCGATTTCGACGACCTTGTCCTCGAAGCCGCCCGGGTTCTCGACTCCGACAGGAGCGCTCGTGATGGAATCCGCGGCAGATTCAGGTTCGTTTCGGTGGACGAGCTGCAGGACCTGAGCGACGCGCAGTATGCTTTCCTGAAGCTCATCGCGCCGCCAGGGGCTGACGTCTGCGCTATCGGCGACCCGGACCAGTCGATTTACGGATTCCGCGGGGCTTCCCCCGGGATTTTCGGCCGGTTCGAAGCCGACTATCCCGCCACGAAGACCGTCCGCCTCGGGAAGAGCTACAGGTTCACGGCGCGGATCGCCGGCGCGTCGGGCCGCATGATTTCGAAATCCGGCACGGGAGGGGGGCTGATTGCGGCGGCTTCCTGCGGCGAGGGCAGGCCCGTGACGGCCGCCGTGGCGGCGGACGAGGATGCGGAGGCGGAATCAGTGGCTCGCACGATAGAGGGCCTCATCGGCGGCACCAGCCATTTCAGCATGGATTCGGGCAGGACGGACGGGTTCGAAGGGCTGTCCGGACTGTCGTTTGCCGGCGTCGCGGTGCTGGGGCGAATCGAGCAGACCCTTGCGCCGGTCGCGGCCGCACTCGACCGGGCCGGCATTCCGTTCACGATGCGCGGGGCCTCGCCCTGGGCGGCGAGGCAGGGCGTGAGGGCAGCGCTGGCCTGGATGGGAAAGGCCATCGGAAAGCGCGGCGCGGCATTCAATTCCGCCACGGAAACCGCGGACGCGGCAATCCGCGAGCTAAATCTCGAATCCGCGGACGCCGACATCATTTCAAGAGAGGCTGCCGCGTTCGGCGGGGACTTCCGCGGCTTCCTCGACATGCTTGCCACGGGTTCCGACCAGGAATGCCTGCCAATCCAGGGCGACAGGGTGTCGATTCTCACGATTCACGCCTCGAAAGGGCTCGAATTCCCGGTCGTGTTCGTCGTTGGCGTAGAGGACGGCCTGATTCCGCTCAGGATTGAAGGCGGCATCGAGGGCGATCCCGATGAGGAGAGGAGGCTGCTCTACGTGGGCATGACGCGGGCAAGGGAATGCCTTTTCCTTTCGCGGGCCGGGAAGAGGCGGCTGTTCGGGAGGACGCTGAGGAATCCGGAGTCGGGGTTCCTCGCCGGCATCGGGAGCGGATTCCTGGAACGCGCAGCCCCGAGCCCCAAATCCCGGCGGGAAGGAGGGAGACAGCTCGAGCTGTTCTGAACCGCGCGCAGCACAACGGGCGTTTGCCTGGACATTGGAGAATGGACGTTTTTCCACAGATCACCGATTCGGATTGGCGCCGCGCGTATGCCCGACCGGCACGATCGCCCGCGGCCTCACCCTGCTTCGCCTGGGTGTCAAGGCACGGGCTTCGCAGGGCAGGCCGACCGCGGCTCTGTCGTGTGCCATACGTATCTTGGACTTCTGATTCATGAACGTTCTAGGTATTGAAACATCCTGCGACGAGACCGCGGCGGCGGTGCACGGCAGCGGCCGGATCCTGTCGAGCGTGGTGTTCTCCCAGATTGCCCTGCACGCGAAGTACGGCGGGGTCGTGCCGGAGCTCGCGTCGAGGGCGCATGAGGAGAAAATAGCACCCGTTATAGAGGAATCTTTGTCTCGCGCCGGACTTATGCCCCGTGACCTCGGGGGAGTGGCGGTGACATCCAGGCCCGGACTCATCGGCGCGCTGCTCGTCGGAGTCTCGGCGGCGAAGGCCGCGGCCTTGAGCCTGGGAATCCCAATCGTGGGAGTGAACCACCTCGACGCGCACATATTCTCCATTTACATGTCCAACCCGGGCCTCGCAACCCCGGCCGTCTTCCTTCTGGCGTCAGGCGGCCATACTTGCATATACAAGTCGTCCGGACCGCTCATGAACGAGCTCCTGGCCACTACCACGGACGACGCTGCAGGCGAGGCTTTCGACAAGGCGGCCAAGCTGCTCGGTCTTCCCTACCCGGGAGGGCCGTCGATAGAAAAGGCCGCGCTTTGCGGAAACCCGAAGGCCGTGCATTTTTCAAAGGCCAGGATAAAAGGCAGGCCGCTGGATTTCTCCTTCAGCGGGATAAAGACCGCCGTGCTCTATCATCTGAGAGCGGCGGGAGCGGACGTCCTTGCGGGGAAGCCTCCGGACGGGAAAACCGTCGCGGACACGGCTGCGTCGTTCCAGAGGTGGTGGGCATGCTCGTCGACCGCACGATGGCCGCGGCCGAGGAGCATGGCGCGAGGACCGTCGGCGTGGCTGGAGGAGTGGCGCTGAACGGGGCGCTGCGCCGGGCATTCGAGGAGGCGTGCTCAGGCTCGGGGATTGCCGTCGCCTGGCCGGGGGAGGGGCTGTGCGGCGACAACGGGGCGATGATCGCTGCGCTGGGAGCAGCCCTGCTCGATGCCGGCGAGAATCACGGTCTCGGTTTCGACGCCGAGGCGAGGGTAATCAGGCGGAGGCCGAAGAAGTGAGTTCGTGCGACAAGGCATCCGGGTCGAAGTTGGACAGTTTACCGCTTACGGCTTACCGCTCACTGCCCTGGTTCTCTTATTTGAGCCTGGTCACGCCGGCAATCTGGGACCTGCTCAGCTTGAAGACCTTGCCTTCGCCGACGTCGATCCAGATGGATTCCGCGTTCTGGTCGGAAATGCGACCGACGAACAGCTCGTTCCAGACCATCCTGATCGAGACCTGCGCATTTTCGGGGAACACGTAGTTCGCTTTCGGTTCATCCGCCATCAGGGGGGCGCCCAACCCGTCTTCCTCGGATTTGGACGCTTCATTCACCGCCGCTTTCTCCGTTGCCATTTCGCGCCTTGCCCGGGCTTCGGACGCCTGTTTCTCGATTTGCTCGATTCTCTTCACCCGGGCGGCGATGACTTCGTCCTTTCTGGCCCGGCTCGACGATTTCATCGAGATTCCGATGACAACCGCGATCACGCCGGCGAACATTGCGATTGCGGCGCCGGCGCAGCCCAGGCTTTTCCCGGTCGATGAGCTCCG
>DYIT01000033.1:24519-39066 GCA_020723505.1 Candidatus Kuenenia stuttgartensis
CCTGCCGGTATATTTCGGCGTGAACAGCGGTCTGGGCGGAGGAGCCGCTGCAGGCCCGCCCGACGTCGTCAGCGCGAATCCGCAGAAGTTGCAGTACCTCTGGCCCGCCTTGAGGACCCACCTGCACTTCGGGCAGATTTTCGCCGCCGCGGCGGACTCCTCCCGGGTGGGCACTGGAGGCGGCTCGCGGAGAGGGGTCGGGGCGGCGGGAGGCGCTGTGCCTCCTCCGGGGACGGCGACCGGGATGTAGACCTTGTAGGGCCTTTTGGACACGTCGGGGGACTGGGCCTTGGCAGGCGCCAAGGCCGGAGACTGCCTGAGCACGGTCTTCCGCGATTTCTCCGCCTTGAGGCGGTCCCTCTTTTCCCTGAGCCTTTGAATGTAATCCGCCGGCTTCTCTTCGCCCGCGGGGCTGGCTTCCGCGACGGCCTTGAGCGGACCGGCCGTCTTCCATGGCGGCTCCCTGGAAGCCAGCGCGGATTCCCTGGAGGCTTCGTGGGCGGCAGGAGGCTCCGCCGGGGAAGCCGCTGCCGGAGGTGCGGCCTGAGGCCGGGCGGCAGCGCGCTCCATCTTGCCCGCGGCGGGCTTCGAGAGCTTCTCCAGGGTCTTTTCAGCCTCCCTCTTCACGAAGAAGCTCTGATCGTCGAGCAGCGGCCTGACCGCAGCGGCGTCGGCCTCGCTTCCGACCGCGGCGATGGACTGCAGGGCGTTCTTGCGGACGTCGGAATCCTCGTCGCCGAGGAGCGTGCGGAGCGCGGGCATCGCCTTGCCTGCCGGGCACTGGCCGAGGAGCCTCGCGATTTCGCGGCGGAGCACCTTCTCGGGATCGGAGGCGAACGACAGCAGGGCTTCGGTCCCCCTTTGGGGATCAAGCTTCATGAGCTTGACGAGGGCGTCCCTGCGCCTGTAGTACATTTCCGAGCGGTTTTCGAGTACTGCGGCAAGTTCCTGAACTTCGGACATGCCGGTCTCCTTTGCTTCCCCCGTCCAGCCGGTCGGCGTCGGCCCGCGAAACGCGGGGTCAGAAAACCCTGGCCACAGAGAAGTCGACCACGTAGTCCGCGGAGGCCCGCCTCGTCACTCCGAACCCCAATCCCAAATCGACGGACCAGCCCGAGAAGAGCATCCTGAGGCCTCCATGGACGGTCGTCGGGGCGCTGTTGAACTGGTCGAGCTTCGCGAACGCGTTTTCGTGCCCCTGGCACTGGAGAATCACAGCCCAGTTCAGGCCCCCGTCATCCTTATTATCGGGGATTTTCGGGCCGAATGGAACAACGATGCTCAGGCCGTAGAAGCACGCGGAATTCACGTAGACCTTGCGCTTGAACACGTTCTCCTCGTCGAAGAACGCCCATCCCGCGTTTGCGTGGAAGAATATGAGCTGCCCTCCCAGGAGCGTGAGCTTGTATGTCAGCGCGAACGCCATCGCGAAATCGGCCCTGCCGGAGGTCAGGAAATCAGACTTGCCCACGGGAATCTTGACCGTCAGTATGGTCGAAAGGCCTATGTCGTATTTCTCATAGAAGATCGTGTCAATCTTGAGGCCGAGCTTTATGTCGCCCAGGCTCATGGAAGGATTGAAACCATCCGGCGGGAAGACCTGGATTCCCTCCTGAGTGGCCATGACGTCCGTCGCCCTGTCGAAGCTGAACCTCGCAAGATTGAATCCCGCCCTGAGCTCGAACAGCTTTGCTATTCCATAGGCGAGGTCGAAGCGCATCTCGGTGAACGCGGCCTTGAACCTGTTGCCGGGCTTCTCCTGCGCGTCGGTGCAATAGGAATGGCCGACGCCGAGCATGAACTGGAACCGTTCCGCTTCCAGCACCTCCCTGCCTTCGAGGGGAGGGATCAGGACGAGATGGTGGAAGAAGTTGTTCGAACCCGAAATCAGCGGCACGGACAGGAGAGCCGGATAGTCGGGCACGGCGATTTTGAGCCCGGGCCGGAACCATTTCCATTGCTCGCTGAAGTACGTGCTCATGCCCTCTTCGGCGTCTTCGGGAAGTTCGCCGCCGCTTTCGGACTCCCCTGAAGGCGAAGCGGGCATGCAGAAGGCGTGCGCGTCCCTGGACTGGGCCGCGGCATGGGCCGATGCGAACAGAATCAGGAAGGCCGAAGCGGCCGGATACAAGATGCGCATTTCATCCGTCCCCGCCGGCATGACCGGAGGCGGGCGGCGGACCCTCTGCGCCCGTCTCCCCAATCCATGGCCGGCAGCGACATTTTATCGCAGCGAGGCGCTTTTCCATACAGAAATCAAGAGGGACGAGTGTCACACGCAGCGTCTGCCGCCGGAGTCCTTGCCGGCGGATTCGCCCGCCTTCTCGCTCATTCTCGAAACGAGGCGTTCGAGGTCCTCGGGCTTTCCAAGCTTCTCGGACTTGGCTTTGACCTCGTCTATGGAGCAGGCGAATCGCTCTTCGATTTTGAGCCTGTAGGTGGGGCCGGCGTTGTAGGCGCAGAAGGGATAAACCTTGCCGTCGGGGGCGGCGTAGTGGACCACGCAGCGCCTTACCCTTTCGACGTCGTAGTTGTACGAATCCATGAAGTGCATGCCGCCTACCATCAGCGTGCGGTAGGCGTATTTGGCTCCCGGCTTGCGGCTCGATTTGCTGCTCATGAGCTCCTCGATCGCCTTCATGAACACGTCGAACGTGAGGCCTTCGGGCGCCCTCTCCTCGTGGAAGCACTTCTTGAGGACCGACAGCGCCTTGACCTTGGTGATTGTCTTGCCGATTGCCTTGAACCACGACTTCTCGAGGTCCGCGGCAAGACGGTCCATCTCCCTCAGCATGGGTTCGAGGTCGATGAACTCGTTAATCTGCACGGGCCTGCCTCCCGGTTCCACGAAAAGGTACGTGGCCATGGAGCAGTGGTGATGCGCGGTGTATGCCGTAATCTCCCTCCCGGAGATTGCGGATGCCAGCCTCGACAGGGGCATGGTAGCCGACAGCGGAGCCCAGCCCTCCGCCTTTACCCAGCCGGTCTGTTTCTCTATGTCGTTGGCCATGTCGGGCAGCGTATATCGGATTTCCGCGCGTTTCCCGGCCGGAATCCTCCCTGTGATCGCCACCGGCTGGAAGCTGACCCCGGTCACGACGTTCACGTTCTTCGCGGCGAAGCTCAGTATTTCTCCGACCGAATGGTTGTTCACGCCCTTTATCACCGTGGGCACGAGGACGATGCTCATGCCCCCGGCGGCGCGAATCGTTTCCACCGCCTTGAGCTTCATGTCGAGCAGGGGCTTGCCGCGGACTTTTCGATAGGTTTCGTCGTCCATGGCGTCGAACTGCAGGTATATCGAGTTCAGTCCTGCATCCCTGCAGGAGGCGCAGAACCCGGGGTCGGTGAACTTGATTCCGTTGGAAGCCACCTGAATCGCGGAGAATCCGAGGTCCGAGGCGGCTTTGACGATCCTGATGAAATCCGGGTGCATGGTGGGTTCCCCGCCCGCGAACTGGACGCAGGAGGTCGGCACCGGTCTCTCCTCGCGGTACGTCTTCAGCATCGCGACAATCTGCTCGAACGACGGCTCGTATAGGAAGCCTCTGGCGTTCGAGTTCGCGAAGCAGTATGGGCAGGAGAGGTTGCACCTGTTGGTGAGGTCGATGTTGCCGAGGGCCGTGTGGCTCAAGTGCGCTGGGCATAGTCCGCAGGATTCCGGGCAGGCCGTATACGAGGCCACGTGGGGGCTTTCCACGCCGCGTCCGTCGCCGAACCTGAACCGTTCCATGTTGCGGTAGTGCGCCGCGTCGGAGTACAGGACGTCCTCGAAGGCCCCGTGAAGCGGGCATTCCTTCGTCATTAGAATCCGGTTGTCCCTCTCGAACACGTCGGCGTCTATGGTTTTAGCGCATTCGGGGCACACGGATTTCGTCTTCTTGGGAAGGCCCATGACCGGCGGCTGAATGGGCTCGCCCGAGTGCGTCAGCTTCACGTTCTCCGTCTTCGTCGGTCCTGCCACGGGTCCAATCCGTTCCGGAAAAAGCGTTTTCTCGCGGAAATCCTACCGCCCGAATCGGTTTTCCACGGTTGCGTAAAAAAACGCGGGTACGGTATTATAACCGCCCATGCCGCAGGCTCAAGGGAAAAAGGGGAAGGCGTGCACGTATGGCGGAAAAGAAGACGGCCACTCGTTGATAGACTTGAACCCTTGTCGCAATAGTAACCTTGGTTTATTCGAATTGGGGCTGCAAGCATTTTGGGTGTTTACGCAAGCCCGGAAGTCTGATAGATTCCTTTTTCGCACCATGGGTTTGCATTCGGAGGCACGGCGGTGAGGCTTCTGCTTCAAGCTGATCACCAGACAAGACCTGCATCCATGTTTCCAAAAAACGCCGGTTGGGAAGTCCGATCGTTGTTCTCCAAGTAGTCTCGTATGAGAGGTCGTTCATGGATGACAATCCATACATCGGGCGGGAGTTCGCCGGATTCGCGGTCAGGCACATGCTTGGCCGGGGCGGCATGGGCGTGGTCATGAAGGCCGTACGTCCTTCGGACGGCAAGGCGGCGGCCGTGAAGCTCATCAAGGAGGCGGAAGCAAGGGACCCGAAGTTCATCGCACGTTTCGAGCGCGAGGCCGATTTGCTTCAGGCCTTGAATCACCCGCACATCCTAGGCGTCTTCGGAAGGGGGCGATCGGAGGACGGGACTTATTTCATAGTCATGGAATTCGTGGATGGTTCTTCCGCGGGCGACATCCTTAAAAAATGCGGCAAGGTCCCGCCAAAACAGGCGGTGGCGATCTCATGGATGGTCGCAAAGGCTCTGGAGAGCGCGCTGGCTCACAACGTAATCCATCGCGACATCAAGCCGGACAACGTCCTCCTCACGCTGGACGGCAAGGTGAAACTCGCTGACTTCGGCCTCGCCAAGGACACGTCCGACAATCAGCGGCTCACCCTCACGGGGCAGGTAATAGGAACCCCTGCTTTCATGAGCCCCGAGCAGGGCAGGGGAGACAAGGTGGACCACCGCTCCGACATCTATTCGCTCGGCGCTACCCTTTTCTGCATGCTGACCGGAGAGCGGCCGTTCTCGGGTTCCACTCCGCTGGACATAGTACTCAAACACATCAAGGAACCCCCGCCGAAGCTGAAGGAAAAAATCCAGGGTTTGCCCGAGATGCTCTATGCGCTAGTCGAAGAGATGATGGCCAAGAGCCCCGAAGACCGTCCCCAGGAGTACGGCGAGGTGATCGAGGCCCTGGAGCAGGTCGCCCTCAGGGAAGGCTGGGTGCTGGAGCCGACAACAAGCTCCGACCCCGAGCTTACCCTGAACGATGCGGAAGGCATTGCAGGCATTGTCAGGGAGGCTGCCCAGGCCATGGAAACGGTCCTCCCCGCGAGACAGGAGGCCGCCCGCATTGATTCGGACGAGATTCCGGGCGATGCAAGGGATCCGAGGGTCGGGAAGACAATCGGGGGGAAATACCTCGTCCGGTCGAAACTTGGCGAAGGCGGGATGGGGACGGTTTACCTCGTCCGGCACACGGATTTGGGCCACGATTTCGCGCTCAAGGTGCTGCATCCGAGCCTTGTTGCCAACGAGGCGTTCCGCGACCGGTTCCTCAGGGAGGCGATGGCTGCCACGGCATTCACGCACAAGCATGCGGTCCAGCTCCGGGACTTCGGCCAGGAAGGCAGCACCCTGTACATGACCATGGACTTCTGCAAAGGGCGCACGCTCAAGGAGATTCTGGACAAGGTAGGACCGATGGCCGAGGCAAGGGCTGCAAGAATCGGGGACCAGGTGCTGCTCGCGCTCAAGGAGGCCCATGCGGCCGGGCTCATCCACAGGGACCTCAAACCCGAGAACATCATGGTCGAGGACCGGCATGAGGGCGACTTCGTGAGAATCCTCGATTTCGGCGTGGCGAAGATGATGGGGTCCGGACAGGACGGCTCTTCTGCATCTGGACCGGGCCTTACCAGAACCGGCACAGTCGTCGGGACAATCCAGTACATGTCGCCGGAACAGGCTGCCGGGGACGTCACAATCGACGCCAGATCCGACCTCTATTCGCTCGCAGCCATCTTGTACGAGGCAATCGGGGGGAAGCGCCACATCGAGGCGTCCAATATCCAGCAGATGCTTTTCAGGCTGGCCACCGCTGATCCCCCTCCTCTTTCCATGCACGCGAAAGTATCCAAGGGCCTCGAGAAACTCGTGATGAAAAACCTCTCGCGCGATCGTGAGCAGAGGTCGCCTAAGGCGGAGAATTTCCTTGCCGATTTGGAAGCCCTGTCCGGCTTGTCCTCCTCGGTTGCGCTCAGGAAGCGCGCCATCCGCTGGCTGGCCCCTGCGGCTTTCGCGGGGCTGGTTGCAGCCGCCGTGGTTTTCCTGATGGTAAATCCCTTCTGGAAGTCCGAGCAGGACCTTTCTTCCACGGCCGGTGGAGACAAGGGTGAAAAGACGACCCCAACGACCGGAAGGGATTCCGATGCCGAGCACAGGAAGCTGAAAAGTCTTGCCGACGGAGCGTACAAATCCGGGAACTGGATTAAGGCGCGCGAGTTGTTCGAGAAGGCGAAAGCTTTCAAGGACACGAAAGAAGTCGCCGACCGCCTTGGGGAATGCCGCTGGCGTGCGGCAACGGATGCGCTTAAAGCGGCGATGGCCGGCAAGGACATCATGGCGGCGTTCGACCAGGCGCGCATTGCCAGGGAAAACGCCCCGTCGCCCCAGGACCGCCTCGAAGCCGAAAGAATCGAATCCGAACTGAAGGCCTCGATTGAGGGATTCGACCGCAAGCTGGCCGAGGCGAGGAAATTCGACAAGGCCGGCGAAGCTATAAAGGCCCTTCCCATCTATGAGAAACTTCTCGAAGAGTTCCCCAAAAGCCCGTCCTCCGCGGATTGCCGCAACCGTGCCGACGAAATCAAACAGCTCCTGAAAGACTTCAAGGGGCTGATTTTGCGCACCGAGCCGCCGGGTGCAGAGGTATTGCTCGACAATCGGCCGATTGGAACCACGCCCCTGGCGTTCGCGGAAGTTTCTCCGGGCGAGCACACGCTCCTCGTGGAACTCCAGGACTTCAATCCCGTGGAAAGGAAAATCGATTTCAAGAAAGGGGAAGCTTTTGTCCTGGACGTCAATCTGGAAAGGGCGTCACTCGGGGATCTCAGAATCCGGTCTTCGGGTGCGCAGGTGCAAATCGCCCTGCAGGGGATTCCCCGGGGCATGACTCCCATCGACCTGAGCCGCCTGCCTGCCGGGGAGGTCACTCTCGAAGTCATCGGACCCGGCGGAGTCGCATATTTGGTGCAGGTTGTTGTTGAAACCGGGAAGACGAACAGCGTCAGGATAGATTTCGAGGAGATGGTCGCCAGGGAAGAGGCCGCGTTCAAGGCGCTCGCGGGCGGGAAAACGATGGCGGATACCGAATCATCCTATGGGGAATTCCTCAAGGCATTTCCGCATGGACGCCGGGCGGCGGAGGTCAAGGCTGCGCAGGATTCGTTTGCCTCCGAAAAGCTGGCATGGGAAGCATGCGCAAAAACCTTGGATACAGCAGGCAGGCTCAGGGCTTCGGAAGCTTACTTGATTGCGTACGAGGGGAAAGCTTACCCGCATGGATGGTTTGTCGCGGATGCCGGGCGGATTAGAGATGCTGCTCGGGTCGAGCTGGACGATCAGGCCTATGAGCGCATCAGGAAGGAGCCGGAGTTCTACGGCGCGCGCAAGGCTGCGCAGGAATATCTGGATGGGATTCCCTGGAGCCGGCGAGCATCTGAAGTCAAGGCCTGGATGGATTCCTTTGCCAATGAAGAGAAGGCATACAACGATTTCAGCCGCACGTCTTTGTATTCAGAGAAGACCTCAAAGGGATTGGCTTACCAGAAGCAGTATCCCAAAGGGCTCAAGACCCAGGAAGTCGCGGCGGAGACGAAAACGCTCCTGGAAGCGGAAACCAGGGCTTTCAATGCGTTCTCGAATTCAAGGAAGACCAGGGATGTCCTGGACTTGGGACGCAAATATGCCTCTCTCTACGCCGGGAGTCCCCGCGCGGTGGAGGTGGAGAAAAAGACGTCGGATGCGCAGAACGAGCTCAGGCTCTTCGAGGCCGCTGAGAGGGACCTCGCGGCCTGCAAGGAATATCTGCAGCGATTCCCGTCCGGGGAATTCAAGGGCGATGTGGAAGCCAGGGTTTCCCGTTTCGGATGGGAGTCGTCTCAGGGGGTATCGCAGTTCAACGGCATTCTTCCCGAGGGATTCCGCCGCGGCGGAAAGCCGGGAGAATACGTCTGGGAATGGGACGGCGCGGTCATGGTGTACGTCCCCGAGGGCTTCTTCCCGTTCGGGACCAATGATTTCTTCGGCGAGGACGAGGACAAGCCTGAAGTCATGTCGTATCTGAGCCCGTTCTTCATCGACAAATTCGAGGTGACGAACGCTCAATTCGGGAAATTCCTCGAATGGTGGAAGAAATCGCCGGACAGGGCCGCGGTTTGCCATCCTGACACGCCGAAAGGATTCGACCCGACCCCGAAATTCTGGAACGACGCGAGGTTCAACAAAGTCGATTGTCCGGTTGTCGGAGTCGAATGGCTGGCGGCAAGGGCATATGCGCGCTGGGCGGGGAAGATGCTGCCTACGGAAGCACAGTGGGAGAAAGCGGCGTCTGTCAGGTCCGACGACAAATCCAAGGCCAGGTTCTCCTGGGGCAATGATGAACCCATTGCGGACTGGTGCAACTTCGACTGCCTGAAGACCTGTCCGGTCCCGGTCTCGCAAATGCCCCGCGGCCAGTCCCCATGCGGGGCGCATCACATGACCGGGAACGTGGCAGAGTGGTGCCTCGACGTATTCCATGACGACTATCTCGAGGATTTGGCTGAGACAGTGAAGAAACTGCCCAGGAAGATTGCCCTGAATCCGTTCCATGACGGTCCCGGAACCGGAATGCACTCTGTTCGCGGAGGAAACTGGGAGGATCCTGGAGAGGAACTGGTCGTGACCCGCCGCAGGGGCCGGGAAGGCGCGTCGGAACTCGTGGGTTTCAGATGCGCGATTTGGCATGTTGGGGGGGAAGGCAAGTGATTTCTAATTATATGATATTTGACACTATTAATTGCGATGTCGTCGAATACAAACGAAGAATCGGATTCATTTTATTATCAATATCTCAGATTTGTAATGTCAATTTACGCATTATTAATACATCTCGGTTTTCGGCTGCGTTCCTTCTTGCCATATTGGCTATCATCTTGCCTTTAGGTTCCTTGAATGGTCAAAATATTGAGGCATCGAAGTTATGGACAACTATCGAAGATATTCATCAAGGCAAGCAGACGACATGCGATCCGATGATTCCTTATTCAATTGATTCAACCCAATATACGAATGAGATTTATGAAGATATCTCGTGTTTGGAAAGCATTGCTAGAGGAACCATACAGAATACTGAAAATAGCGTAACGGGCATTTTCAAGCTTTACGCAAATACGGAAGTCAATTCTATTCCTGATAACCAGAATGTTCTTCCTCCTGATCCAAGGAATCCTCTCCTGACAAAGATACCACCTAATGTCGATCCCGGGACATGGTCGACATGGGTGCTCGATCAGGAAATTGATTTCCTCAAGAGATTAAGTTTTGAGATATATGCTGGAACCTCAATCATACCTGGCGGTTACATATGCGATGGTCTCAAACTATCGGAAATATATTATGATATTATTTCTATTGGCATGACCTTATATTTCAATTTCACTAGATGCATTTCCATATATATCGGTATGGGATATTATAATTCCAATGCAAGGGATACTACAGCTAATCCAGAATGGTCGAATCTTGCAGAAGGCACTAAAATTTATATCAGGGGTATCAGTTATGTGATCATTCCTTTTGGTATAAAAATCACAATTCCATTATCTGGTAAACTAATACCATTCGCGTTTACTAATGTCGAAGTACCAAAGGGTTTTACAATTATCTCCAAATTCAGGGCATCTGCTTCACCTGATGCAAGATATACAGAGGAGAATTATGGTTTCAAAATTGAAGGTCAACAATATTTCTCGGAAATCGTTGATGGGAGACGAGGGTATGGCTGTTTGGCAATCGCTCTGGGGATTGGATATCGGCTGAGCTGGCTATCATGCGAATTTCAGTGCGTCCTGGATGACATCGGAGGCTTCAAGCCTTCATACCAATGGAAACAAATCCTCGCTCCTACCGTCACCCAAGTCAATCCTGATAGAATCTGGCTTCTATCATTCGAGTTTATGATATCCGTACACTTTTTTTAAGGTATTAGCATCATTTGATTGGACAGATCAATGAATTACATATTACCCCGGTCAATAAATAATTTACATTGCGTATTTTACATGTTAATTTTCAAAGTAGCTTATGACTACATCTGGACATTTCTGCGTACTTCTCAGATATCCGCGGAGATTAGCCAATAGTTCATCCCTGGTTCTTGCGCGGCGTCTTCCAACGGCGTTTGCCTTGACGTCATTGTTGAGGTATCATCATCCCCCATCTACCCATCCCTAAGTAGTCTCACGACCCCGCGCGGACCCTGTCCGTCCGATATCGAGACGACTGCGGAATCGAAATCCGCATGCAGGGCTTCGGCAGGGAACACGCCGCCGAGCCCGTCGGGCGGTTCCAGGCTATCTGGTCTGCGAGGCGCGAGACTGCCCTCGAGTGCGAAGCAGGCGACCGCTGTCTGGGCGAGCGCTGAAACCGCATGCGCTTCGCCGAGATTGAACTTGACCGCAGCCGCGCAAATGCCGTCCATGCCCGGAGGGTGGAAGCCGAGGCGGACGATTTCAGCGCGCAGCCCGGACGGGTCCGTGGCTGAAAGGGATAGGAATCGCTGCCCTTTGCGAGAATTCCCTGGCGCAGGAACGCGGTCGGAGTCGGGGCGGAGGAAATCGGCTCCGTCGATGACCGCATGCACGTGGGCCCCGCGGCCCTCAGCCCTGCGGCTGTCCTCGAGGACCATGAAAACGCCGCCCTCCCCGGGAGGCGAAGCTTCGGCGCGGGAGGCTTCGGAACCAGAGGCGAGGAAACCCGCCCTCGACGCGAGGAAGAAGTCGGAAAGCTCCTCCGCTGCGCCGACGAGCGCCGCGTCTGCGCCATCTGAAATCATCGCGGCCGCATGCTGGATGGCCACGACGGCGGACGAAGCCCCGCCCATGAGCGTAAAGCAGGGGGATTGAATCCCGTACTCGAGCGAAATATGCCCCGCGGGGGCGTTCGCGACCCCGTTGGTGAACAGGAACGGGCTGCCCGCACCGCTCCCTATCATGCCCTCGTGGAATTCCCTGAGGAACTCCGTGGACCCGCATTTGGACGCGAAGAACACCGGGCATTTCCGCGGGGGGGAGGCGAACCCGGCGCCGTCGAGGGCCTTCCTGCACGCTGCGATTGCCAGCTTCGAAAGCGGCGACATGCGCCTCGTCTGCCTGGAATCCACCACGTCGTCAACGTTCCACGCGGGCATCCTTGCCGCGCGCGTCTCGCCGCCGCGGGCAAGCGGGTGCGTGCGGACCGCCGTCATGCCGCCCGAAACCGCGTTCCAGAACGCGCCGGCGTCGCAGACGCCCAGCGGCAGGGCCATTCCCAGGCCGGTAATCGCGATTCGGGACCGGTTCGCAATCACCGCTCCCCTCCCTTCTCGATTACGACGCAGCCGCATTCGCCGCCGAAGCCCTGGGAATTGGAGAGGGCGACGCGCATGTCCCGTCTCTGCCCATGCACGAGGGCGAGGTTAAGCCCCTTGAAAGCGGGATCAACGGCCGAGACGTTGATGTTCGGCGGAACGACGCCCGTGCCGAGCGCAATCAGGCAGAAGACAGCCTCCAGCGATCCGGCGGCGCCCAGAGCATGCCCGGTCATGGCCTTTGTCGAACTTGCCGGAATCCCGGGCAGGGCCGAAGACCTCGGACATGGAGTTGTATTCGGCGGCGTCGTTGTACTGCGTGGCCGTGCCGTGAAGGTTGATGTAGTCGATTGCGGACGGCGTGACGCCGGCCGATGCCAGGGCCGCCCTGGCCGCGCCGGCGAGGCCCCTCCCGTCCGGGCTCGGCTGGGTCAGGTGGAAGGCGTCGGCCGCCGCGCCGAATCCCCGGATATATCCCAGGATGCGTGCGCCTCGGGCACGCGCAGCCTCTTCGGCCTCCAGGACGAGCGCCGCGGCGCCTTCCCCGATGACCATTCCCTCCCTGTTGGCGTCGAAAGGCCTGCACTGCTTCTTCGCGACGACCATGAGCGAGTTGAACCCCGCGAAGACGAATTCGCACAGCGGGTCATAGCCGCCTGCGATGACGATTTCCGACATCCCCCTGCGGATTCTCTCGAATCCCATGCCGATGGAGTCGGTCCCGGAGGAGCATGCGTTGCTGACAATCTCGCCGAATCCCCTGATTCCGAACCGCCCTGCGCACCTTTTGAGCTGGCAGGAGGGGAGGAAGTCGTCGAGGAGCGAATGGTCCGCCTTCGCAGGGGCCTGCATGAACCCGCGCATGAATGCGGTCCCGCGTTCCATCCCGCCCAGCGTCGTGCCCAGAACGAGGTCGGCCTCAATCGGAGCGGAAAGGCCCGCCTGCGCAAGGGCCTCGTCCACTGCCTTGAAGAGTAGCGCAGTGCCCCTGCCTGCGCCTGGGATCGCCGGGAATCCCGACGCTTCCGCCGCGATTCTGCTCGGATACGGCGAGGCGTCGAAGAGGGATACCGGGCCGATTCCGCACTTCCCTTCGGCGAGAGAGACGGAAGTTTCGGCCGTGGAACAGCCTATGGCGGAGACCGCTCCCATGCCGGTGACTGCGACGGATTCGAGTTTGCCCACGCAACTCCTTCAACACGGCCGGATTCCGGCGGAGTCCGAGACGTCAGCGCGGCAATCCGGCGGTTGAATCTATATCCATGCATGGCGTTTGTAAACGGTTTTCGGCGCCGAAAAAAAACGCGAATAGCCTTGACTTGCATTCGAATATTTATATTTTCTTACGAGCCGAACGGCTTGGCGGATCCAGGAAGTTTTTAGGAGATGAGATGATGGACGATCAGAAAGCCAAGGTCGATGCCGACGCCTGCGTTGCCTGCGGAGCCTGCGAGGACGCCTGCCCGGAGGAGGCGATTACCGTGGACGAGGTCGCCGTGATCGACGAGTCCAAGTGCACCGGCTGCGGCACCTGCGTGGACACCTGCCCGGAAGAGGCGATCACGCTCGAGTAGCCGGCGCGGAAACCGGCATACCTGGGTTTGAAGAGCTTCAAGCCCGAGGCCGGTGAGCCTTCCAGTGCTGATTCAAGGGAGACAAAAAAAAAGCCGGGTCGCCCAGGCGGCCCGGCTTTTTTCTGATTACCGCTTCTTGACCACGAGCTTGTGAACGGTCAGCTTTGTGCCGGGTTTCAACTTGAACGTAATCCCTCCGCCCGGCATGTCGCCCGTCAGCATGTCAATCTGTTCGCCCTCGGGATCTGTCACCTTGAGGGTCGAATCGACCATCTCGAACTTGAGCTCCTTCTTGGTCCCGGTCCATCCTTCCCCGCCTATCGACGACTGGAACGGCATCGACCTGTTGGAGGGGATGTGCCTGTGCACAATGATGATCTCGCCGGCCTCTATGGTGAATTCGATTTCGGCGTCGTAGTTCCTCCAGAAGGCGTGCCTTGCGGTGAGGTAGCCGTAGTCCTTGCCGGAGGCGAAATCGACTGTCATCTCCCCGCCCTTCACCGACACCTTCACGTTGTCCTTCTCGCGGCCCCAGTTGTCCCACCCCGTCATGCCGCCCGCGAGGAGGTCCATCTCGTCGGACGGGAGCTTCTTTGTCCATTCCCTGATTGACTCGATTACCTTGATTTCGCTCTTCAGGGACGCGACGGTCTTCTTTACCGTGTCTCCCTTGGCCTTATCGAGGTATTTAATCAGCTCCTCGTACTTGCTGATTGCCCCCCCGAAATCCTCGGGCTTCTTGTCGACCTCGTCCTGGGCAATCTTCATGAGCGGTTCCGCGAGCAGCATGTCCATCACCTTGTCGCGAAGCTTGTTCCAGTTGCCCGCGTCCGTCGTCTTGTCGCCCCCGAGCCCCTGAATCTTCTTTTCGCCCTCGTCGAGCATCTCCTTGACGCTGAGGATTTCCGCCACCGACGCGCCTTCGGTCAGCATGGGCTCGACCTTGGTCTTGATTCTGTCCTTGATTTCCTCGATTTCGAGCATGTTCTTTTCGTCGCCGGGCTTGGGCTTGTCGGCGGGCTTCGTCCCCTTGTCGCCCGGCTTCTTGTCGCCCGGCTTCTTGTCGCCCGGCTTCTCATCCCCGCCCCCGCATCCAGCGAACTGGGCGGGAGCCGCGAGAAGAAGCGCGGACAGAAGGGCGGCCGCGGCAACGGCTGAGCGCAGGCCGATAAAAATCGCTTTCATGTCCCCTCCACGGTAAAAACGGTCCTTGTCGATGCCGGGATGGCAATCACGCGCACCCCGGGGTTCGCCGGCCCGGGAAATCAGCCCTGGTGCCGGCTTATCAGCGCAATCAAATCCGGGAAATCGATGCCGAGTTCCTTCGCCTTCCCGGTTTTCAAGACCCCG
>DYIT01000034.1 GCA_020723505.1 Candidatus Kuenenia stuttgartensis
GCCGCCGCGGCGCGGACGAGCGGCGAAGCGTCCTCGGCCATGGCTCGGCCCAGCCCGTTGGCGAGCCTGGGCGAGTCGAGGTATGCGATCACCCTCACCATCCGCTCGCGGATTTCCGGGTCCTCCTCCTCCCTGAACCTGTCGAAGACCGCCTCCTCCCGGAAACTCCGCCTCCTTTCCGGAATGCCGCTCTCGCCCAGAAGAGCCTTGATCTGCTTCACGCCCTCGACGGTGTCCCCCTCCTTCGAGGGCTTCACAGCCTTTAGAAACGGAGGCAGGACCTGTATGTGCGTTATTATCGACAGCAGGTATCGTCCAGGCTCGCTCTTCTTCTCCCTTCCGAGGCTCTCCTCGAGCGCCTTGAGCTCGGCTGACGTGAAGATACCGGGCTTGGATTTCGACAGGATGTAAAGCTCCCTCAGGGCGTTGGCCCTGACCCACCTGTCGTCAGATTCGACGTTCTTGAGGATCAGGTCCTTGAACGTCGCGATACGTTCGACGTATGTGGGCAGTTTTTCAATCTCAATCAGCGCAGCGCATGCTTCGAGCTTCTTCCTGCCTTCCTCCCCGCTCAGTACCAGCACGTCGTGCGCCGTGAACCTCGACCCCGAAAGGCGCTTCAGGAACAGCACGCAGGTCCCGCCGTCCGTGAACAGGAGCGGGTCAGGGGTGAAGACCATCACGGATTTCTCGTCCGTCCCGCCCCAGAAGACCTTGTCAATCCTGAAGAATCCGAGCGTCGAGCCCTTCGGCAGCTTCCATGACCCGCTCAGCGTTCCTGATGCGGCCAAATCCGTTTTCGCCAGTATCTTCTTCCCCCAGTCGGAGATGAACCACCCGCAGTTCAGGTTCTGCTGTTCGTCCTTCGATGCGGGATCGTCCGAGGCGAAGGCGGGGGGCGCAGCCAGCGCAGCCGCGGCAAGCCAGAGGGCGGCTTGCTGACAAAGACGCATCCGGAAATCCGTTCGACTTCCCATGCAATCAGTATAGCAAAGAACATGGCCGCGGAGTGAGACTTGGACATCGGCCCAAGGTCCAGGCAAAGAGGCATGCATGTGGGAGCCGCCGAAAAGGGGAGACGGACGAGAGGCGGCGATTGCTTGCGGCAAACCGGCCATCCTGTTCCGCGGCTGTTTCCCATCCGCCGACCGCTCAACATAACCCGGACGAGCCGGAACCAAATAAGAATGTATAATCAGGCTGTCCGGGTTATATCACGCGCTTCGCGCGTGTCTTACCACAAATCTTTTCAATTATTACGAGAATCTTTTCATTAAGTGACTATCCTTCCGCCCCGTCGCGCCCGGCTTCCTCGACCCTCACCAGGCACCCGGACGGGACAATGCTCCCGGCGTCAATACCCTCGATTATCCCGGCGAGCATCGGGAGGACCGCGATTCTGTAGTGGTACCTCGTTCTCGCCCGCGGAGGATTCCCGTTCGTAAGGAACACAGCAAAGGCTCCGGCAGCGAGCCCGGACTCGGTGTCGAACGCGAAATCGCCCACGACCAGAATTTCCTCGACCATGACACCCATTTCGCCCGCGAGCGCGATTATCTGGGCGGGTGAGGGCTTCACCGGGCCGTCATCCCTGGTCTTCATCCAGCCGAAAGCCAGGCCGTGTTTTTGGAGGATGAGACCCGCGCTACGGCGGGAATTCCTGGTGCAGACGGCGGCCGATATCCCCCGGGACGCGAGGAATCCCATAATCTCCCGGACGCCCTCGTTGAGTTCGGAATTTTCGACGGCCTCGCTTTCGAATTCCTCGAGCATCGCGAATTTGGAGGCCCTCTGCTCCTCCGGCAGGGCGAGAATCTGCTCGAGCACCGGGCCCGACGGCGAAAGCCCGAGACGTCTCCGGATGACTGCGAAATCGAGGAAAGGCTTCGTGAGAGTTCCGTCCAGGTCGAATATCACGGCTTTTATCATGAGTCTTTCACAATACCGTATTCCTCGATTTTCTTGTTGAGCGTGGGCCAGGAGATGTCGAGGATTCTGGCAGCTTCGCCCTTCTTGAATCCCGTGTGATTGAGCGCCGCGATGATGGCTCTCTTCTCCGCTTCTTTCATCGTCATGACTTCCATGCCGCCCTGCGGAGCGCAGGACGCCGCCTCCCCCGGGACCGGTATCAGCTCGGGTCCGATAGTCCTGCTCCTGCTCAGCACCACGGCCCGCTCGATGACGTTCTCGAGCTCCCTCACGTTTCCGGGCCAGGAATAGAGCCCGAACCTGGACAGGGCTTCGGGGGCGAATCCGTCCGCCGGCCTGCCGGTCTTGGCCGCGCATTTCTTCAGGAAATGCTCGGCCAAGGGGACTATGTCCTCCTGCCTTTTCCTGAGGGGCGGGATTTCGATTGCGACGACGCTCAGCCTGTAGTAGAGGTCCGCCCTGAATCCGCCCGATTCGACGCAGGCCTTGAGGTCGCGGTTCGTGGCGGCTAACAGGCGGAGGTCCACGTCCACCGGAACCGTGCCTCCGACCCTGTAGAACGCCTTGTCCTGTATCGCCCTGAGCAGCTTCGCCTGCACCTCGGGAGCCATCTCGCCGATTTCGTCCAGGAACAGCGTGCCTCCGTCCGCGAGCTCGAACATGCCCGGCTTGCGCCTGTCCGCTCCGGTGAAGGCCCCCTTCTCGTGGCCGAAAAGCTCGCTCTCGAGAAGCGACCCGACCAGCGCCGCGCAGTTGACCGGGATGAAGGGTTTCGACCGCCGGAAGCTCTCGTTGTGTATCAGCCTGGCAATCAGCTCCTTGCCCGTGCCCGTCTCGCCGCAGATCAGCACCGTGGAGTCGGTCCCGGCCACGCGCTTCGCGGTCTCGACGGCGTCCAGGAAGGAGGGGGATTTCCCGACTAGCTCCGATCCGCCGGTCAGCACCTTCTCGAGATTCCTCGCATGCTGGGAGAGCATGGAGAACTTCCGGGCGTTCCTGATTGCCTGCGCCGCCTGCTCGGTGAACGCCGCGGCCATGCGGAGGTCCCGGTCGGTGAAGGGCGCCGCTTCCCCGGTGCGGTCGAGATAGACAAGCGCGGCGACCTTGCCCGCCTCGGCGACCGGTACGCACACCGCCGTGGACACCCCCTGGTTTATTATGCTCTCCCTGCCCTGGAAGACGGGGTCCCTCGCGGAGTCGGAGATGAGGAGGGCCTTGCCGGCGGTCACGACCTCGCCGATGATGGCCCTGCTCAGGATGAAGCGGGATCCCCCGGACCTCGTCGCGCTCCTCACCGCGAGAAGCTCCACTTCCCCGCTCTTCGACGCGGCAAGCACCGCGGCCCTGTCGCCGCCAACGTGCTTGAGCAGCGCCTCGCATAGCCGGTCCATGACCTCCTCGGGGTCCAGCGACTGCGTCACCATGGACTGGATTTCGATGGCTTTCCGGAGAATCTCCGCGTCCACGGACCCGGGCTTGCCATCGGAGAGCGAGCAGTCGGAGGCTTCGACGGTGGACTTGACCTTGAGGTCGTCGCCTGAACCGACGATGACGGTCTCCTTTGATCCCGGGCTTTGCGCATGGAAGGAGAATCTGACCGACCCGACGACGATTTCATCGCCGTCGGACAGGGCGGATTTCGCCGTTTTCCTGCCGTTCACGTACGTGCCATTGGAGGATTTGAGGTCTTCGATTCCGAATCCGCCTCCTTCGCGCCTGATTTCGGCGTGCCTGCGGGACGAAGTTTCGTCAAGAATCCGGACGGCGTTGTCCTCGCCCCTGCCGATGGTCGTCGAGTCGCCGAGGAGGTACTCCGAGCAGTTGGTCTTGCCTTCAATCACACGCAGAACGGCCATTGCATCCGCCGAAATCAGGGAATCCGGGCGGCCTTCCCCGGCCCGCCCAATACCGGACATGAACATATCGGGCCATGGCTTCCATTGCAAGGATTTGCCCGCATGCGACAAAGCAAAAGCCGCAGGCTTCATGCCGGCGGCTTTCGTTTTTATTGAAACCCATTGATTGTCCCGCTTGTAGTATCATAGCGGGCAGCAATGAGCCTTCCTGAACCCAGATCGGAGGTTGTTGAAAGGGCGCGGCGGGGCGACCCGCAGGCGTTCGGCGAGATTGTGCGAATTTACGAGCGGATGGTCTACAACTTCGCCTTCAGGATGTCATTCAACAGGGAAGACGCGATCGACATGACGCAGGAGGTGTTCCTGAGGCTGTTCCGGAACTTCGGCAAGTTCGAGCCGTCGCGCGGGTTCGGAGCGTGGTTCATGAGGCTCGCGGTGAACGTGTGCATCAACGAGCGCCGCGGCAGGACCCGGAGGTCCTCGCTGGTCCAGGCCGATTCGGCCGAGTGCGAATCCAGGCCGGCCGCGACCGCTGAAATCGGGAAGGACCGTATTCTCAGGGCGGTGGCGGACCTGAATCCGTCGTACAGGGCCGTGGTGATGCTGAGATACATCGAGGACCTGTCTTACGGCGAAGTCGGACGGATACTCGGCCTTCCCGAGGGGACGGTGAAGAACAGGCTTTTCCGCGCGAGGGAAGTGCTGAGGGCCAGGCTCGAGAAAGTCGGGGTGGACGGATGAGAAGCGCATGCGGAAGGGGATCGGACGCGCAGGAGTACTTCGACGGCGCAATGGACGCGGAGAAGTCGCGGGAATTCCGCCTCCACCTCGAAGGCTGCCCCGGGTGCAGGGCCAGGATCGAGGGGTACGGGGCAATCGGAGCGGCGCTCTCGGATTTGAATCCAGGCCCGGTGCCTGCGGTCCTGCACGAAAGGCTCATGGGCATCGTGCCTGTTGCGGCTCCCCGGCGCGTGAGAATCTGGGCGGCGGCAGCCCTGCTTGCGGCGTCTTCCGTGCTGTTCTGGCTCATGTTCATGCCGTTCTCCGCCGGGACCGGCATGCCGAATCCCGGGGACGGGGGCCTGCTTTCGCCGGTGCGGGAGCTGAACAGGATCGGCGGAATGGTCGGGGAGAACGTGGAATCGGTCGCGTCGAGCGTCAGGGATTTCGCCGAGGTCGACCTGGACATCGGCGCGGCAGTGCCGCTCGAAGGGGGAACGCTCGCAGCGGTCTTCGCGGCGATGGTAGCCGCGACAGCGTTCGTGAACGCGGCCGCGTACAGGAGATACAGGGCGGCAGCCAGAGGGCCTGCCGCCGGCGGAATGACTGAAAGGAGAACCACATGAAAACTGCGATGATCGTTGTCGCGCTGGTCCCCGCGATGCTGGTGGCGTCCGTCTTTTTCGGCGGAATCGCGCTTGCCGACTCGCAGGCGAAGGGCGTTCCGGCAATAGGCCTCGAGTCCGGCGACTCCCCGGCAGCGGACGGGGAAAAGGCCCAGCCCGAAAAGGCGGCCGAACCTGTTCCGCCCGGGAAGAAGGACGGCGACGCGGACCGGAAGGACAAGGACCAGGCTCCGGGACTTGACCGGTCCGGCGAGGATGGCAGCGGGAAGCAGTTCATGATTCGTCACAGGAAGGAACTCGAGGGCGCGGTAGGGGCAATCGTCGGCATGGCGTTCATCCTGATGTCGGGCGTCGCGCTCTTCGCGCTCCAGTTCCTCATGCTGATTACGTTCCCCGCCGGCGTGGAGCGCATCAGGACATCCATCGAGGAGAAGAGGCTGTTCTCCTTCGTGCTCGGGCTCGTGAACTCGGTCTTCTTGCTGCTGCTCATCGGAGTGCTCGGCAAGGCGGGCGGGCCCGCGGGGGGATTCGCGGTGCTCTTCCTGTTCGCGCTCATATTCCTCGCGTTCGTCGGGCTAGTCGGACGCGCAAGGCAAATCGGAGGCAAGGCGGCGGCTGCCGCCGGATTCAATCCCAATCCCGCGCTGAGCCTGCTCATGGGATGGGGGATTGTGTTCTTCGTGGGGATCATCCCGGTCGTCGGATGGGTCATAGCCGCATACTGGTGCGTATCCGGCGTCGGCGGCGTGGTTTTGAGCCTGTTCCCGGGCCAGGGCAAGGGTAACACCGCTGTGAAAATCGAGCCCAGGGACGATTTCGAGAGCCCGGTGGTGAAAGTGTAGAAGCTGTTCTCAAGCGGGAGTCCAAGGCCGAAGGTCACAGGAAGTGCCGAGGGTCGGGGATTGGGGGGACCGCAGGCGTTGGCCGTGACACGGAAGCCGGGAACAGGCCGGGTTCCGCACGAAGCACCTGGCCTCGCGCTTCTTGTGGAATAAGCAAATCCATCCCCGGACCACCCGGCCATCCTGCTCACTCTCCGCTCCGCCCCCCTGCGCGCACGACTCTTCACCGCTGATATTTTCCCAGCCCATGGCGCTGAAAACCAAGAATGCGCTATAATTCATCCATTCATTTAATCCAGGCATCTCGAACATGGAGGGATGGAATGAACGCTTTTTCCGCCGTACGCATTCCGTCGTTGCGCATGCCGGCCGCGGTTTCGCTGGCGTTTGCGTTCCTGGTCCTGTCCGGATGCGGCGACCAGGGATCGGCCGAGAGGTCGGGGCCGGTAAGGCTCGCGAGCGCCACGGTCGCGCCTCCATGGCAGCCCGCCCTGTCCGACTTCAGCATTTCAGCGGCACCGGCCGCACCTGCGGCGAATGCGGCCGTGGAACGGAAAGGCGCGCCTCCCGCTTCCGGGGAGGACGGCAACGCCGCTGCCGAGAGGATCGCGAAGAAGCTGGCGGATGAAGCCGCGAAGCTCAAGGGCGAAAGCGCCGCGAAGGCACCGAAGGATCCTGCGGTCATTCCCAAGCCGGAGCCCAAGGAAGCGGGCGACGCGGGCAAGGAGCTCGCCGACCTGGGCGAGCTTGATCCGAAAATCCTGGACCTTGCGAGGGTCTTCGATTTCGCAGGGGCAGTCGACCTGGTCGGGAAATTCGGAGCGGGGGTGAAGTCCCGCATGGCCGCGAAGGAGGTGGAGCGCAGGATTCTCGACATCAAGGCCATGGAGGCCGCGTTCGACCGGCTCATCGCCAACGTGGCGGGAAGCGAGGTCGAGATTGCCGACGACGTCGTGCTCAAGGTCGAGAAAGCCGACCGGCAGGGCCTGACCGGCAAGATTGGATCCGCGACCACGAGCAGGAAATGGAGCGCCTTCCCGCGCGAGACGATACTCTCCCTGTGCGAGTGGGACGAGATGTCGGCCGCGGACGAATACGGCATCGCCATGCTCGCGTACGCCTTCGGCATGCCCGAGGAGGCGGAAAAGCACCTGATGGAGTGCGCTGCGTCCGACCCGTCCAGGACATCCCTTCTCGGGGAAATCATCGCGAAACGCCGCGGCGCTCCGATAGGTACGGAGCTGTCCCCGTACAAGGGCATATGGGTCACGGGCGAGGAGAGGGCGCTCATAGACAAGGGGTGGGAGAGGTACAACGACAAATGGATGAGTCCCGAAGACATAATGAAGGCCAAGGGATTCGTATTCCACAACGGAAAATGGATAACTCCGCAGCAGTACGATAAGGAGACTAAAGCCGAGAGAGTGCTCGCGGACCTGGCGAAGAAGCTCGCGCCCAAGGGGCTCATCGACAAGCCGGGGGCGGACCAGGAACAGCTCGACTGGGGCAAGCGCCGCAAGTTCGCGTTCCCCGGGGGGCACTACACGATAGAGTCCAACCTGACCCAGGACGCGGTGAAGGACATCGCGTACATAATGGAAGTCCTTCACACCAACTTCCGGAAGATATTCGCGGTGAAATCGACCCCGCATTTCATGGTGCTGATTGGGAAGAACCAGGGCGAATACGACAGCATCCTGGGCGGGGGAGGGCTCGGGAAATGCGGCACGGACGGCGAGATTTCCACGTTCTACCAGCCGCCGAACACAACGCTGGTCCTGATGCATGAGGGCACGCACCAGTTCATCTTCAAGGCCGCCCCCACCTGCCCGCACTGGCTGCATGAAGCCATGGCGTCGTTCTTCGAATGCAGCAAGTTCATGTTCAATCCGAAGACGAGGGCCATGGAGCTCAAGACCGGGCTTCTGAACCACTGGAGGCTGGGCCCCATCCAGGCGGAAATCAGGAACAAGACATATACTCCGCTGCGTCAGCAGATAAACGGCAACATCGACGGGCTTCAGATGTACCACCAGGGCTGGGCGCTCATCTACTACCTCGTGAACGCGAAGAACGGCGTCTACGCCCCAAGGGTCTTCACGTACCTCGACAAGTTCGCAGGAAAGGGCGGTGTCGGCAGGAAGAAGGGCGAACGCGAGGACCGCCAGGTCATGAGGTTCATGAAGGCCATGGGGATCCGCGACATGGACGAATTCGAGGAGGACTGGAAGAAGTTCACCCTCTCGCTGGACATAAACAAGTCAGAGGATTTCAACTCCGGCCACAAGTAGCATGGAAGACCTTGCAGTAGTAATCCTTGCCGGAGGATCGGGGACGAGGTTCTGGCCGGCGAGCACGGCCTCGAGGCCCAAGCAGTTCCTGAAGCTGCTCGGCCAGAGGAGCCTGTTCGAGGACTGCGTGGACAGGGCCCTTGCCCTCGCCCCCGCGGAACGAATCCTGGTGCTCACGAACGAAATCCAGAAGCCGCTCGTCCGCGACCAGGCCGGGGCGCTGCCGCCCGAGAACGTGATCTGCGAGCCTTGCAGGCGGGACACGGCCGCGGCCGTCGCCCTGGGGGCGGCGCTTTGCAGGAAGCTGTTCGGCGACCCCGTGACGGCGGTCTTCCCTTCGGACCACGCCATAAGCCCCCTCGACCTGTTCAGGAGGACCGTCCTTTCCGCGGCGGCGGCGGCCGGCGGCGGGGCGCTGTACACCCTGGGAATCAGGCCGTCGCGGCCGGAGACCGGGTACGGATACCTCGAACTGGGGGAGCAGACGCTCGACGACGGCGGAATCCGCCATTACCGCCTGCTCAGGTTCAAGGAGAAGCCGGACCTGAAGGCGGCTCGCCGGTACGTCGGGTCGGGCAGGTTCCTGTGGAACAGCGGGATGTTCGTCTGGAGGACGTCGGCTGTCCTGGCACGAATCGAATCGTTCCTCCCGGGGCACCTCGAGGCGGTCTCCAGGGCGGTGGAATCCTTCGGAGGCCGGAAATGGCGGGCGGCGCTCAGGTCCGCGTTCGAGCCGCTCAAGCCCGTCTCCATAGACTACGGCGTGATGGAGAAGGCTCCGGACGTGAGGACCGCGGCCGCCGAGTTCTCGTGGAACGACGTGGGCGGCTGGCCTGCGCTCGAAGGGATTCTGCCTCGAGACGCGGACGGCAATTCGGCGAACTGCGTGGTGCACTCCCTGGATTCGTCGGGGAACGTCGTCTTCTGCGAAGGCGGCGGAAGGTCGGTGGCGCTGGTCGGCGTGAAGGACCTCGTTGTCGTGGATGCGGGCGGGAGAATCCTCGTCGTGCCCAAGGCCCGCGCACAGGACGTGAAGAAACTGGTGGAAGGAATCGGGAAGGATTGAGGACAGCGGCTTTGGCGCGGCTTCGGATTGAACTCCCGGAGAAATACCTCTTCTCGACCGAGATCGCCGTCCGCATCGGCGACATAAACTACGGGGGGCATCTGGGCAACGACTCGGTTCTCGGGCTGTTCCACGAGGCGCGGCTGCGGTTCCTGAAAAGCCGGGGGTACTCGGAACTCGACGCCGGCGGGGCGGGGATAATCATGGTCGATTCGGCCGTGTGCTACAGGTCCCAGGCATTCCACGGCGAGACGATGAAGGTCGAGGTGGCGGTCGCCGACCCGGACAGGTACGGGTGCGATTTCCTGTACAGGATGTCCGACGTCGCGACCGGCAGGGAGGTCGCGCGCGCCAAGACATCGATTCTTTTCTTCGATTACGGCGAAAACAGGAAGACGGAAATGCCCGGACCGTTCCGGGCGGCCTTCTTCGAGGCGTCCTGAAAGGAGTCCGGTAATGAAGCATCTAAAATCGGCTGTCGCCCTCCTGGCATCCCTCCTCGTCTGCCTTGCTGCCGCTTCGGCGGAGGAAAAGACGCCGGGCGCGGCGCCGGCAGGGGCTGCGGTAAAGGCGGATCTTTCCTCCCCCAGGGCGGCGTTCGAGTCGTTCAGCAAGGGTCTGGAAGCCCTGACCGCCGAGCACCGGAAGCTGCTCTCGAGCATGCAGCGCAGGGAATCGGAGATATACGCGAAGGTCCTGACTCCGGGCCTCGTCGAGCTTCTGAAGAAGGGCGAGGCGAAGCAGGGAACGGACGACGGGTACATGAAGGAAGGCCCGCTCGTATACGTGAAGGAGGAGCCCGCAAAGGACGGCAGGGCGGCCGTTCACGCCTCGCAGAAGAACACCGTCACGGAGGCGGACTTCGTGGACGGCAAGGTAAGGATGAAGGAGGTGCAGGTCACGGCGAACCACAGGCTCGAATTCGTCAAGGCGGACGACGGCTGGCGGGCGAATAAATGGCTCGAGGAATGCCGCGAATGCAAGGGCACCGGGAAGTGCGCCGAATGCGGAGGCACCAGGAAGACGAAGGAGACCAGGTGCGAGGGCTGCGGCGGGACGGGCAAGGACCAGGAGGGAGAAGGCTGCCTCATGTGCGAAGGCACGGGAAGGCTTCCCGCGGGCGAGTGCATCCTCTGCGCGGACACCGGGGGGAAGTGCGGGAGCTGCGGGGGCGAAGGCTTCCTCCGGCGCGACAGGTTCGAGGATGGCGCCCTTTTCGCCGGCGAGACGGCCGGGATTGGGGAGTATTTCGACCTGAGCACGCCTGAGAACGCGGTGAAATCATATCTGAACCTGGAGGATCGGCACGAGGCTGCCCAGCGCGGCGTGATAGCCGGGCTGTCCATGGCAATCAGGGGCATAATCGAATCCTGGTTCGGGAAGGAGGCTCTGGCGGCGATCGACGCCCAGATCAAGAAGAACACCGAGGCGCTGAAGGCGGAGATGGCGCAAACCAGGAAGGAGATCGGCGCGGCGGCGGTCGAAGGAGATACGGCGACGGTCGTCATGACCTTGAGGTCGAAGACCGAGGAGGGCGAGGAGGTCGCGCGCGCCTCGTTCAGGCTGGTCAGGGCGGATTCCCTGTGGAGGATCGACGACCGGGGGATGCAGTGCTGGAACTGCAACGGAGAGGGGGTCTGCCTGGATTGCAAGGGATCCGGGAAAACCGAGTCCGAGAAATGCCCCATATGCGACGGATCCGGGAAGGACGACTCGGACGGGAGCAAATGCCCTGGCTGCAACGGATCCGGTACGACGCCGGTGGAGCCATGCCCGTCATGCAAGGAATGCCCCGGCAAGTGCGGCTACTGCGGAGGGGCGAAATACGCATGGGACAGGAGCAGGAAGGACGCGAGATGATTGAAATCCTCAGGTCGAGGAGAAGCACGAGGAAGTTCGCGCCTGCAGGCCTGGAACGCGAGAAGGTGGAAGAACTCAAGGAAGCCCTGCTCAGGTCGCCTTCGTCGCGCGACCTGAAGCCATGGCAATTCGTCTTCGTTTCCGACCAGGAGACGCTGCGCGGCCTGTCGTCGGCCAAGGAAAGCGGAGGCGCGTTCCTTGCCGGCGCTCCGCTTGGCATAGTCGTGCTCGGCGACGAGTCGGCGTCCGACGTCTGGATTGAGGACTGCTCGATTGCGGCAATCATCTGCCAGCTCGCGGCGCATTCCCTCGGGCTCGGGAGCTGCTGGATTCAAATCCGGAACCGGAGGAATGCGGACGGGAGCACTGCGGAAGAGCGCGTGCGCAGGATTCTGCGCATCGAAAAGCCCTTGAGGGTCGAGTGCGTCATCGCCGTGGGATACCCGGGCGAAAGGAAGGACCCTGTGAAGAGGGAGGACCTGGCATGGGGGAGGATTTCCGGGCTTTGACCATGACACGGACGAGCCGGAACCAGACAGGTTTTATTGTTCCGGCTTGTCCGTGTCATTCGCGGGAGACGGCATCAGGACGAATGGCATGGGATCAAGGACCGGCAGGGAGAAACGCACGCTGGATGCGATGATTCGGATGTTCTGCCGCGGTTCCCACGGCGGGGCGGATGTCCCGTGCGGCGAATGCAGGGAGCTCCTGGAATACGCACTGGAAAGGCTTTCCCGCTGCAGATTCGGCGAGGACAAGCCCACTTGCGCCAGATGCCCCGTGCATTGCTACAGGCCCGCGATGAGGGATCGGATTAAGGCGGTCATGCGGCATTCCGGACCAAGGATAGTCTGGAAGCATCCGGTTCTGGCCCTCATGCACCTCATCGACGGGCGAAGGAAGGGAAAGGATTTGCCCGGCGGGCGGTGATTAACCTGACACGCGTGTTTCCTGGAAGCCTGTTCTTTCCGGACGCTCCGATTTGCCTTTGACTCCGGCTGAATGTCTAGTAATATACTAGACAATTCGGCGGCAGGAGGCAGGCGCCGGGCTCCTGAGCGTGAAACCGCGCGGGAAGCCCGGGCATCGTGGCCTGGGGGCCGGATGGATACCGGGCGGAAATCGCTTGCGGATTCCGCAGCCTTGGGGCGCGGGAGCGCAAGACGGCATTGAAACGGAGGTGAATCGATGGCAGAACGCATTTTCTCGAGGGCGAACGAGGTCGACGTCACAAGGGCGATTCTGAAGGGATTCGTCCGCGATTTCGAAAATCATCTGGTCTGCGACGCGGTCGTGATAGGGGCCGGGCCGGCGGGCCTCGTCTGCGCCCGCGAACTGGCCGCCAACGGCAAGCGCGTCCTCCTGATGGAGAGAAACAATTATCTGGGCGGCGGGTTCTGGATTGGCGGATTCCTCATGAACACGCTCACCGTCCGCTCACCCGGCGACGGGCTGCTTCGGGAAATCAACGTGAAGCTCGAGGAAGTCTCGCCCGGTCTCTTTGCAGGGAACGCCCCCGAGGCATGCTCGAAGCTGATTGCCTCGACCCTGGACGCAGGCGTATGGACCCTGAACATGGCGTCGCTCGAGGATCTCGTGCTCAGGAAGGGCCGCGTGGAGGGCGTTGTAATCAACTGGACGCCGGTGCAGACCCTGCCCAGGCAGATTACCTGCGTCGATCCGGTGGCGCTCGAATCCAAGGTAGTGGTCGATGCGACCGGACACGAGGCGTACGTGTGCGGCAAGCTGCATTCAAGGGGCCTGATCGAGATGGCAGGGATGGGCGCGATGAACGTGGAGGAATCGGAGGACGCCGTGGTCGAAAAGACCTCGGAGGTGTTCCCGGGGCTGATTGCATGCGGAATGAGCGTCAGCACGGTGTTCGGGGTTCCCCGCATGGGTCCCACGTTCGGCGGCATGCTGCTTTCCGGAAAGAAGGCGGGCGGAATCGCGCTGGACATCATCGATGCGCGGATCGGGGCGGGGCACGCGAAGCCGGGAAAGCGCGAAGCCGGGAAGCGCTGATTGCATGGATTTCGGCGCGGGAATAATCACGAAGTGACCAAGGCCATCTGTCTGTTGTCGGGCGGCCTGGACAGCGTCCTGGCCGCCCGAATCATTCTCGACCTCGGCGTGGAGGTCGAGGCATTGAATTTCGTCTCCGTCTTCTGCACCTGCACGCCGAAATCCGCGGGCTGTCCCGCCGCCAGATCCGCCGCTTCTTCCCTGGAAAAGCTGCTTGTCAAGCCTCTCCAGCGCGGGTGGAGAAAGCACTGGAAAACCGGTCAGCTCTGAACACGGCATCCATCAGAATCGACCAGGTCAAGTGCTTTCTCCGGACGTAACCGCCTGTCTGGATCCCGGCTTTCGCCGGAATGACGCATAACGCGGACGAGCCCTGAGTTCGTATCCGCCATCGGCTCGTCCGCGTTATATTCAGCCTGAATTTTCGCGCGAAGCTTCGTTTAATTGCGCGAAAATACAGGCTATGGCGCCGTATTGACCCAAACGTCGGCAGTGGCGACGCCCGTGTTGGCGTCCGCTCCCGCGATCACGAAGAAGCGGGGGCCGCCGCCGGTCGGCGAAATCGGGCTCATGGCCGATCCGCAGTTGTAGACATGCGCGCCGATGTCGTTCAGCCCGTTCCAGGAGCCGAACGTCCCGTCCGTCTGGATGTTGCATCCCCTCAATTCCGAGCTCGTCCCGCCGTAAGCCCCTTCGGCTACAATGACCTGGCCGAACGAGTTCCACACGAGGTGCTTCATCCTCTCCTTGGAGAGCGCCGTCACCGGGCTCCAGGTCCCAATCGCGCCGGAGACGAGCTGCGCCATGTAGCATTCGCCTATGGCGTTAGTGTCGCTGCTGCTGTTGGGGTCGGTGGAAGCCGCGTTCTCGCCGCCGGTCGTGTAGATTCTCCCTCCGAAAGCGAAAGCGGCGAAGGAGCCCATGGCCTGGGGCATCGTCCTGGCCTGCAGGCTGAAGGGGGTCAGGGTCCCGTCGGAGTTCACGTCGGCGGCATAGATGGTATCCCGCGGATTGCCGGATCCCAGATACCCGCCCATCACGAAAAGCCTTCCCCTGTAGACGATTGCGCTGTGGCCGATGTGCGCGTCGGGCAGGGAACTCGTCGAAGAGGTCCAGGTCCCGAAAATCGCCCCGGTTGAGAGGTTCACGGCCGCGCTGTATACCGATGCGGTTCCGCCCGGCGTGTCGGTTGCGGTGTTCTGGCCGCCTATCACGTACAGATAGGCCGACCCGGCCGCCACCGGGCTGTTGCCGGAGTGCGCCGCGGCCATGGCGTGGAAGGCGCGGGCAGAAGGGAGATCCCCGAAACTGGACCACGACGCGGAGGACGAGAATGTCGCCCCGGACACCGTGAGCGTGAGGAAGCTCACCGTGGCCCTGTTGGTCGGCGTCCCGCCCGATGTCTGGCCTCCTGAAACGTACAAGTAGGCCTGCGTGTCGGTGTATGGGACCGTTTCGGCCCTAAGCCCCCTCAGGGCCTCGGGATAGTCGGGCACGTCCGAGTTGCTGTTGCTCCACACGAGGTTGGAGGGGCTGAAGGGAGGTACGGAGACGATGTCGAGGTCCACGCCGTTGCTCGTGCCGTTCGCCGTTATGACGTAGACGGTCACGGTTCCGCCGGGGGTCAGGCCGGACGGCACGGTCACGATGATTGAATCCTCGGTCCAGCCTGCAGCCGACGGAACGACGTCCGTGGGCACGGTGCTTTCAACGAACCTGACCGTGCCGGGGGACGAGAGGAAATCCGTGCCGTTGATTTCAATCGCCGTGCTCACCGGCGACTTTGGATCCGCGCATGAATTGATGTTGCTTATCGACGGCAGCGGAGGGGGAGGCGGCGGGTCGTCGTCGTCCTCGGAGCTGCAGCCGGCCATAATGGCCGCGGGAGCCAGCACGGCAAGCGCTATCAGGGCATATCTCTTCATCTTCTTCTCCTCAAACCAGCAGAACGCCCCGTAATCTGCCTTGAATGGGCATCGGAATATTCAACGCAGTATCCGGGGAAACCATATATACAATATAACATACGTCATGATTGGCGGGTGATGAAAATGGCAATCCGGATTGCAGGGCCGGCCGCCCTGCTGGCCTCGGGCGCCCTGGTATTCCTGGCGCTCCTCAATCTGAGCCTCATGCAGGACCCCGAAAGCAGGGAGATTCCATCTGCTGCCGCCGTGGAATCCGGCAGACCGCCGGGTGCGTCCGCACCGGCCCCGGACGTCGGGGGGGAGGACGGCGGATTCTCCGGCCTTCCTGAAAACCGGCTCATGGACGGCGGCTTTGCGCCTGCCGGTTCGTTCTCCCTGACAATCGTGGACCGCGACTCGAATCCTGTATCCGGGGCATCGGTGGGCATTCTTGACGAGAAACGGCTCTCCGGGCTGCTGGAGAAGATGCCATGGCGGGAGTGCCGGGTCATTTACGACACCGAAGCCCTGGTCGACAGGCACGGGGCGAAAGCCGTTTCCGGACCGGGCGGCGTCGTCGAACTGCCCGCGTTCGAGTGGGGAGCCCTGGTGAGCGCAAGGTCCGGGAAATCATGGGGGATGCTGCGCCTGGCCAGGATGCCGGTTTCGCTTGGGACGCTCGAAGTGATGCCCGACAGGTTCGCGGCCATCAGGGTTCTGGATTCGTCCGGCGGGCCGGTGGAAGACGCGGAGGTCATCATCGTCGGCAGGCGCGGCGGAAAGGACTTCCAGGCATGGTCCGGAAGGACTGCGGGCTCGGACGCGACAGCCGTTGCCAGGAATCTCGACCGGGAATACAGGTTCCAGAGGGATGCGTCGTATTCGGTTCATCCGGGGTTCCCCGTGGCCGGTTGCAAACCCGTGGCCATCGACCCCTTCAATTCCGGGGACAAGCCGTACACGGTCGTCCTTCCGGAGACCGGGCGGCTTGCGGTCGAACTGGTCGACGCTGCCGGCAATCCCTGCCTCAAGTACCTCCCTGTCACGGCCGTCCTCGCCGGGGATTCCGGAGACGACATTCCCGAGGAATACAGGTATTGCGCAGGCACGGTCGAGGCGTCTGGCGGCCGCGCGCTGTTCCGCCACGTCACGCCCGGCTCGAGGGTGGGCTTGTATGCATATCCGATGTTCTGCCCCTTCAGGATGCATTTCGGAGAAGGTCCCAGGGCGGCGGGCCAGGAGGCGCTAATCCGGATTGAAGTCGAGGAATACGCGGTTCTGAAAGCCAGGCTTCTGGATGAAAACGGGGCCCCGGCCGGCCGGCTCGAGCTGAAATGCATGATTGAGCTCGAGAACAGTGACGGCATCGGAATCGGCACCTTTTTCGATTATCTCTCCTCCGACGCGGACGGACGCCTGGAAAAGACCATCAAACCGGATCATTTCCTGTCGCGCGAGGACGGAGAGCCTTGCGGCGGAAGGATTAGTCTGTTCACAATGCCCGACTGCTCCGTCGCAGGAGCCATGACCGAGCTGAACGCAGTGATTGAGCTGCCTTCAGGGCTGCCGTCCGGCCCCTTCGACGCAGGGGACGTGGTCTTGGAGCGGTCGCCCCTCCTTGTCGACGGCAAGGTCGTCGACGGCGGCGGCCTTCCCGTCGCAGGCGCCTTGGTGACAATCGCCAGCGAAGGGACAATGCAGTCCATAACCAGGAGTTTCAGGCAGCGCGAGGCGTTCGAAAGCGACCCGTGGCAGAACAAGAAGGCCGTATCCGGCCCGGACGGCGGATTCGAGATATACGCGTTCCCCGCAGACATGGGCTACGAAGAAAGGATTGGCGCGATGGCGTGGAAGCCCGGCCTCCTCGAGTCGCAGCCCGTCTTCTTCTCGCCTTCGGCAGGGGACATCGAGCTCTGCCTGGATTCGCCCGGAGGGGGCATCGAGGGCAGGCTCCTTCTCCCCGCGAATGCGCCCGGCGATGCGGTCTGGATAAGAATCACGGGTTTGAAGACCGCTTTCGTCGAAGACGGCGGCAGCCTGCCTGTGACTCCGGGCAAGAGCGGCGCCTTCAGATTGCTCGGCCTTCCCTGCGGGAACGCGGTCGTGCAGGTAGGCGGAAGGGACGACCAGCTGCCCTCGTACGCGGCGGGCGTCGAGATAAAGGAGGGCGGGCCGGTGAGGGATCCGAGGTTCGATCCGCTCAATCTGAGGGGCATTCTGAGGCGGATCGTCGTCAGCGCCGCGGACCGGTCCGGCGCTCCGCTGGAAGGGGCGGCGGTAAGGCTCGACGGAAACCATTCCCCTGCCGGGTACACCGACAGGTTCGGGCATGCGGCGGTTGTAACTTGCAGGAGCGAGGTGGAAATCGAAGCCGGCAAGCCCGGATTCCGGAGCGTCTCGATGAAGACGACCGGCAGTGACGCGTCCTTCATCCTTGCCCCATGCATCCAGGTCAGGCTTGTGCTGGAGTGCGGCATGCCGCTCCCCGACCCTCCGCTGGAGGTGGCATGCAGTCTCAAGGGCCGGACGTATTCAGGGACGAAGGTTTTCCATCCCGGGGAATCCGGCAAGAAGGCCGAGTTCGAACTGCCCGCGCCCGGGTCATACGCTGTAGGACTTGCGGTCAGGAGGATTGTCGGGAATGATGACGGGCAGTATGCGAAGTTCGAGGACGTCGAAGGATTGTATCCGCCTGCAATCTTCGTCCGGGACTCGGATGAAGCCCAGGAGTTTCGCATCGAGGTAGCGCCCGATGTGCTGAAGAGGGTCCTGGACAGGGTCGGGGGGGACTGACAATAACCCGGACGAGCCGGAAGCAGACGGGGATGAAGTGGGGCTCGTCCGGGTTATATCACGCGCTTCGCGCGTGCCTTTTGGCACATAATTTCAATAGAATCAATTATAAGTTACTAGTGTCAATTCTTGACGGCCCCTGAGCGGCAATAGCGCTGATTTGGAGAAGGCGGCCGGGCGGGGAATTCCGGAATGACCTTCTACAGCTTGACGCTCTTTATGCACTCCGGGCAGTAGAGCTTGCCGTCGAATTCCGCGACCGAATCCGCGGGATGGAAGCCCAGGCAGGCGGAGCAAATCCTCCTTCTTCCCGAGGCGCTCCTTCCGTCGGGCCCGGCCGCGTCGGCGGTGCCGCCGGTCAGGTCGGTTCCGCAGCTCATGCAGAACTCGAAGCCGAAGTTAACTATTCCGCATGCCCTGCACTGCCTTATCAGCGATGCGTCTATGATCGGTTCCTGGGTATCGGCCGAGGGCTGGACGGGCACGAACTCGCCCGTGCCGGTGATGCTCGCCCCGCATGCGGCGCAGTTTTTCTTGTCGCCCTGGAGCGCAAGCCCGCATTTCGGGCATCTCGTGATCTTCGGAGGCTGTTTCGGCTGCATCCCGCCTTTGTGCATGGGCTTGCCGCACTCCATGCAGAACGCTGAGGACTTGTCGTTGAGCTTGCCGCAGTTCTTGCAGAATACCTTGACACCCATGCGGATTCCCCGTCAAAGAAGACGGGCACATTATAGAATTTTATTTGCGAGGTCCAAAGCCCAAAGTCTGAAGTCGAAAATCGAATGCCGGGCATAGGGGCGGGCATCCGGCTGCGGTCCTCCCCGCATGGGAATTCCTTTGCATTTGATTATCCCCTTCCATAACATTGATCCTCCATTTGAATGACCGCATCCATCGAATCCGTTGCGACGAAGGCGGCGGTTTGACGGGTTTTTTTCAGGAGGATTCGAATGCAGACGGGCAAAAAAGGCCTTTCAGGCGGCTTCAAGACCGCCATGTTCGCAATCGCCGCCGTCGCGGCGCTTATCCCGGCCGCGTCGCCGGCCTCGGCCGCCGACGGAGCGAAAACGGCGCTCGAGTTCCTCATCCCGGACGATACCGCGGTGTTCGTGACCTTCCCCAACCTCGGGTCCGCCAGGGAGCAATGGAAGAACACCGCCCTATACAAGATATGGACCGACAAGGAGGTCGAGTTCGCGGTCGAGAAGCTGCTCGGCAACTTCGACAGCTTCAAGAAGGAGATGGAGGAGGAGTTCAGGAAGGCCACCGGGGCCGAGCTGGAGTCATCCCTCGATATCCTGAAGGGCCAGCTGTCCTTCGCGGTCATCCGCCTCCCCGGCCAGACCGAAGAGACCCAAACCCCGCCTTCAATGGCCTTCGCGCTCGACTTCGGCAAGCAGAAGGAGACGCTCGACAAGCTGATTGAGTTCGTGAAGCAGGCCGTCGGCGGCGACAAGAAAGGCGTTATCGTCGGGAAGACCACAATCGCCGGGACCGAAGTGTTCACTTACGGCAGGGAGAACGACCTGACGTTCCACTACGTGTTCCTCGGCGAAACCCTCTACATCACGATGGACGGCCCCACGATGGAGGGGATTCTGAACGCGCGCGCAGGCAAGACCGACAAGGTCCTCGCCTCCAAGGACGCGTTCGTGCACGTCAGGAAGTCCACTGTGCGCGAGGGCGAAGAGGCGCTCTTCCTCTACGCGGACTTCAAGGCGGTCTCGGGCGGCATAGGCGAGGCGGCCGGAATCAACGCCGAGGAGCTCGCGAAGTCCATCTCATCCCTCGGCGCGGACACGGTGAAGAGCATCGGGCTGTCGGTCACGTTCGCCGACGGAGGCATAAGCGACGCGCTGTACATCCACGCGCCCGGGGACAAGAAGGGCATGCTCAAGATCATATCGCTCGCAAAGACCGCGACCCCGCACCTGAACCTGGTGCCGGCCGACGCCATCTCCTACATGGGCCTCAAGCTCGACTTCGGCAGGATCTGGGACGTGACGATGGATATGATCAAGGCATTCGACGAGAAGGCCCTGGAAGAAATCAACGGCGAGCTCGCGGAATTCGCCAAGAAGACCGGGGTCAACATCCGCGAGGACCTCATCGGGTCGATTAGCGACGAAATCTCCTCCTTCAGCTCCTTCCCCAAGGGCGGCGGGCTCATTCCCGAGAGCGTCATGGTGCTCTCCCTGTCCAATGCGGAGAGGTTCGAGGAGGCGTTCAGGAAGCTCATGGAAGCAGCGGGCATGGAGAGGAAGGAGCTCGCCTACAAGGGCCGCTCCATGAGGTATTTCACGGCCAGGATTGCCGCGCCGGGCGGGGCTCCGGGCAAGCCGGGGCCTGGCGAGGCGCCGCCCGAAGGACCCGGGGAGGAGGGACCGGGGGGCCTTCCGGAGTCCCCCATACCGGGCATCGACATGAATTCCCTGCTGCTGCTCAACCTCACGAGCTTCCAGAACTACTTCATCGAGGGGAACTGCCTGTTCGTGTCGAACCTGACGCAGACGCTGAAGAAAGTGGTCGACAGGATTGAGGGAGGGGAAAAGTTCGTGTCCCTCGCCCGCAACCCGCACTACTCGAGGCTCGCGTCCAGGCTCCCCGGCAGCCCGGGGCTGATTATCTATTCCGACCTCAGGGGGATCTTCGACCTTGTCTACAACACTCTGCTGCCGCTCGGCCAGATGGGCGAGGTGTTCCTGCGCAAGCAGCTCAACGTGCCCTTCGAGAACGCGCTGCTGCCCAGGAGCGAGGCGATGTCGCAGCACCTGACCCCGTCGGTCTCGTGCGTGTCCACGATGCCTGAAGGCGTGATTATCTCCTCGTACTCCACGACGGGGGTGACCACAATCGGGCTCGCGGCCGCCGGGATTGCCGGCGCAGGCGCGGCGCTGTTCCTCGGCCAGCAGCGGGGCGGGAGGGGGATGGCCGAGGCGTACGAAACCGCCGCGATGGGCACGCTCAAGTCCGTCTGCACCGCACAGGAGCAGTTCCGCATGGCGGTTTGCGTCGACCAGGACGGCAACGGCCAGGGCGAGTACGGGTTCTTCCAGGAGCTCGCGGGCACCGCGGGGCTCAGGGGCAACAAGGAGGGCAAGTCGCTCTCCGAATCCCCCTACATCCCGGCGGCCATGGGCTACTTGGACGAGAAGGGCAGGATCTACAGGAACGGGTACTATTTCAAGATTTACCTGCCCGGCGCGGAATCCGCGGCCGTCCCCGGGATTTCCCTGCCCGATCCTGACGCCAAGGCCGCCCCAAGGCAGGAGCAGGCGTGGTGCATATACGCCTGGCCCGTCCAGTACGGCGTCACCGGCCGGAGGACGTTCTTCATGAACCAGTCGGGCCGAATCTACTATACGTACGCCTCGGTGAAGAACTACGGCGGCGACAACGAGCCCGCGGTCGAAGCGGCGTTCGACGTTAAGGGCGTGAATCCCAGGAACATGGACGCCGTAATCGCCGACGCGACGCAGAACCTGGCCTCGGGCGACGGAGAGCTGTGGATGCCGGGGAACTGATGAAAATCAAACCGTCAAATCGGCTGGCCAATCTCGGCAAGTACGCGTTCGCAGAGGTGGACAAGCTGGTCGCGGTCCTTCGAAGCAGCGGCGTGGAGCCGATTGACTTCGGCGTGGGTGATCCGCGAATCCCCACGCCGGAAATCGTCCGGGAAGGCTGCAAACAGGGGATTGATCGCCGCGCGTCGGCAGGCTATCCGCCCTACGACGGCCTTCCCGAGTTCAGGGAAGCGGTCGCCCGCTGGATGAAGAAGCGCTTCGGGGTCGAGTTGAATCCCTCGACCGAGATTGCCTCGACCATAGGATCGAAGGAGGGGATATTCAACTTCCCCGAGGCGTTCGTGAATCCCGGGGACTTGGTCCTAATCCCGTCTCCCGGGTATCCGCCCTATGCGAGGGGAACGAGGTTCGCAGAGGGCGTGCCGCATTTCTACCCGCTGCTCAAGTCGAACGGCTTTCTCCCCGACTTGAATGCGATTCCCAAGGAGGCGGTAAGGAAGGCCAGGATTCTCTGGATTAACTACCCGAATTCGCCCTCCGGCGTGACGGCTCCCCCAGCTTTCCTGAAGGAAGCCGCGGAGTTCGGCCGCAGGAACGGCATACTGGTCGCCTCGGACGAGGCGTATACCGAAATCTACTTCGGCTCCCCTCCCCACTCGATTCTCGAGTTCGGCACTTCTAACGTCGTGGCGTTTCATTCCATGTCCAAGCGCAGCGCCATGACCGGGTATAGGTGCGGATGGGTCTGCGGCGACGCGGAAGCCGTGGCGGCTTTCAAGAAGCTCAAGACCAACATAGATTCGGGAACGCCGATGTTCGTCCAGGACGCCGCGATAGCCGCGCTTTCCGACGAGGCTCACGTGGCCGGGATGAGGGAGGAGTACCGCGTCAAGCGCGACATCATGACGGCCGCATTCAGCAGGCTCGGCCTTGAAAAATGCGTTCCCGATGCTACACTTTATATCTGGCAGAAGGTCCCCATGGATTCTCCAGAATTCTGCAAGCGCCTGCTCCGCCCTGAGACGGCGGTCGTGGCCACTCCGGGGGACTGGATATCCGACCCGACGCCTGAAGGCCTGAACCCGGGTGCAGGCTACGTGCGGTTCGCCCTGGTTGCAGACCTGGACGAAGTCCGCGAGGCCGCGAGCCGCATCGGGTCCATGAGGCTGGATTGAAAGGCTTGGCGATGCCCTCCAAGAGCGACGTTGAATTCTTCAAAATCGCCGTTACAAAGGGTTTCGTGGACAATGCGCAGGGCAAGAGGCTCATCACTCTGCTGAGCCAGGCAGAAAACAACGCCGCGAGGCTTTCAATCGACAAACTCATGATCATGGAGGAGATGCTGTCGCCCGAGCAGGTGAAGGAAATCCAGGACATGCAGCAGCGCCGAATCTTCTACTGCCCCTGCGGGCAGAAGATGAACGTATTCACCTTCAAGCCCGGCGAGAAGGCAAGGTGCAAGTCCTGCAAGAGAATCATAGACATCCCTGATCTCAAATAGGATTCTCCAGGCTCCCGGCAGCGCTGCAACCCCCTTCTTCCGGTCGCGCCGCTCCCGCCGGTTCCGGAAGCGCCAGGCTCGGCCGTTTCCCCGAACATGAATCCCGTCAAACTGGTACTGTATAAGCTGTACGAACGCCGCCTCGACTGGCTCGTCAAGACCGGCAGCCCCCCGCGCCACCTCGCCGTAATCCTGGACGGAAACCGGCGGTGGGCCAGGGAAATGCAGCTCAGCGTCGACGCGGGCCACCGACTGGGGTTCGAGAACGTGGTGAAGATGGTCCACTGGTGCCTGGACCTGAAAATCAAGGAACTGACGTTGTTCGCGTTCTCGACCGAGAACTTCAACCGCGGGGAGGAAGAGGTCGAGGGGCTCATGGACCTCCTGGTCGACGCATGCAAGCGATTTGAGACCGACCCGGACATCCACGGCAACAAGGTCAGGGTGAGGACAATAGGCAGGGTGGATTTGCTGCCGGAGCGCGTCAGGAAGGCGATTGAGAGCCTGGAGCGCGTGACCGCGGCCTACGATAACTTCCACCTCAACATCGCGGTGGCGTACGGCGGAAGGGCGGAAATCATCGACGCGATTAAGGGCCTCTTCAGGCAGGTCCAGGAGGGCAGCCTTTCGATTGAGGACATCACCGAGGATCATATCAGGAAGCACCTCTACAAGGAGGACATGCCGGATCCCGACATGATTATCCGGACTTCGGGAGAACAGAGGCTTTCGGGCTTCCTCCTCTGGCAATCGGCGTATTCCGAGCTCTATTTCGAAGAGGCCAACTTCCCCGCGTTCAGGAAAATCGACTTCCTGCGCGCCATAAGGACGTACCAGAACAGGTCGAGGAGGTTCGGCAGATGACCGCGCGGGCTCAGGCCGGCGGCTGTCCATCCATTTGAAGGATTCGCATGGGAACCGCGGAACGCAAGGACGACCACATCAAGATATGCCTCGGCGAGGACGTGGGTTTCAGGACGAAGACGGCCGGGTTCGAAGGCTTCGATTTCATCCACTGCGCCCTTCCGGAGCTGTCAATCGACGAAATCGACACGTCCTGCGAGCTGTTCGGCAGGAGGCTCGGGATCCCCCTAATCATCTCGGCGATGACAGGCGGTACGGAGGAGGGCGGGAGGATTAACCGCGACCTCGCATGGGCGGCGGCCGAAACCGGCGCCGGCTTCATGCTGGGAAGCCAGCGGGCGATGGTGGAGAACCCGCGCACTGCCGCGACCTTCGCCGTGGACCGCGGAGCCGGTCTGCTCGTGTTCGGCAACCTCGGCGTGATGCAGGCGGCCGAGCTCGGCTGCGACGGCGTGGACGCCCTTGCGGACGCAGCAGGAGCCTCGGCGTTCTGCCTCCACCTCAACGCGGCCATGGAGATGCTTCAGCCCGAGGGGACGAGGTCGTTCAAGGGAGCTGCCGCGGCGATTGCCCGGCTCTGCTCCGGGTGCGCGACGCCAATCGTCGTGAAGGAGACCGGCTGCGGGATTTCGAGGAGCGTAGGGATTGCGCTGCGCGAGGCGGGGGCGCTGCATGTTGACGTCGCGGGCGCGGGAGGGACCAGCTTCACGCGCATCGAGAGGATACGATCCGGCGACTTCGCGCCCGGCCCCTTCGACGAATGGGGCATTCCGACCGCCGATTCCCTCGCCATGACCGCGGATTTGGGATTCAGGACCCTCATTGCGTCCGGCGGGCTCCGATCAGGCCTCGACGCCGCCAAGGCAATCGCCATGGGAGCCGACGCCGCCGGATTCGCGATGCCGGTGCTCAAGGCATGGGCGCAGGGCGGGAGGGAAGGCGCAGCGGCGTTCATCAGGAGGACGGCCGGCGAGCTGCGTTCGGCGATGCTTCTCACGGGATCGCGCGACCTCGCCGCGCTGTCCGAGGCTCCCCTTAGGCGAGTTTCGCCGCACCGCAGGGGCGGCGAGGACGCGTAAGCCGGTTTTGGATTCAATCAGCGCGACGGCTCTTTGGAGTTGACCCGGAGATGCTCGAAAACGGCAAGACTTCCAGGCTTCCCAACTTCTACAAGCTCGACATCTCGGAGCGCCACGAAGTCCTCAACGAGGCGGTTGGGCTCACGCACGAGGAGCGCTGGATGCTCAAGAAGGAGCCACTGAACCCCAAGCAGGCCGAGATGATGGTAGAGAACCTCATCGGCGTGTTCGGGATGCCGCTTGGCCTCGCGGTCAATTTCCGAATCAACGAAAGGGAATACCTGATTCCCATGGGCGTGGAGGAGACGTCCGTTGTGGCTGCGGCGTCAAACGCGGCGAAAATCATCCGCGAAGGCGGTTCGCTCCATGCCGAGAGCTCCGCGCCCGAGATGATCGCGCAGATCTGTCTGACCGGAATCAGGGACTTCGACGCCGCCATGGCAAGGCTGACCGGGGAGAAGGCCTCAATCCTCGAGACGGCCGACAGGCAGGACCCGACGCTCAAGTCTCTCGGCGGCGGCGCCAGGGACATCGAAATCCGCAGGCTCCCGCGCAAGGGCGGCGACATGCTCGTGGTGCATCTTATCGTGGACGTGCGCGACGCCATGGGCGCGAACGTGGTCAATACCATGGCCGAGGCTGTGTCCCCGTCCCTGGCGATTCTCGCCGGCGGCGAGGTCCTGTGCAAAATCGTGTCCAACCTCGCGGACCGCAGGACCGCGAGGGCGTCCGCCAGGGTCGCGCCCCTTCCGCTCGAGAGTCCCGGGATTCCCGGCGCGGAAGTAGCGCGGAGAATCGCGCTCGCGTCCGAGTTCGCCGAAATTGACCCCTACAGGGCGGCGACGCACAACAAAGGCATCATGAACGGCATAGACGCCCTCATGATTGCTACCGGAAACGACTGGAGGGCCGTGGAGGCGGGCGCGCACTCCTGGGCCGCGAGGAGCGGGTCCTACAAGCCGCTCGCCGTGTGGAGCGTGGCCGGGGACGGTTTCCTGGAAGGCAGAATCGAGCTGCCCATGGCCGTGGGGCTCATCGGCGGCGTCGCATCCGTGCATCCCGGCGTAGCCGTGACCCGCAGGATTCTCGGGGTATCCTCGGCTTCCGAGCTGGCGGAGGTCGCGGCCGCATTGGGGCTCGTCCAGAACCTCGCGGCGTTGAGGGCGCTCGTCACCGTGGGCATTCAGAAGGGCCACATGGAGCTTCACGCGCGGAACGTCGCCCTGAGCGCAGGAGCCCTCGGAGAACTCGCGCTCGAGGTCGCGGACCAGATGATTCGCGAAGGGAGAATCAGGTTCGACCGCGCCAGGGAGATAATCAGGCAGGTCATGAAGGGGAAGTAGCAGACGAACCCGGCGGCATGGCGGTCGCCGGGCGGCCGCACATAAATATGCGTCAGCTTGCGAAAGGTCGAAAGAGGGCGTTCGAAGCCTCCGCATGCGCGAAGGCCATCCTGGCGGGCGAGCATGCCGCGGTCTACGGAATGCCCGCCGTGTGCATACCGGTCCGCTCCCTGAGGGCGCGGGCCGGAGTCGATTCCGCGAAGTCCGGCGTGACGATTGAGGCCCCGGACCTCGGCCTGGCCGGGGAGCCGGGCGCTCCGGGATTCCCGGGAGGGCTCGAGCACCTCGCCGCGATCCTCAGGGAGACTTCAGGCGCCCTGGGAATCGGATTCGACCGCCTCAAGCTCAGGGTCGAGTCATCCATCCCTCCCGCGCGGGGCCTGGGAAGCGGCGCCGCGGTCTCGGTCGCATGCGCGAGGGCGCTTGCGGGGTTCGCAGGCCTCGACCTGCCGCCCGAAACCGCGAGCGCCATCGCGTTCGAAATCGAGAAGATTCACCACGGAAACCCCTCGGGAGTGGACAACGCGACCGTCGCATTCGAGAAGGCCGTGCATTTCCGGAAAGGCAGCCCGCCGCGGTTCGTGGATCCAGGCCGCCTGACCTTCGTGCTGGCGGATTCAGGCCCCGCCCCGCCGACTGCCTCGATGGTTTCGCTGGCCCGCGGGAAGCTCGGAGCTCCAGGGGAGTGGATTCTCTCGTCGTTCGAGGAGATCGCCGAACTGGCCGTCAAGGCGCTCGTATCGGGCGACGCCCGGGCGCTGGGCAGGCTGATGGACCGGAACCAGATGCTCCTGTCGGCGGTTGGGGTGTCGACGCCGGCTCTGGACTCGCTCTGCGCGGTCGCGAGGGAGGCGGGGGCCCTCGGGGCGAAGCTTACGGGCGCGGGCGGCGGGGGCTACATGATTGCGTGCGTGATGGACGAGGACGCCCAGGCGGTCGCCCGGGCGCTTACCGCGTCGGGAGCGCAGGGGGTTCTCGCGACCGGACTGGGGGGGGAGAGTGTTCAATAGGACCGCTAGGTCCCATAGAACCCGTTGACCACCCCTGCTCACTCGTGGAACACGTCAGCGTCGTAAATCCAGATTTCGGCGGCCGGGTCGTTCTTCCAGGCGTCCGACTGCAGGCCGGCCTTGCTCGAGCAGAGGCTGGACAGGAACTGCTCCTTGGTCCAGCCGGTTTCCAGCGCCACCTGGGGGAGGTAGGTCCCCTGGCGGAACCCTTTCTTGACGATGACGCCGTGCTTCCCGAGCACGACGTCGTCCGCGCTCTTCACCCTTCTCGGGATTGAAAGCACGGAAATCTCGATATCGATGTCCTCCAGCTCCTTGAGGTCCGGATGCTCTCCTTCGAACCTGTAGTCGTGCAGGGCAGAGGCGACCGCCATCTCCGAAACGACTTTCCATAGGGGCGTCTTCCCGCCCTCCTCCGGATACTTCCCTATGCAGCCTCGGAGTTCGCCCTGGTTCTTGAGCGTGACGAACGCTCCGCCGTGCTTCAAGAGCTCCGGTTCCTTCACGTCGAACTGCGGGACCTGCTTTCCTCCAAGCACGGCCTCGAGCGTCTTTCGGGCGATTTCGAGCAGTTTCTTCCTTGATTCCAAATCTATTCCCTCCGAAGCGACCTTGCAGATGATGCAGGCGGTGTAACCGACGACCCTCGAGGCGTCCTTCCGGGCGACGTCGAAAGAATTGCGCAGGTCGAGGATGTCGAGCTTGTTCGCGCCGAGCATCTTCGCTGCCATGACGACGGGAATGACCGCGTCAATCCCGCATGCCGCGCAGGAAAGCCCCGGTATTCTCCTCTTCAGTAGTGCGTTGTTCCTGTCCAGGATGTACTTCTCGTCCATGGTCCGGAACGCGTCGGTGATCTCCCGGTCCGCGGTCGCCGCGTCCTTGGCGGAGGGGAAATGGCTCAGGTCGGTGCTCGCGACCAGGAGCACCTTCTTCCCGGACCCGGCAACGGCGGCATGGAGAGCCCTGGCGAGGATTGAATAGTCGTCGGGATCCGCAGCGTTGATAAGCACGGGCACGATCCTGAACTTCCGGAGGACGCACTGGAGGAGAGGCACATGGTTCTGGATGCTGTGCTCCTTCGCGTGGGCTTCGGGGATTCGCCTGATTCTCCCGTCCTTGTCGGAAATCAGCGCCTTCGCGATGCCCGAGTCTATCGGTACCGTGCCAAGAGGCGTCCCGTAGCTCCCCTCGGTCTCCACGGAAATGCCGTCGAGGGGGTACTGGTGGCAGGGCCCGACGATTATGACGGTCTCGTACGGCTTCCCGGCAATCCTCCTGTATGCCTCGGCTGCCACGGGGCCGCAAAACGCGTATCCTGCATGAGGCGCGATCAGGGCGACGGGGTCGCCTGCCGTTGCCGCGGTCCTTGCGGCCGAGAGGAATCCGTTCACTTCCCTGAGAAGCCCGTCCCTGGACGAAGGGAACCATGACCCGAGGCCCGACGGCTCGCGCACCGGGTCCTCCTTGGGCAGCTGGTCCGCGAGACAGCCTTCCACGTCGAGCGGGGCGCACTCCGCCGCAGGCGCGTCGCCGGCTTCGGCCTCGGCTCTGGACTCGGCTGGAATCCGCGTGGCCTCCGGAGACGGGCCTGGCGCCGGACCGCCGTTCGAACAGCCGACCGCCGCGATCAGCACGGCAAGGAGCACTGGAAATCCGAAATGCCCGCGAGCAACGGTCCCGGCCATGATCACTCCCCCGCCAAGCTCCGGAACGCAGAAACGAATGACCGCCTGGACAAGAATTTAACATATCCCGTTCACGACTGCATCCGGGGATGAGGGAGAAACAGGGAAATGGCGGCTGTAGATTGCCCCTCACTTCCCCCTGTTCAGCGCCCTCATGGCCTCGTCGAGCATCCCGGCGGCCGCGCTGTCCGCGGAATCGAGCTCGAGGGCGGTCCTGAACAGCGAGGCGGCTTTCGCATAGTCGCCGTTGAGGAAATGCACCCGGCCCTGTCCCGAGTACGGCTTCGAATACGCGGGGTCGGTAGCGCAGGATTTGCCGTAGTATTCCATGGCCTGCTTGAGGTCGCCCGCGGCTGCGCGGCAGTCTCCCAGGCCCCGGAGCGCCCTCGACGAGACCGACGCGTCCTTGGATGCAGCGGCATCGGCGAAGTGCCCCTCGGCTTCGGCGAAGGAGCGTTCATCGAGAGCGAGGTCCCCGAGAACAACCCTGGCGTTCGCGAGTCCCGGGTCCTTTTCGAGCGCGGCCCTGAGCGAGGCGGCAGCCGCGGCGGTTTCTCCGGATTTGATGAAGAGGTTCGCCTCCCTGAGCAGGAATCCGGGGCTTCTCCCGCCGTCCCCCGCGGCGGAGGCGTACATCTTCGCCGCCTGCCTGAACAGGCCCATCTCCACGTAGAGGTCGCCAAGGAGTGCGGCCACCCCGGGATTGGGCCCGGCCGACAGCCTCAGGGCCATTTCCAGCGCCTCGGCCGCGTCCGACGCGTTCAAGGACCCCGCGAGGCTGTAGCCGAGGTGCTTCCATGCGTCGGCGTCCGCGGGCTTCGAGGCGAGTACGAAACGGAACGCTTCCGCGGCCTCGGAAAAACGCCTCATCCTGTAGAGCACCGCCCCTCTCGCCGTCCTTATGTCCACGTCGCCCGGCGCAATCTGGCTCCCCTGCTCAAGCGCGAAGAGCGCCGAGCCCAGATCGCCCATTCGTTCGAAGCACGCGGCCCTTATCCTCAGGATCGCGGCCCCGACGCCTGCGGCCTTCAATGCCTCGAGAGTGCCCTTGTAATCCTTGAGCTCGAAAAGAACCATGCCCAGATTGCAGGCGGCTTCGGCGAAATCCGGCTTGAGCTCGATTGCCTTGCCGAAGGCCTGGACCGCTCCCTTCATGTCCCCGGTCCGGTACAGGGAGTTGCCCAGGTTGAACCTGACCTGGGGGTCTTCCCTTATTTCCAGGGCTTTGGAATACCGCAGCGCGGCGCCGGAGAAATCCCCGTCCCGGTACAGGTCGTTGGCCGTCTTGACCAGCGCGATGAACTCCTTTTCTCCGGGCGAGGCCTGCGCAACCGGCGGGCATACGGCGGCGATGCCGAGAAGCAGGAGAACGCAATGCCCCAAACCGCGTGGCGACCGGTTTGTCCGAGCGTGATTCGCCAGACGGCTCTTCGCGCCCAACTGATCCGAATAATCGGGCTCGTCTTTTCTGGCTGCGGGAAGTCTGGATTCCATGCCAGCTGAAATCATCTCAATCAGATTGAATATCATGTGAATCAGGCTCGAAAGTCCTGCGCTGATTTGCGCAGAAAGACAGCGCTCATTTCTCGAATCTCACTGAAATCCTGCACCAGAAGGAAACCGGCTTGCCGCCCCTGGTGCCGGGCTTGAATCTCCACTGCCGGACGGCCTTGCGGGCCGCGTCCGCGAAATCCTCGTCGCCGGTCCACTTGAGGACCACGATATCCTCGGGCACGCCCTCGGCCGTGACGAGGAACTTGAGGGTCACCGATCCGGTCACTCCCCTGTCGGCTGCCCATGTCGGGTATTCGGGCTTCACCCTGACCGCAACCTCCGGCGGGTCGTCGAGTTCCTGGCTCGAGACCGGGTTCCCGGAAGGCCGGGGGACTGCGGGCTTGTCCTCGATTACCGGGGGCGCGTCGAAGACGTCGGGCCTGAAGAGCTCGGACGGGACCGGAGCGGAGATGCCGGCCATGAAAGGGGCCTCGACGGGCGTGAGGCGCGACTCGATTCGTGCGCCGGCGCGGGGAGCCGCAGCGCGTGTCTCCTGCCGCTGCGCCTTCTCCCTGGGCTCGGTCCTGCCGGCCGGCGCGGGAGCCGCGGTCTTCCTCGGGGGCGTAGGAGCCTCGCGGATCTTCCTGACGGCGAACAGCCTCGGCGCCTTGTTATCGAGGGGCCTTGCCTGCTCCCGCCCTCCAAGGTTCATGCCACCCATGAAGAGGAAGATTGCCGCGTTGACGAGGACGGCGGCGGCGAACGCCGCGGCGAACCGGAGGAACCCGCCCATGTCATTTCCCTTTCTCGGCGGCTGCCGCAATCGAGACGTTCCTCGCGCCTGCTAGGCCGCACTCGTCCATGACGTCTATCAGCGTCCCTGTGTCCGACCCCTTGTCGGCGATAATCACCACGGGCCTCATGCGGTCGCTCCTGAGCTGCTCGCGCACGAGCGTTGCCATCTCCGCGAGGGCCACGCGGCGGTTGTGCATGAAGATGCGGCCGTCCCTGGTGATGGAGACGAGGATGCTGTTCGATCCGAGCTCGGAGGCCGAGACGGCTTTCGGCCTCTTGACCTCCACGCCGGTTTCCCGCGAGAAGCTCGTCGTGACGAGGAAGAAAATCAGGAGGAGAAAGACCATGTCGATGAGGGGGGCCATGTTGATTTCGGCCCCTCCGCCCTTCTTCCCGAGTTTGGAGGAAAGGTCAATCACGGCGGCTCTCCGGGAAGAGGATTTCGCCCGCGCTTTCAATCGAAGCGTCTATCCAGGCCGAGGCGCGTTTTGCCATCCTTTCGAGAAATGCCCGCGCCAGCATGGCGGGGATGGCGGCCATGAGACCGGCTTCGGTGGTGATTAGGGCGAGGGAGATTCCCTCTGCCATCGCCCGGGGATTTCCGGACCCGTGCGCCGCCATGGCGTCGAACGTGCAAATCATGCCCGAGACCGTGCCCAAAAGCCCGATGAGCGGCGCGGTGGCGGCGAGCCGGCCGATAGTCTCGATTCCGAGGCGGGACGCGGCCCTTGCGGAAAGCCGCAACTCCCACGCCGCGAGCTCGAAATCGGACTTCCTCCGCGGTCTCGACGCCGCGAGCGCCCTCGCGGCCGACGATGCAGGAAGCCCCGCGGCGTCAAGCGCCGCCATGGATGAAGCGAGCCGCTCGTGCGCTTTGCGGTTGCATGCGATGGAACGCCTCAGGAAAAGCCACCTCTCGATGATGATCACCCACGCGGCGAAGGATAAAGCCGCTATCGGAGCCATGAGCAGGCCTCCCTGGGCAATCTTCTCCCATACCATCTCAATCATGCGGATTCTCCTCCCTCGCCGGGATCACGATTCCGGGAGCAGAGGGAACTGACCATGGATGCGCCGGCTATCTCGATGCGCTGCACGAGCGAAGTCGCCCTTGTCGAGAGCCAGGAATGGACGAGCATCACGGGGATGGCGATGATCAGGCCCACCTCGGTCGTGACGAGCGCCTCGGAAATCCCGCCCGAAAGAAGCCTGGGGTCGCCGGTTCCGAAAATCGTGATGACGTCGAATGTGGAAATCATCCCGGTCACGGTCCCGAGAAGCCCGAGAAGCGGAGCGACGACGGCCATCGCGGCGATTGCCGAGAGGAACCTCTCGAGCGACGCCATTTCGGCCGATGCGGCGGCCGTGAATGCGGCCTCGATCGCCCCCTGGCCGAGGCCGCGCGCGGCCATCCCGGCCCTGAGCGGCCTTGCCAGCGGGCCCCTGATAGGCTTGAGCCCGGCTTCCGCGGCCTCGACGTTCCCGGACTTGAGGGGGAGAAGGACAGCCTTCTCTACAAGCGACGCATGAGGCCTGTTGAGGGCCAGGAACGCGAGCCTTTCGAGGATCATGAGCAGCGCGGCCAGGCCGGAAAGCAGAAGGGGTATCATCACCGGCCCGCCGCTGATGAGGAAGGTCGCAATGTCCTTTCCGCCGCCGAGCATTTCGGGCGGAAGGTCCATCGTGACGTCCAGGGGCAGGCCGACCCGCCGATCCGGATTCCCGCACGCGTCCACGGCCTCAGACATCGTGCCCACGAGGCCCTCCTCGCCCTCCTTCCAGCTCCAGCCGGCCTTGTCGCCCGAGGACCTGAAAAGGAGCCCGGCCTGTTTCCGGTCCGCCGTCACGTATCCGCAGAAGATGCGGCCGAGCCTGAGCACGTCCGCCTCCTTCTGCTCACCGGAGTCGAGCAGCACCGGGCTGCGGAAGACTTCCGAGGACGAGCCGAGTTCGGCTTCCTCGGCCATGAGCCTGAAATAGCCGGAAACGAGCGAAGCGGGGCTCGACCCCGCCCTGGCATCCGCATCGAGCCGGGACAGGAACGCAATCCTTGCGTCCCTTTCCGAATGGGGGACCGAGATTTCGAGGACGGTCTTCATCGACTCAATCCCCTGCGCCGCGAACGCTGCGAGCGCGTCGAGCTTCCTCCCCGATTCCTCCTCGACGCGGGCGATTTCCTCGCAGGAAGCGGCGAGTTCCGCGGCCTTCCGCTCCTGCGCTTCAATGGTCCCCGCGAGGGCCAGAATATCCCTCTCCAGCGCCTCGATTTCGGACCCCAGCGCAGCCTTGGCCGATTCGAACTCGGCTTCGGCCTTCTTCCAGTCCGCCCTCTCAGCGTCAAGCTCCGCGGCGGCTTCCGCGATTGCCCTGTCGATGGAGGCGTCCTCCGGCGTCTCCTCCGACGCCGCAGGCTGCGCGAGGCATGCAAAGACCAGCGCGGCCGAAGCCGCGACAATCAGGACCGTCCAGGGGGAAAACGCCTTCATCTGTTCCCCCCCCTCCCGTCAGGCTTCCCGCCGGGGGGATTCGGATCCCCGGCGGTCGCCGGGGTCCTGACTATGCCGAGGTTTACCGGGAGCGTCAGAATCGCCGGAGGGCGGCGCTTCTCGGCCATCTCGACCGCGTTCCGCAGCTTGAGCCTCGTGAGGTAGTCGAACCCTGATCTCCAGACGAAGCCGGGCCCGCCCTTGAGCCCGCCCTGGGCGTATTCGAGAATCCCCGCCTCGTCCCCGGTTTCGGTGACGAAAGCCATGTAGGCGAGGCCGATTCTCATGTACCTGGTCTTGGGCCGCTCGGAATCGATGGATATTCGTCCCTGGAAGGCGGAACTCGTCGCTCCCAGGGAAATCTCGTAGTCGAAAGCCCTCTGAAGCGAATTCGCGGACGCTAGCGGATCGGCAGCGGCGGCGCCGTCGCCGAACTCGGCGATGGGCTTAGCGCGCTCCTCGACTTCGAACGGAAATCCGTTCAGGACGAATCTCCTGATTCGGTCCGCCGCGGACTTCATCTCCGAAACGCAGGCCGCAATCCCGGCGTTCCTGAGATCGAGCGACTTCTTGAGGCCGGCTGCGTTCTCCTCGAGGCGTTTTTCCTTCTCCCTGTTCTCCTCGGCTGTCCTCCTTAGGGCGGCCAGCCTGAGTTCGAGTTCCCCCTTCCTCGCCTTGATTTCCGACAGCTTCCTCTGCCTCCCCTGAAGGTCGGACTGGTATCTGAGCCTGCCTTCCCTGAGCTCCCTGACCAGGGAAAGGAGCCTTGCCGTCTTGTCGGCGGCTTTCAGGACGCCGGGAGGCTTCTCTTCAGCAGCCCCCGGGGAGGGCGGGGCTTCCTCGGCATGCGTCGTTCCGGAGAGGAGGAATGCAAACAGGAGCAGCGCCGCGAACGCCTGCCGGGCGGCTCCAGATTCCATCCGCAATGAAAACGCCTGGAACTCCAAGGATTTCCTCCAATCTTCAAAGCCTGTCATCCGACCATTCTATGTTACATTTTTCTTGCCGGTTTCCATAATCGGGCCAATCCTTATTTTGGCGGTTTTTTTTCCTTACCCCCGATTCCCGCGGAATCCAACAGGAAGGAGTCATGCCTCCTAAGCGCCAAGTCAACATTCAATATACGACCCCAAGACCCGACCCCAAGACCCGACGACCCCGCGACCCTGAAAAGTCGGGATGGAAACGCTCTCTGTGGGAGCCGCCGGAGTATTCCTGACACGGCAAGGCGGCGATGGAAAGACCTTTCTCTGCCGATTATTACGAGTTGTCGACCTGCCTACCATGCCTGTGCCGAGCAGGAGCACCTGGCGTCGCGGCGCAGACAGGCGCTACGCGTATGGCTCTTCATCGCTGCCGGCAGGGCAAACCTCTTGCCACCGCGGACCTGGTCGGGTTAGAATCCCCGAGGACTTTTTTCTTTTACGCGTGCTGCGCAGGAGGTTCATGTGAGCAACAGCGTGTACAAAATCATCGAGATCATCGGGACGAGCAAGGATTCCTGGGAAAAAGCCGCCGCTGCCGCGGTCGCCATGGCAGCGAAGAGCGTAAGGGACATGAGAATCGCCGAAGTCACCGAGTTCGACATGCAGATTGAAGACGGGAAGGTGGTCAACTACAGGACGAAGCTCAAGGTCTCCTTCAAATACGAGGACAAATAACGCGGACAAGCCGGAATGCGTGGTCTGAGATACGAGGCTTGTCCGCGTCATATCACGCGCTTCGCGCGTGCGAAGGGGACGATTCGGGTTCCCAACGACGTTTCTTATCCTCGCGGACAAGCCGGAGGATTCAGCGTTCTCAGCGGCGAAAAGGGATCCATCGATTTCCTGGATTGACGCTGAAGTGCGCGTGCCAGGATGCATCGTCAAGATGAGTTTTCCAGCGGCGTTTTCACTGAAGCTTCCGGGCTGGGTTCGCAGGGCGTCGGAGGAATGCGGTGCAAGGGTCTCGGACGAGGAAATGGCGGCCTTCGCCGTCGAGCTCGCCATGCTCAACGTCGTGAAACGGGGGGGCGGCCCGTTCGGAGCGGCTGTTTTCGAGGCAGGCAGCGGCCGTCTGGTGTCCGCCGGAGTCAACATGGTCGTCGCAGGCGGATTCTCGGCGGCCCACGCGGAGATTCTCGCGATTTGTCTCGCCCAATCCGCCCTGGGGACCCACAGGCTCGATCTTAATCCGCCGCGCAGCCACGTGCTCGCCGCGTCGGCACAGCCATGCTCGATGTGCTTCGGCGCCCTGGCGTGGTCCGGGATAAGCAGGCTCGTGTGCGCGGCCAGGAGAAGCGACGTGGAGCGGATTGCCGGGTTCGACGAGGGCCCGATGCCCCGCAGATGGATCCGCGAGCTCGGAAAGCGCGGGATATCGGTGGGGACGGACGTCCTCAGGAAGCAGGCCTGCGAGGCGCTCAAGGCTTTCGCCGACTCCGGGGGGAAAGTGTACTAGTCGCTTGGTTGAGATTTCGAATTGGGGCCCTCTGGGGATTAATCTTGCCAGGCGCTGCGATCCGGCATTCAATAGGGCCGGGTTCCGGGCTTTTTTCGGATGCATGGAATGGAAGAAATCGACATCAGGTACGGGAAACCTCAGGACGCGGAGATCCTCGCTGGATTCAACATCTCTCTTGCGGACGAGACCGAACGGCTGAAGCTCGACCGCTCGATCGTTCTTTCCGGAGTGCGCGACCTGATGGCGTCCCCGGAGCACGGCTTCTATCTCGTGGCCGAATCGGGGCAGGAAATCTCGGGTATGCTCATGGTCACGAGCGAATGGAGCGACTGGCGGGATGGAATCTACTGGTGGATCCAGAGCCTTTACGTGAAGCCCAAGTTCCGCCGCAAGGGGGTATTCAGGGCGCTCTACGACCGCGTGAAGGACATGGCGTCTTCGAGGGGCGGAATCTGCGGGCTCAGGGTGTACGTCGACAAGAGGAACGCCAAGGCGCGCGAGACGTACGAGAGGCTCGGAATGAACAAGACCGGCTACGAGGTCTATGAGCATCTGTTCGCCTACAATGATTCCCCGGGCGGACACAGGAAAGGGTCGTGATCCCCATGCCGGAGACGGGTCTTGGCCTTGAGGAATGCGTTCCGCCGCCATGGATGCGAAATCGTTGATGAGTAGGCTTTCCGGGCTTGCGGATTCCGCAAGGACCGAGGTCGGCGCCCTCCGCCTTGCGTTGCGCCATCCCCGGACGCCCGTCTCGGCCAAGGTGTTCCTCGTCCTTGCCGTGATTTATGCGTTCCTGCCATTCGACCTCATTCCGGACTTCATCCCCGTTCTCGGGCAGCTCGACGACATCATCATAATCCCGCTCCTTGCAGGCATTGGCCTTTGGCTCATACCTCGCGGGGTGATGGAGGAGTGCAGATTCAGAGCCGGCCTTACGCGGCGAAGGCTCTGAATCAATCCATAACCCGGACAAGCCGGAACCAAACAGCATTTGATGTTCCGGCATGTCCGGGTTATGTCACGCGCTTCGCGCGTGCCTGTCAGCAACTCCTTTCAACTTCTGCTGCAATCTCACCATTAAGTGACTATCAGCTCTTCACGGCTGGGTTGACTTGCCGGATATGGACTTTGCCGTGATTGCGGGTAGAATTCCATCATTGCTAGCGGATTCCTTTTTCCCGGATCCCCGCTGAGCGGAAAATGGATTTGCACGCCTCGCGGAGATATTCCGCGGGCAAATCCTGAGGATTCATCGAATGGACCTGACTATATCGAGACTTGGGAATGCGAGAATCGTCTCCCCGCTCAAGAAGGCTTCGGACCTGGCCGGACGGCCGTACAGGTTCACGCCGGACGACATGCGCGTGGTGTACGACGCCTCGGTGCGGCCCGGCGAGAAGAAGGGACCGGAGTCCGAGATGTCGTTCGAGAAGGCCGGCGCGCGGGAGCTGATTTATTTCGACCCGAGCAAGCTGAAAGCCGGCATCGTGACGTGTGGAGGCCTGTGTCCGGGCATCAACAACGTGATTCGCTCGCTCGTGATGGTCCTGCACTACAACTATGGCGTGAAGAACATATTCGGATTCAGGTACGGCTACGAGGGGCTCGTGGCCGAGGCGGGGCATCCGGCGGTCGACCTCTCGCCCGAGGTGGTCGACGGCATCCATCATGACGGAGGTTCGTTTCTCGGCTCTTCGCGCGGCGAGCAGGACCCGGCGGTGATAGTGGACACGCTCGAGAGGATGGGCATAAGCCTCTTCTTCACGATTGGCGGGGACGGCACGTTGAGGGGGGCGCAGAGGATCTACGACGAGATTATGAATCGCGGGCTTAAAATCGCCGTGATTTGCGTCCCCAAAACCATTGACAACGACATCCTGCTCGTCGAGAGGACTTTCGGATTCGAGACCGCGTTCTCAATCGCGCAGCAGGTCATACGCGCTGCCCATACCGAGGCAGTGGGGTATCCGAACGGCATAGGGCTCGTGAGGCTCATGGGCCGCAATTCCGGTTACATCGCCGCGACGGCCGCGGTGGCAGAGGCCGACGTGAACTGCGTGCTGATTCCCGAGGTCCCTTTCAGTATGGACGGAGAGAGGGGGCTCATCTCCTGGCTTCTGAAGAGGCTCCAGAGGCGGAGCCACGCGGTAATCGTCGTGGCCGAAGGCGCCGGGCAGGAGGTCCTCGGGGGCGGCGACCGGGGGAAGGACGCGTCCGGCAACGTCAAGCTCGGGGACATCGGCCTGTTCCTCAAGAAAGCAATCGCCGAGGGCCTTGACAAGGCAGGCGTGAAGCACAATCTGAAGTACATCGACCCGAGCTACATAATCCGAAGCGCTCCGGCGAATCCGAACGATTCGATGTTCTGCTCCAACCTCGCGCAGAACGCGATACATGCGGGCGTGAGCGGCCGGACGGGGATGGTCGTGGGGCTGTGGCACAACATGTTCACGCACGTCCCGATTCGCGAAGCCGTGTCGAAGACCAAGGTCATAGATCCTGACGGAGACCTCTGGCGCACCGTGCTCCAGTCAACCGGCCAGCCGTCCAGGATGGCGTGATTTTCGCGCAGTGGTAACGTCGTGACCGCAATGTATCCCATGCGGAATGGGTCCGGGCGGCGTGCGGCGGCCTTTCCGCAACATCCTGCCTCCATTGAATTTCCACAAGCGTGCGGCGCCATGTCATGCGCGCGCCGGGCACCGGATTTGCATGCTTGTAGTCGCTTCGTCCTTTTTTCATTGTAGAAACTGAAAGGATTTCTTGCGTACATGAGTGTATCTCATGGATAGGCTGTCAGTTTAGGCTATTTTTCTTAGTTCCGACTTCCCGCGCGCGGAGCCCTGAAGGACACGCGAAGCGCGTTCCTTCGGGGCGGAGCGCGTGA
>DYIT01000035.1 GCA_020723505.1 Candidatus Kuenenia stuttgartensis
GCATCTTTATCTTCCTGTTCTTCTACGTCGTGGACCGCGCCGCGCGCCGCGAGTGGTCCGGGCGCAACTACCGCACGGCGTTCCTGGGGGCGCTGGCAGCAGGACTGACGCTGTTGGCGGCCGCGGTCGGTGTTTACCTGAAAATGAAGGCCATCGCGGTGGAAGAAGCCGCGGCGGCCGGGCTGGCCGAGAGGGCGGTCCCGCGCATTTCGGCGGAGGGCGCCTTGAAATTCCTCCTGTGCGCATCCGCGGTCGCCGTCGCGGCGTCGTCCATCCCGGAGGTGCTGCCGAAGAGGGCGGACAAGCTGTTCGAAAAGGAGATGGCCCGCGAGGTCGCCCTCATAGCGGGCGGCGGGGCGCGCATCGTTTCCACCATGGCGAGGGTCCCCTACTACGCCGGATGCGCGCAGATTGAGTTCCCGCCCCTTGGAGGCCCGGCGGAGGTGCGTGAATACATAGAGGCGCAGAAGGCGGATTTTCTCATCGTCGATCTGAATGACCCGATATTGCCGGAATTCCACGGGGGGGTCCTGGAGCATTTCAGGTCGACGGATTCGCGATGGGCTCCTCCGGGTTACGAGCTCAGGGCATCCTGGCTGCTTCACAGCCGGCGCGACGCGCTCGACGTCCGCATGTACAGGGTGCAGAAAGTCCGGCTCGGCAGGTAGCACGGTCCCGTTCACTGCGGAAGTGAGCACAACCCTGACGAAGCCGGAACCAAACATCGATGCAAGCAAAGGCTCGTCCGGGATACATCACCGCTCCGCGCGTGCCTTTCTCGAATGCCTTTCAATTTCTGCAAGAGTGTTTTCATTAAGAGATGAAGCCGTATCCGGAGCGCGGGCTTGCGGGCGTCCGCCCGCGGCGGCGGAGCGAGATTGCGATTCGAACCCGGAAACAGTAAGCTCTCGGCGGCATGAAGACGGCCATTATACACGACTGGCTCACGGGCATGAGGGGCGGCGAGAAGTGCCTGGAGGTGTTCTGCGAGCTGTTCCCGGACGCCGACCTGTTCACGCTAGTGCACGATCCCGGGAGCGCGTCGCCTGCCATCGAGCGGATGAGGATAAAGACCTCCTTCATCGGCAGGCTGCCCGGGGCGAAGGCAGGGTTCCGGCGCTATCTTCCCCTCTTCCCCCTTGCGGTCGAAGGCTTCGATCTGAGAGGGTACGAACTCGTCCTCTCCTCCTCCCACTGCGCCGCCAAGGGAGTGATACCGCCGCCGGCGTCCGTCCACGTCTGCTACATCTACACTCCCATGCGTTACGCGTGGGACATGTACCACGAATATTTCCCCGGCGGCAAATCCGGGCTGGCCTCGCGGTTGCTCGTCCCCTTCTTCATGAACCGGCTCAGGGCATGGGACGTGGCGTCCTCGGCCAGGGTGGACAGGTTCGCGGCGATTTCGAGGCACGTCGCGAGGCGGGTGGAGCTCTACTACCGAAGGGACAGCGAGGTCATATACCCCCCGGTCGATTTGGACGCCTACAGGCCCGGCGGCGAGGATGGGGGATTTTTCCTGATGGTTTCCGCGCTGGTGCCGTACAAGCGGGTCGATCTGGCCGTGTCCGCGTTCAACATGCTCGGCCTTCCGCTCGTAGTCATCGGAGCCGGGCCGGAGGAGGAGCGGCTCAGGTCGATGGCCCGTGGGAACGTGCAGTTCCTCGGCTGGCAGGACCATGCGGTCCTCGCCCGCCGCTACGCTTCCTGCCGCGCATTCGTGTTCCCGGGCGAGGAGGATTTCGGAATCACTCCGCTCGAGGCGCAGGCCAGCGGGAGGCCGGTCATCGCGTACGGCGCGGGCGGGGCGCTCGAGACCGTCGCTGGTCTGGGCGACGCGCCGGAGGGGGAGCAGCCCACGGGCGTGTTCTTCCGCGAGCAGACGGCCGAATGCCTGGCCGCCGCGGTGGAGCGCTTCATCAGGGAGGAGGGCGCGTTCCGGGACCGGGAGGCCGTCCGCAGGAACACGATCAGGTTCTCGAGGCCCCGGTTCAGGGACGAGATTGCCCGGTTCATTAATAAGGCGGTCGGGCGATGAAGTACGACGTCCTGTTCGCCGGAATGATCAGGGAGTCGCACGGGAGGTTCTGGGACCTCGTCGCGGGCCTTTTCGAGAAAGAAGGGCTCAGAATCGGATTCATGCCCGCCATGGAGGAAGCCGCGGTCCCGCTGGCGAGGCGCGGAGCAGACGTCTTCTGCGTGCCGCGGGAGATCAGGGCAAGGCATAGGCCTTTCCCGTCGGCGGAGGAAATCCGCTCCCTCGAGAGCGAATACGGTCTCATAAGCCTCAGGAACCTCTACATGCACGAGATGCAGTCCACGGAGCGCTACGACGAGGAGAGGCTCGTCCAGAAGAGCGCGGACTACCTCCGGACCTGCAGGGAGTTCTTCGACACGAACGAGGTCCGCGCGGTCGTTGAGGAGACCGGCGGATGGATTGAATGCCAGGCCGTATACAACATCGCGAGGAAGCTCGGAATCCCCCACCATTTCGTTGAGCCCGGGCCCGTCAGGAACACCGTGGTCTTCGCGAAGGACTCCATGTCGGTCGACTTCGGCCCCCCGCGCCGCGGATCAGAGCTCTCCCCCGCGGAACTCGGGGCGGTCCGCGAATACGTGTCGGGAATCACGTCCTCCCCGGGACTCCTGGTCCCGCACAAGGACAAGGCCTACTACAGGGACGCGACGTTCTTCAACGTCATCAATCCGAACACGTTCAGGAAGCTGATTCGCATCATCCACAGGAAAGTCTTCATTAACCGCTTCGAAGAGACGTTCTCCACCAGGAAGCTCGCCATGCGATATCTCAAAAGCGTGGCAAGGCGGACGCTGCTTTCGCCCTATTACGTGAAGCCGGATCCCGGCGCCGGGAAATACGTCTACTTCCCCCTTCACATGCCGTACGACCTGCAAATCCTTGTGCGGGCTCCGCAGTTCTTCAAGCAGGAATACGTAGTCGAGATGATTTCCAGGGCCCTTCCCCAGGGATTGAACCTGCTCATCAAGGAGCACCCCGTGTCCATCGGCTGGTATCCCTTCGGCATGATGCGGAGGCTCGCGAAGCTGCCGAACGTCCTTATACTTCACCCTTCCGTGAGCTCGCACGAAGTGATACGCGGCGCCGAGGCCGTGATTACCATCAATTCCAAGGTCGGCTTCGAGGCGCTGGCCTATTACAAGCCGGTAATCACGCTCGGCGCGTCGTTCTACCGCGGCAAAGGTGCAACCTTCGACGCGTGCGACCTCGCGGACCTCGCATCAATCATCATCAAGGCTTCAGTGGACGGGGCTTCACGCGACGCGATAGACGGCCTTCTCGCGACCGTTCTCGCCCGCAGCAAGCCCGGCGACCTCTACGACCTGTCGGAAGGGAACGTGCGCATGTTCCATGCGGCGCTGAGAAGCGAGATCGGCGGTCAACGGGCCGAATCGTCAAGTCAGAATCCCGGAAGTATCTGACGGGACAGCGCAGCAGGAAACAGCTCACGGCCTGGTCTCCGTGGGCCGCTCCGGCGAGCCATGCTGAAGACGCCATTGCTGTTCTTCGAGAGTTCCATGGAACGGCGGTTTATTTATACGACTACAGGGTCATTTCGCCGCCAGGGGGGCGCAGCAGGAGACGGCAATCTCGAGGCTTCTCGCGATGGTTTCCAGAGGCATTCCCGCAATCCCGGGCGCGGGCAACGGAGGCACGTGGATGAATCCAGCGAGCGGCTTGCGTTTCTTTCCCCTCAAGCCGGACATGAACCTGTAGAAGAGGTCGTTGCAGACGAAAGTGCCGGCGGAGAAGGAGTGGCACGCCGGGATGCCGGCGGCGACCAGGCAGGAGAGTATTTCATCCGCGGGCAATCCGGACCAGAACGCCGCGGGGCCGGAGGGGTCGATGATTTCGTTCATTTTCTTCACGCCGAGGCCGTCGGGTTCCTGGGACGAGTCCGCGTTCACGGCGATTCTCTCTATCCGTATCAGCTGCGAGTCCGCGAGCCCGGACATTATCACCGCCGCGGGATTGAGGTCGCCGAACGCCGCGGCCGCGGCCTCGAACGCGGCGCCGTACGCCACGGGCAGCCTGACGGACTGGACCAGCATGCCTTCAATGCGTTTCCCGTGGAGGAGCTTCGCCGCCTCCCACGATGAATTGACGCCCCATTTGCCGAAGGGCTCGAAGCCGGTCACGAGCACGGCGTCGGACTTGCGCGGCTTCCCGGGCTTCTTGATTGAATCTGCAGTCATGCTGACGGTCCTTTGACGGCGCGACGCCGGCGACGCAGGAGTTCCGCGGATTTCCCGCAACGGCAGCGTTCCTGGCGCGAAATCTAGAAGCAGAAGAACAGCCCGACTTCGGCGAAAACCGCCGACAGGACCTTGGAGTCGGTGTCCAGTATCCCGTCACCGGATTCCTTGGGCTTCCCGTACGCCGCGTATCCGATTTCGAGGAAGAATCCGATTCCGCTGAAATGCATCTCGAAGCCCATCCTCGTGGAGAACGAGAAGTTGACCTGCTTTTCGTAGTAGTCGAACTCGACGCCCAGGTACTCGGCCCTGCACTCGGACAGGCTGGTCACGCCGATGGTCACGGGTATGAGGTACAGGTTGACGGCCCTGCGGTCGCGAAGGCCGTCCTGGCTTCCCCAGAACCGCGCGTCTAGAGCCAGGGGCAGCGTGATTTTCGGCCCCGCCCAGAGGCTCGTGAGGGTCATCTCCTCGATGTCGACCCACGAGCCCGCAGTTACGCGCTCCATGTGTCCCACGAGCCTCACGTGCGAAACGCCCACAGCGATTTCGAAGAACGGAAGGATTCTGAGGGAGCCTTCGAGCGCGACGCTCGGGGAATAGTCGAAGAGGTCGCCGTACACCGGCCTTTCCCCGGTCCAGTAGTCGCTCCAGCCGCCGGCAGAATTGTCCGACAAGGCGCCGAAATCCACGGCGAGCTTTATCGTGAACCGCCTCGGCGCGCCCCTGAACCGCTCGCTCACGTACCGGTTGTACTGATCGTTCTTCATCTGCCTCGCCTGCCCCCTGCCTGCGCGATAACCCCTGGCCCCCGCGCGCGGACCGGGCCTGCGAGGCTGCTGATTCTGGGGTCTCGCCTGCTCCTTCGGCGGAGGCGGGGGAGGCTCTTCGATTGCGGGCTCGTCAGCCGGATCCTCCGGAGGCTCCTCGATGTCGTCCTCCTCGAGCTCCTCCTCGAGATCCTCTTCCGTCCAGTCATCCTGGAGAAGGGGATACAGCGAAATGCCGCCGGAACCCGCCGCGGCCGGGGCATCTCCTGATGCGGGCATGCACAGCCAGCCCATGAGGCAGAGTATGGAAATCATCGAGGCAAGTATAGGGTTCCGGCTCATGACCACCTCGCTCAATATGCCACTTTTCCGTTCCATATTGATTATAGCTTTTCCAGCGGTGTATTCCATGACAAAAGCGGCCTTTGCCCCTTGCGGGAGAGAAAAAACGCATGGCGGGCGGCGAGGCGAATCGGGCGGAATGCGGCGGCGGGGAGCAGCGCCGCTCAGGCGGGATTTCGCGAGGCGCCTGGGCCGCGGAGCGAAAAATGAGGTTCTCCGGGGGTTTTCCGATGTAGAATCCACGGGCGCTATTTTGAGGAGTAAACGCTTGAAGACTTCGAAGATTGCCCCGCTCGCGTTCGCCGTGCTCACCGCATCCATTCCCGCCCTGTCTCTGGCGGCGGCGGATGAGCCGGAACCGTACGGTTTCAAAACATGGTTCGAGACAGACCCGAAGCCGGAAAAGGAATCGGTCACGGGCAATCCCCTCGACTGCGCGGGGAAGCGGATAGGCATGGACCCGAGGAACTTCGTCCTGCCGAGAGGCGAGGAGATGGGATACAGGTTCGCATGCAGGTTCCCGGTCATAGATTCGGTCATGAACCAGCCGCTGTACATGAAGCAGTGGAGCGAGGACGGATCCGAGGCGCTCATCCGTGCCTGCCGGGATGCGGGCCCACATGAGGCGATAGCCGAGGCATTGCGGATGCTGCGGGGCCTGCGCGAGGAGGCCGGACCGTACGCAGCCTTCGGGCAGGAGGGATTCGCGGAATTCGAGGCGAAGCTGGCCGCATCGCCGTTCACCGTGAAGTTCAGGGAGGTCCTTGGCGCGCTGCTCAGGGCTTTCCTGTCCGCCCGGTCGCTTGCCGCGAAGGGGCGGGCTAACCTGACCGCGGAGGACCTCCAGTTCCTCGAAGCCAATCCGGCTTACTACCTTATTCCCGATGGGAAGACGATGACGTCGCTCACGGGGAGCGTGGACACGCACCTGCGCTACGTATCGCATGCGCGAAGAATCGGCTTCGAGTACGTGTTCAGGGGTTCGCTGGTCCTGTCGGCCGCGGTCTCCGCGTATGCGGCGGCCTTAAAGGGATTAGCGAAGCCCGGGGACTTCTTCGAGGACCCGAAAAAGGCGGGAGAGACGGTCGTATGGGAGACTTCCGCAGGACTCGTGGTGATTGCCGGATTCGGGAACGACGCGCACGAGCGCGACGCGGCGGTAGAGATTGACCTTGGGGGGGACGACTCTTGGACTAACGGCGCGGGGGCGTGCAGGTCTGCCTTGCAGGGCGCGGCCCTGGCCATCGACCACCGCGGCAACGACCGGTATGCGGCCGCGGACCGGAGCTTCGTCCAGGGCTTCGGTTTCCTCGGCACGGGCATCCTGGCCGATCTCGGCGGGGATGACAGATACGAGGCCCGGCATTTCTGCCAGGGGGCGGGAATCGCGGGCGTCGGGCTCCTCTGGGACGCAGGCGGGGACGATGCATTCGTCGCGCATGCATTCTGCCAGGGCGCGGGCATGTTCGGGACCGGCATGCTCCTGGAAAGCGCGGGGGAGGATTTCTACGACTGCGCAACCCTCGGCCAGGGGGGGGCCACCACGCTCGGCCTCGGAGTCCTCTGCGACCTCGGGGGAGACGACAGGTATCACCTCAACATAGGTGCGGGCAAGGACGTGCTCGGGAACATACCGGGTTACGGCCAGGGCGGCGCCGTCTCGTTCCGGGCCATGCCCGCGCGCGGAAAGCTCACGCCCTACGGCGGCGTAGGGATGCTGGTCGACGCGGCGGGGAACGACCGCTACAGGACGAGAGACTGGAACTCCCAGGGCGGCAGCTACATCATGTCGCTCGGAGTGCTCTACGACGCCGAGGGCAACGACCATTATTCCGCTGGAACCGGCCAGGGCAGCGGCATACACATCACGGCGGCGATACTCGTGGACAAATCGGGATCGGACGTCTATGAGGGCGGCTTCCGCACGGGCGGGTCCGGCGGCGACTGCTCCCCGGGCTTCCTCATCGACTGCAAGGGCGACGACACGTACGTCTCCGGGACCTCGTCCTACGGCACGGGCTGCAAACCGTTCAGCTATTCGCTTTTCATCGATTACGAAGGCGACGACAGGTATATATGCCCCGAGCCCAAGGGCAGGATTTGGTTCAACAACTGGGACAGCTTCGGCGGAGTCTGGCCCGAATCCGATCCTGGGCTGTGGCCCTATGCGATATGTCTCGACCTGGGCGGGAAGGACGAATACCGGGTCCGGAACCGGGAGAACGACAGCATGCGCCACAGCTTCGGCCACGGGATTCACATCGACACGGAATGGAGCGGAGGCGACGTAATCGGGCCCCAGAAGGACCCACTCGAGCCTTACCGCGATATCCCCCTGCCAGCCGAAGCCGCCGCGCATCCCTTGGCGGCGGACTTGAAGCTGCTGCAGCATCCCGACGCGTTCGTCAGGTTCGGGGCCGTGGGCAGGATTACGGCCGCCGCTCCGGACATCGCCGCCGTCCTGGCCGCGGCAATAATGACAAGCACGCACCGCGGCTTCAACCGCGACGCGCTCGAGTGCCTGCATTCGCTCTTCGTGGCGGGGAGGATTGGCCCTTCGCAGGCCGCCGCCCTTGCGGGACTGCTCAAGGCGGCGGACGCGGAGGTCAGGGCCGTCATTGCCGACGACTTCGGCATCTTCGAGGTGAGGGAGGCCGGAGACATGCTCATCGACGCTGCCAGGTCCGATCCTTCGCCCGCCGTTCGCAGATTTGCGATTCGCTCGCTCGCTGCAATCTCGTCCTCAAAGGCGCTGCCTCTGGCAAGCGAAATGGCGGAGAAAGAGAAGGACGAGATGGCGCGCAGGGCGGCGGTCGGGATGCTTGGCACGGTCAGGGACGGGTCGGACCCGCTTCCGCTCCTTGTACGCGTCCTCGAGAAGGATTCTTCTTCTCCCGTGCGCGTCACGGCGGCGACGTCCCTGGCCGCCCTCAACGACCCGAGGGCGATCGAGCCGTTCCGCGCGGCGGCGAGGTCGAACGACGTCTACCTGCAACGTGCGGCGGCCAAAGGACTCGCCAACCTGTTCATGGTCGAGGGGATAGAAATCCTGATTCGCTCGCTCTCGTTCCCGTCGATAGACGCGTTCTTCAACTACGACTACAACGTGCCGAACTTCATCTCGATATATTCGGGCTTCGAGCTCACGGAGGACCAGCGATACGAGCAGGACTCGTGGATGAAATGGTTCGGGGAGAACAGGGAGAGGATTGACATCAAAGCCAACGTTCTCGCCTACCGCGACTACCAGGTCCTGCTCAAGGAAATCCGCGACCTGAAGCCAATCGAGCAGATTCAGAAATACGAGGGCTTCCTGGCAAAGCACCCGGGGCACAGGGCATGCAGGAAGCCGTACGGCGACCTCTTGAACCAGGTCGCGTGGGACATGGCAACTGCCCCCAAGGGGAGTCCCGGCAGCGATCCTTCGAGCGCGCTCAAGTACGCCCTGCGCGCGGTTGAGATGAACCCGCACCCGAACATCATCGACACCCTCGCGCAGGCGTACGAGGCGGCGGAAATGATTGACAAGGCGATTGATGTCTGCAGGGAGGCCCTGAAGAAGCATCCGGGCGAGAAGATGTTCCTGGACAGGCTCGTGAGGTACGGGGCGAGCGGCAAGTGAGCGATGCGCAGATGGCAGCATTGCAATTCGAGGAAGTTCCTATGGATAAAATTCGCGGAAACTTCTGACACGCGCTATACCGAAGAGGGGAGCGAAATTAAATTGATATTCACAGAGAGTTTCATGGAAAGGCGCGTTTATTATGCGACTACTGGGTTATCCTCGGTTTCGGCTGCCGCGCCGGGTAATCTGTGGTTCGATCCCATTTTGCAGGGCAAATGCAGGAAAGATCGGTCTCTGTTTCCTGCGCAGCCGCAGCGCACGGGATTCTCATGCAATGCCGACGGGAGCGAATCCGCGATATATCCATCCGCCGTGGCTTTCAGGGGGCAGTTCCCCGGCGGAGCGGAATCGAACGCGAACCTTTATCGGAGACACGCCGTTGGCAGGATGTGGTAGAATAAACCCTGTCTCTCGCAGGGTTTTCGATGGAGGGATTATGGAATCCTTCAGGTCTATGCCTGCCGCCGTTCTATTCGTTGTTCTCTCTGCCGCCGCAGCAATCGGGGCTGAGAAATCCGTGCCGGGCGAGCCGCGGATTGCCGTGCATCCGAGAATGGAGAGCGTCTTCTCGACTCTGTATCAGGCGTATCTGCGGAATCCCCGGGACGAGCGGGGATTCGAGGATGAGTGCAGGAGCCGCGGAGTGGGAGCAAAGGGCTTTGCGGTCGACGTGGAAATCTGCGCCGCGCCGCCATTGAACTCCGATGCTGTAGACAGGCAGGCACTCGATCAAGCCGGATTCAGGACTCGCGTCTCCTCGCTGAACTTCATCGAGGGCGCGATTCACATCTCGGGCGTTTTCGGCCTCGCGAATGCGTGCGGGGCGGGCGTCTCGGTCAGGAAAGTGAGGAAGCTGGTTCCCAAAGGGGTTTCGGAGGGCGTGTCGCTCATATCGGCGGACGTGTGGAATAATAACGGATTCTCGGGCAAAGGAGTGAAGATAGCGGTTATCGACGTCGGGTTCTTCGACATCTCTACGGTTGCGTCGAACAGCGAATTCGGGTCCTACACGTCCAATGACTTCACGGGCGCGGGGTTCCCGGGAAGCATGGCGCACGGAACTGCCTGCGCAGAAATTATCTACGACATCGCCCCGCAGGCGACCTACTACCTGCTGCTCGTATCGTCGGTCACGGAGATGCAGAACGCCGCGACGTATTGTGCGAACAACGGGGTGAACATCGTCTCATTCTCCCTCGGCCTGGACAACGACAACTTCCTCGACGGCCAGGGGACCCTGTGCTCCATGGTGGACAACGCAGCCTCGAACGGCGTCCTGTGGGTCGGCGCCGCGGGGAACGAGGGCAACTGCGAGTACTGGATTGGCAACTGGAGCGATACGAACTCGGACAATCTGATTGAGTTCTCGGGGACCGACCAGTCGCAGACCCTGGCCTGCACGGCGGGCGACGTAATCATAGCGACCCTGACTTGGGATTGCAGCACTACTTCGAGCGAAGACTACGACCTGGAGCTGTCGAACGCCTCAGTCCTGGTCGCGAGCAGCACAAACGTCCAGTCCGGAACGCAGCAGCCCTGCGAGCAGATTCAGTATGTCGTCCTCGCGTCGGGGTCCTACGACATAGGGATTAAAAGGTCCAATGCCTCGGGCACGTCGAAGTTCAGGCTTCACTGCACCAAGCAGCTCGAATACGGTTCGCCGGTGAGCTCGCTCAGCACGCCGGCGGACGCGACCGGATCGTTCAGCGTGGGAGCAATCGACCAGGCGAACTGGAGCATGGGTACGCTCGAGCCGTTCAGCTCGCAGGGGCCGACGATGGACGGCCGCACCAAGCCGGACATCTGCGGCCCAGACGGGGTCAGCACATGGTCCTACGGCGCCGCTGGATTCTTCGGCACGTCTGCCGCGACCCCGCACGTCGCAGGAATCGCCGCGCTGTACATGGAGTACAATACCCTCGCCGGTCTGAGCCAGGTCAGGTCAGCGCTCGAAGGCTGGGCGGTGGACACCGGACCGGCGGGGAAGGACAGCACATACGGGGCGGGGAGGGCCAGGCTCGACACCACTCCGCCGGTCGCGGATTTCTCGGCCTCGCCGCTGACAATCCAGCTTGGCGGCACGGTGTTCTTCACGGACCTGTCGACCGGGATGGTGAAGTCATGGTCGTGGGACTTCGGGGATTCCGGAACCTCAACTGCGAAGAACCCGTCGCACTCCTATCCGAGCCCGGGCTTGTACACCGTGACGCTCACGGCTTCCGGGCCCGGGGGCAACGACACGGAAGTCAAGACGGGGCTTGTCGCGGTTACGCCAAAGGCCGGTTTCACGGCTTCGCCCTTCGTGGGGCCGGGCCAGCTGACCGTGAATTTCACGGACACGACCCAGGGGACCGTGACTTCCTGGTCGTGGGACTTCGGAGATACAAACACGAGCAGCGTCAGGAATCCGGTCCACGTCTATACGGCGCTCGGCACGTTCACGGTATCGCTCACCGTATCAGGCCCGCTCGGATCAGACTCGATAACCAGGACGGACCTGATTATCGTGACCGGACCGGACTGCTCCTTCACCGCGAACCAGACCTCCGGACCCGGGCCCCTTTCCGTCGCTTTCGCCGATGCGACGGCCGGTACCGTGGACTCCTGGTCCTGGGATTTCGGGGACGGCCAGACGAGCACGGACCAGAACCCCGTGCACGTCTACCAGTCTAACGGACCGTTCACGGTGTCCCTCGCCGTGGACGGCCCGTTCGGATCAGATTCATCCGTCCGGACGAACTACATTTCAGCCACCGCCCCGGTCGTCAACTTCTTCGCGACTCCCACCAGCGGCACCGGGTCGGTGGACGTGGCGTTCATGTCAGCGGTCTTCGGGCAAGTGACGTCGTACGCTTGGGATTTCGGAGACGGGGGGACTTCGGCGGAGGCGAATCCGACCTACCACTACGGATCGCCCGGAACGTATTCGGTGACGCTTACTGTGCAGAGCCCGTACGGGCCGGCGAGTTCCACGAGGGCGGATTTCATCCACGTGGCTCCGGTACCGCCGAAGAAGAGGTCGGGCGGATGCGGCACGGAGCCGGAAGAGGCGTCAGGTCCCGAATCCGCAGCGGGAATGCTCATGCCGTTCCTCTGCCTTGCCGCGGCAATGGGACTGGCAAGGAGGAGAGCCGGTTTCCTCCGGGGAGGGTTCGCCCCATTCGCATAAACGGATTTCGCCCTCAGAGCCGGATGAGCCGGCTACCCGCCCTGCCTCTTCCTCCACTCCCTGTTCACGAGCCCGCATCCGTCGAACCTGCCGTCATTGAACAGGCACATTTGGGCCTTGGCCCCTTACGAGCTTCTTGAAAACGTCGATTCCGCCGGTAGCTTGAATCCGGGTTTTTGCGGCGGAATCAATATCTCACCGTTTGCCTTTGTCCGATGCCGGCCCGACGCAGCTGGAACTCAGCCGTGAGCATCAGGTTGGCGGGCTTGATGTCGCGGTGTATGAACCCCTGCCTGGCGGCCGCCGCGAGCCCCTTCGCAGCCTGAGCTGCCAGATTCAGGGCTTCGCGCCCGGGAAGCGGGCTCTTTGCCGACAGGAGGGACTTGAGATCCATTCCGCGCACGAACTCCATGGCGATGAAGCACGTGCCGTAGATCTCCTCGGCGACGTAGACCTGGACAGGGTAGTCAATCCGTCGAAATGATTTCCCGGATTGCCGCGCGGTCCGCGGGAAATCAGTCGATCCATCTCGTAACCCTGGCATTGGATTCGTCGCCGACGTAGATCATGCCGTTGCGGACGCAGAGCCCCCTGGGATAGTTGAAGTTCATGAAGTTCTGGCCGCTGCCTGCGCCGTTCGAGGTCTGCCAGCTGTCGGATCCGCCGCCGATCCAGCCTATGGCTGATGCAGAAGGGATGCTCCACTTTGAGACCCGGTGGTTGTTCATGTCAGAAACGTAGATGCTTGACCCTTCCTGCCAAATGCCGAACGGGCTGTTGAACGCCATGTAGTCGCCGCTGCCGGACGAGGGAGCCGCCCCGATGTTGAGCCCGTTCACCCCGCCGCCGAGCCAGCCCAGGGATGTGCCCATCATGTCATTCCACACCGAAACGCGATGGTTATACGTGTCTGCCACGTAGATGTTGCCGCCGCTGTCGAGACAGACGCCTGACGGCGAATAGAATTCCATCTGGCCTGACCCCCATGATGGCGCCGTCCCTGTCTTCCACCCGCCGGATCCGCCGCCTATCCAGTAGGGGTTCGTCCCGTCAGGATTCCAGCGGCTGATTCGGTTGTTGTTCGAGTCGGCGACGTAGATTCGGGTCGAAGTGACCCAAATCCCGAGCGGCCAGTTGAAGTAACCGTCGCCGTTTCCCCACGATAGTGCGTTCCCGTACTGCCAGCCGCTCAACCCGCCGCCAATCCAGCCGTCGGCATATCCGTTCAGCGTCCATCTGGAAACGCGGTTATTGCCCGAATCGGACACGTATATGAAGCCCGATGATTCGTCGACGAAAACGGCCGAAGGAGAGTAGAAGTAGTCAAAACCCACTCCATTGGATGGCGCCGGAGTCTTCTGCCAGCCGGCCAATCCTCCGCCTATCCATCCTCTCGGGATTCCGTTCTGGTCCCATTTCGAGACGCGATGGTTGTATACGTCCGCGACATATATGTTGCCTGTCGAATCCGTGGCGACTCCCTGCGTAGAGCTGAATCCGTCGAAGGCGGGGTAGTTGGAGGCCCCGTTCACAGTGTTCCATCCGCTGCGGCGGTCGCCAATCCAGCCCTGGGCGAGGCCGGCGGTGAGGCCGTGATTCGTCGGCATGGAGGAGACGAAGTTGGAGACCGGCGAGCAGTTGCAAACCTCGTCGAGCGCGCGAAGTGCGAAATAGTAGGTCACGGAAATATTCAGGTTGAAAACCGTATATGTCTCCATGGCGCTCCCCCATTTCGGCTTCCAGGTCTGCGGCCATTCCCATGCATCGGCGAAGTTCGTGTCGTTCAGCGGATAGTCGGCGTACTTGAGGATGTACATGGAAGCCTGGCCGAAATCGCCGTCGTCGCCCGGCGCGGACCATGAGAGCTCCACGCTGCCGTGCGCCGCCCCCGGGATTGCATTGAAGTTCAGCACCTGGCCGGGAGGCTGGGAGTCCTGCGTGAAGGACGTCAGCGCCTTCCACTTGCAGATTCTTGCGTTGTTCCTGTCTGCGAGGTAGATGAAGCCGTTGCCGCCCAGCGCTACGCCCGTCGGGAAGGAGAACGACTGGTAATCGCCCGCGCCGGCGGCTCCGTTCGCCGTCTTGAATCCGGGACTTCCGCCTCCGAACCATCCCTTGGCAATTCCCGAGGGGTCCCACTTGGATATCCTGTGGTTCAACGTGTCAGCCACCCAAATCATGCCGCTCCAGTCGACCGCCACGCTGGTCGGGGCGCTGAAATCCCTGAGACCGTTACCGGGGTGGCCGCCGTCGTGCGTCTTCCAGCCGTCGGTTCCGTCGCCCAGCCAGCCCGTCATAGACCCGTCCGGAGCAAGCCTCGCAATGCGGTTGTTGGCTGAATCCGCGACGAAAATATCGCCCATGGGATTGACGAATACGCCCGACGGATTATCGAAGCTGCCGAACGCAAGGGATCCCGTCCCGGACGCCTGGCCCATCTGCCATGAAAAGGACTGCTGTCCCGTCCATCCGAGGGCGGATCCCGCCTCGCTCCACTTGCTTATCCTGTGGTTGTACGTATCCGCGACGTAGACGTTCCCGGACGAGTCCGCGCAAACGCCGTTAGGGTTGTTGAAACGCGCAGCTTCGGTGCCCGGGGATCCGGCGCCGCTGCTCTGAGTCCATCCGCCCTCGCCGTTACCAATCCATCCCTCGGCTACGCCGTCGGCGCTCCAGCGGCAGACGCGGTTGTTGCCCGAGTCAGCCACGAGAATCCTGCCCTGATAGTCGATTGCCACGCAGGATGGGGTGTTGAAGGCGTTGTAGACGTCGGACGAAGCCGGGGCCGAACCAGACTGCCAGCCGTCCTGGCCTCCGCCTATCCAGCCCGTGAACCAGCCGTCGTAGTTCCAGCGGCAGATTCTGTGGTTGGTCGTGTCGGCAACGTACAGGTTGCCCTGCAAATCCACGGCCACGGAAGTGGGGTCGGAGAACTCCCTTGCGCTGGAACCGGCAGAAGGGGCGTTTCCGGATTTCCAGCCGTCCATGCCGCCGCCAATCCAGGCCTTGGCTTCGACCTGGTGAGTCGTCGCGGCGCCGATCGCCCCCCAGACGAACGAATCGTCGGGATTGTAGTCGGTGCTGCAGGAAACGGCTGCGGCGGACAGCACGGTAAGGAGCGCGAAGACGAGCAGTCTTGGTTTTCTCATCGTTTCTCCTGATTCCTGAAAGAAAACCCCATTATACATTATTACGGGCGGGGTAGACGCGAGGACCTGACGGCAGGCTCAATCTCCGTTTGCCCGGAACGTCTTGCGCGTGAATTCCGGCTGCTGCCCGATTCCGTGGGCCATCTTCCAGGACGTGTACCACAGCATGGCGGGCGCGGCCATCGACCAGAGGCGCTCCTTCGCGGTCAGGGGACCCGTGTGCTCCGCGAGCCGTGCATTGAGCTTTTCGAGCCTCGCCGCGGATTCGGGATTCAGGTACTTCATGCTGGCTGGTATGACCATCATCGCCCGGTGGGCGTCCTCCGCGTATCTTTCGGCCTTCGCCCTGACGCGTTCGACCGGGTGGTTCCTGAGGTTGACGATCCCGGTCAGCCAGTCGTCCACCGCCCGGAACACCGACGGCCCGAGACGTTCGAACTCCTCCTTGTAGAGCGTGCGCTGTATGGACGACATCTCTTCGGGACCGATGTGCGGATGCAGGAACCCGAGGCTGAACCCGTCGTGCTTCGTATTGTCGCTGTACAAATCAGCCATCAGGCGGCCCTCGGAGTTCATCCTTTCGTACGCGGGCGTGCCGTGCGCCGGGCCGTATATCAGGAACTGGCACATGGTCGGGCGCAAGCCCATGAGCTCCTCGAATTCCGCGCGGATGATTTCCGGGGTCTGGTAATCGAAGCCGATAATCATAGAGGTCATGACGTTGATTCCGTGGTTGCGAAGGTCCTCGAACAGCTCTCCGTACGGCCTCCCCTCCATCTTCGCATAACCTGCGCGCCTGCCTTCGAAGCCGACCCAGATCCAGTCCACGCCCATCTCCACCAGCTCCGACGCCTTGAAACGCGACAGGGCCTTGACGCTGCTGAAGATGCTTATCGAGATCGGGGGCAGGCCGGACTTCCTGACCGCTTCGAGGAAGCCCCTTCCCCTGGCTTCGTTAAGGAGGAAATCCTCGTCGTTAATCCAGAAGTCATCGAGGCCGGGATACAAGGCGCGCAGCTTCTCGATGGCATCGAGTATGGAGGGGCCGTCGGGAAGGAACTTGATGTGCTCCCGCTTGAAGTAGTGCGAGGTGGCGCAGAAATCGCAGCCGTTGGGGCAGCCGAGGCCGGCGAACACGTATCCGACCCTGCCGAGCGGCATGGAGAACAGCCTGGACTTCTGGGTGATGGCCGGCTGCACGATGGGCGCGTCGACGTCCTCGCCGAGGAGGCCGCGCATGAACTTCACCCCTTCGCCCCTGCACACATAGTCGGCGTAGGGGGTGATTTGCTCGCCGAGCGAAGTCCCGTAACCGCCCAGGATAATCTTCGTGGACGGCGCAATCCCGCGCGCGGCCTCCACCATCGGAATCATCTTGTGCAGCGTCGGGGATACGAAGGCAATGCCGAGGTAGTCGTAGCCCCTGCGCAGCTCCTTCTTGAACTGGGCCATGGTCGGATAGTGCAGGGTGGTGGCGGGGATTTCCAGGTTCTCCGCGATGAAGTCTATCCCCCACTGCGTGGTTGTCGCGCGCGGCCTGAACAGGCCCTGCGCCCACAATATCTGGTGCGAGCCTTCGTAGGAGACTCCGAATCCGTCGCCATATTCGGGGCCGAAAGGCTTGCAGACGCTTGTGAGCAGCAGTTTCCGGCCGTTGCGCGTGCCCATAATCGGCAATTCCAAGAAGCGGATGATTTCCGGCGGGTCGAGCGGGGCTCACACGAATGAGTGCGGCAACGACGGCTGGAGAATCCTGAATTATTCCAGGGGATGATGCCCCCGCCCTCCGCGGATGTCAAGGATGTTTCTTACCCTGTTCAATCAGGCAAATCAGCGAATCAATGCTTCGCCTCGAGGTCGGCTATGTACTGCTTGCCGTCGATTTCGATGTTGATCCTTCCTTTGAGCCCCTTCAGGTTCCTGAGCTTTGCGTCCGTGATTGAATAGGCTTGAGCCTTGCCGCCGGCATCGGGCGACTCGGCACCCATGGCGAACTGCACCGGCGATTCGCCGAGCATCAGGTTCAGCGTCGGCTTCAGCGCCTTGTGCGGATACGGCTTGCCGTCCTCATGGCTGAGAACCTCGAGACGCACCGTCCCTTCATCAGCCTCGTAGCACATGGTGCCGAGGAACTCATGCTCGCCGATGTCAATCGTCCAGTCGTTGTGGCCTCCGCCCTCTCCCTCGTGGCCGTGGTCATGACTGTCCTGGCCTTCGGTCTTGGCCTCCCCTGCCGGTTCGGTTTTCGCCGAATCCTTTTTCTGCGCCCCCCCATCCTGGGCCGGCGCAGTCCCTTCCTTGGTCCCGCAGGAGAATAAGGCCGTCAGAAGCACCGTAAAAACCGCCGCCAAAATCCTGGAAGCCCCCGAATCATGGTAATAGAACATCTCATCTTCCTCCTACAAACCATTGATTCGCCCGTAGAAAGCCTCGAGGACGGGCGAATCATCCTCCAACAGAATCAGTTCGTCCCGCAGGAGTCGAGCCTTCCGGCATGTTCAGCTTCGGGATTCAGCGGGCCGAGATCCCTCGCCCTGCATTCAGCAGCCCCCCTGCCAACGAGCCAGAAGAGGGCGGGGGTGAAAAGGAAATCGAGTATCGTGCTCGTGACCAGGCCGCCCACAATCACGGTTGCTATCGGCCAGAGCAGCTCCCTTCCGGAGCTGTATCCCGCGAGGAGCAGGGGCACGAGCGCGATTCCGGACGCGAGGGCCGTCATCACCACGGGCGCCATCCTGTCCCTCCCGGCCCGGACCAGGAGCTCGCGGCTCATTGGCATGCCTTCGCGGAGGAGGTGCACGTAGTAGTCGATTAGCAGAATACCGTTCCTCGCGGCGATTCCGGCGAGCGTTATGAATCCAACGAGCGCGGCAATCGATATGTCCTGTCCGGTAATGAGGAGCAGCCCCGCGCCGCCGAGCATGGACGGCGCAAGCTTCGCGAGGACCTGGATTGAGAGGTTCATCGACCTGAGATGACCGAACAGCACGAAGAACATGAGCGCGGCTGAAAGGGCGGACAGCGCGGCAAGGAGCTTCGACGCCCTCTGTTGGGCTTCGTACTGCCCGCCTATGCTGATTGAATACCCCGCCGGCAGCGAAGCCGAGACCGGCTCAATCGCCTTCCTGACGTCGGCCACGACATCGCCCAGTGAGCGGCCTTCCACGTTGTGCTGGACGACGACGAACCGCGACGAGTTCTCCCTGTTGATGCTGTTCGGCGAGGCGACCAGGCTCACGTCGGCGACGTCGCCGAGCCTCAGCAGCCCCGCCCCGGTGCCGGCTATGAGAAGGTTGCGCACGCCGTTCAGGTCTGCCCTGTCCTTCTGTTCGAGGAGCATCGTGACCGGGAACGACTGCTGCCCCGTCATCATGCGAGAGATGACCTCCCCCTCGAGAGCCAGTTCCACGATCTCCGCGACCTCCTCCACGGTGAGCCCGAGGCCGGACATGATGCCGCGCTTCGGTCTGACCTCAATCTGCGGCACGAGCGTCTGCTGTTCGCGGTACAGGTCGGCGACGCCGCGAACCGGGGCGAGCGCCTCCTCGATGCTCTTCGAGAGCGACGAGAGGACGTCGAGGTCGGGGCCGAAAACCTTAATCGCGACCTGGGCGTTCACGCCGCTTAAGAGATGGCTCAGGGCGTGCTGTATCGGCTGCTCGGCGGAGCTGACCACGCCCGGGAACTCGTCCCTCAGGGATTTCCTGAGGTCCGCGAGGACTTCCTCGCGTGTGCGGCCGGAATCCGGGTCGAAGGAAATGAGCGTCTCGGAAAAGTTGACCGCATGGGCGTGCGCGTCGTTCTCCGCCCTTCCGGTCCGTCTGCCGGCGTGGGCGACGCCCTGCACGGCCATCACGAGGGCGTCCTTCCTCTTGCCGAACTCGTTGGCCGCGTCGATGCCCGTGCCCGGCGGGAGCAGGATGTTGACCTGCGCGGCGCCTTCGTCGAAGGGCGGCAGGAAATTCGCGCCCATGGTCCCGATTATGAAGGCGGCCGTGACCGTCAGGGCGGTGAGCAGCATGGTCACGGAAGCCGGTTTGGCCAGCCCCGCCCTGATGACCGTCTCGGCGGCTTTCTTCATCCAGGAGGCGACGAAAGTGTCCTTTTCGCGCGCAGTGGCGCGGGCGTCGGGCAGCAGCCGTGCGCAAAGGGCGGGAGTCAGGGTCAGTGCCACCAGGAGCGATGCCGCCATGCTGACCACGTATGCGATTCCGATGGGAGTGAAGAGCCTCCCTTCCATCCCCGAAAGGGCGAACAGGGGCACATACACGAGGCAGATTATGAGGGTGCCGATTATCACGGGTCCCCTCACTTCCACGGAGGCTCGGAACACTACCTCGTAGGGGGAGGAGGGACTGCCGGCGAGCCTGTTCTCGCGCAGGCGCCTGAAGACGTTTTCAACGTCAACGATGGCGTCGTCGACGAGGCACCCTATCGAAATCGCGAGCCCTCCCAGCGTCATGGTGTTTATGGACAGGCCTGCGAGCTTGAAGAAAATGGCCGTGAGCGCTATGGACACCGGAAGCGCCGTGAGCGTGATGAGCGTAGTCCGGGCGTTCAGCATGAACAGGGCGAGGACAATCACCACGAGGATTGCCCCGTCCCTTATAGCCTCCCCCACGTTGCCGATGGACCTCTTTATGAAGTCGCCCTGGCGGTAGAGGTCCGGGACGATTTCCACGTGCTTGGGTAGGGACTTGGAGAGTTCGTCCAGGGCCCTGTCAATGAGGCCGTCGAGTACGACCGTATCCACTCCCGGCTGCTTGTAAATCGTGATTACGACCCCCTGTTCGCCGTCGACCGAGGCGTCGCCCGTCCTTACGGAGGAGGGGCCGAACTCGACCCTGGCGACGTCGGACACCAGGACGGGCCTCTCCGGCCTCGGAACGACCACGGCCCTGGCTATATCGGAGGGCGATTCCACCAGCCCCGGGACAACGACCAGAGGGCTCGATGGGCCCATGTTCATCATACCGCCCGAGGCTACAAGGCTGGCCCGCGCGACGGCGTTCTTGACGTCGGCAAGCGTGGCGCCGTGGTTCCTGAGCTTGTCGGCTCCGACGATTACCCTGAGCTGGCGCGGCGTGGACCCGATGGGGACCACCTGCGCGACGCCGGGGATTGCCAGGAGCCTCTGCCTCACGACCTGGTCGGCGAGCTGCCTTATCCCCGTGGCAGGGGCGTTTGGATCGCGGCTCTTGAGCCCGATTATCCGCACCTGGCCCATGACCGAGGAGATTGGCGCCAGCTCGGGCTTCACGCCCTCGGGAAGGCGGTCTGCGGCAAGGGCTATTCTCTCCTGCACGAGCTGGCGGTTGCGGTAGATGTCGGAGCCCCAGTCGAATTCGAGGTTGATTATCGAGAGGCCCATGGCCGACGTCGTCCTCATGCAGGTCGCGCCGGGAGTGCCGTTGAGCGCCTGTTCCAGCGGAACAGTAACGAGGCGTTCAACGTCCACCGGGACCATGCCGTGGGCTTCTGTCATGAGGGTGACCACCGGGCGGTTCAGGTCCGGCAGCACGTCTATGCCGAGGCTCAAGGCCGTCCAGAGGCCGTAGGCGGCCGCAGCCGCAGCTACCGCGATAATCAGGAACCTGTTCCTGATTGAGAAAGCTATCAGGTTCTGCATCCAAGCCTGCCTGTTTCCGGCCGCCCTATGCGGCCATTGCCATCCGACCTAATAAAGCAGCTTCATGGCTTCCGGGCGGACCGCCCGGAATTCTCATTCCTGTCACGTGGCGCCGTGCTTGTGCTCGTCCGATGCGGAAACTCCCTTCGAGACCGCTTTGAGGGCGAGGTGAAGGGCGAAAGCCCCCGATTTAACCACCGAATCGCCCGGGAAGACGGCGCCGTCCGCGGCAATGAAGGCGAATTCGCTGTCCTCATGGAGGACGCGCACGTGCTGTTTCTTGAAGCCGGCGCCGGATTTGAGGAAAACGACCTTCTCCGGGCCGTCGGCCACGACCGCCGCCCTTGGAAGCCTGAACACGCCCTTGAAGACTGCCGTGGGCACCAGGACCATGTATCTCATGCCGGGCTTGAGTTTCCACGCCTTGGCGCAAGGTCCGACCTTGCTGTCGGCGCGTACAGGAACGTTCTCGACGACGGCATACGCCGACTGGCCGCCGGAATCGGGGGCGGTGACGTAGGAAACCAGGCGGATGCCCTTTATTGCGGGGCCGGCCCCCTCCACCACGGGCTCGGCGTCGAGCTCAGCGCCGGCCTCCATGGCACCGTCTACGGCGGAGAGGTCCCCGCCCGCAGCGTTGAGCACCAGCAGCATCCTTCTCGAGTCCGCGAGGACCGCAAGGACCTCGCCGGATTCGACCTTCTGGCCGGGCTTGACCTTCACGTCCCTGATTTCCCACTCGTCCGCGCCCTCGGGCGCTGCGACGGGAATCACGGGATGGAGGGCTCCGCTCCTGAACAGGTCGGCCGCGTCCACGAGGGAATGCCCCTGCTGGATGAGCGCCGCCAGTTCGAGGAAGCTGCGTCCGAGGTCCGGATTCGCCTCGATGGCGTTCACAAGATCGTCGCTGCAGCGGCCGAGGGCATTCAGTTCCCCGATGGCCGCGAAGGTCCAGGGATGGGCCTTGAGGGATTCGGGCAGGAGTTCCAGAATCCGCTCGCCGCATGCGGGCCACAAACCGTTGCGGGTCAGCGACCGTTTCCACAGGTCTGACGGAGGGGGGATCTGCCCGCCGCGGAGCACTTCCGCTATCTGTTCCTTGGTGAGCCCATGGAGATCGAGTCTCCCCTCAATCCTGTCCATCTCCGCCTTCGCCTTCTGCATCTCGTAGCGGAGGTTTATCTCCGTCTGCCTCGGGACTACAGGCAGGTCCTCCGGGCGGTCCTTGTTCAGGTCCCGCACGCGCTCCCATTCGAGCCTGGCGATATCGAAGGCCCGTTCGGCGGACTTGAGGTTGGTGGCCGCCTCGTGGACGATTTCGCTCACCGCCTGGACGATTTCCCCGGTCAGCGTCCTGTCGAGCATGGGCAGCGGGGCGCGAAGTATTTCGACCAGCACCGTACCGGTCTTCGCGGAGAGGCCGGCATAGGGCGCCGGGCCTTTCAATTCCCCGGCGGCGGAACCCGGCATCACGGATTTCACGGTTCCGCTCCATCGCGCGGATACGGGGCGGATTGATGCCGGAATTTCAGCGACGACGGCGGGGATGCGTATCGACGGCGAGAAATCGCCCTGTACTGCCGGCGACCAATCCACACCCATGTTTGCCAGCGCGCGGTCAGAAATGGCGGGTGCCTTGGACGCCTCTTCCTTCGTTGCGCCGCCGGCGTCGGGCCCGCTGCGTGCTGCGGCATGCCAACCTCCCAAAATGCCTATCCCAGCCAGCGCGGCGCTCAGGACCACGGCCGACAGAACCCTGGAGAAGCTCATTTCACCTCCCTTCCCGGCGTCGAGCCGGGCATCGGAAACAACGGCCTGCCCGCGAGCATCTCGAGCGCGGCCCTCTTCTCCGCAATTTCCCTGAGAATGGCGCACCGTCCCTGTTCGAGAATCCTCAGCGCCCTTTCGAGCTCCACGTATCTCAGGGGATCGAAGTCGCTGGATTCGAGAGCCGTCATGGCGTTCGAAATCGCCTCCCTGTGCGCAGGCAGGATTTCTCCTTCCATTACCGCGAGCCTCTTTTCGATCCTGTCGGCGGCGGAAACGGCCGAGCATGACGCGGCCAGGGCGGCGTCGAAGGCCGCCTTGTATGCCGCCCTGGCGCGCGTGACGTCGCCCTTCGCTTCGGCTATGGCGGTCGAATTGGCGTTCCAGAAGGGGATGGCGACGCTGAAAGGCATACCCAGGAAGACCTCGCCGGTTTCCGGCTCGGTTTCGGCCTCGAATCCGGCTTCTATGTCAGGGAAGGCGGCCGCCTGCTCGGAAGCGACCCTCGCGCAGGCCTCGGAATGCGCCGCGGCGGCTCTCGCCAGCGCGGGCGAGGATTCGGAGAGAATGGAGTGGATTGCGCTCCTGTCGAACGCCGGTCTCGGCGGGACAGGACTGGACGTCTCCGGAATCTCCGGAAGCGCGGATGCCTCAAGGTTCAGGAGGCCGGCGAGCGCGTCGAGGTCGCCGGAATGGACGTCTTCCGCCTCGAGCAGAGCCAGTCTCGATGCGCGCTCCTCGGTCTCCAGCACGTGAACGTCCACCGCGGAAGCCCCGCCCGCGGCTGCAATCCTCCGCGCGAGGGAAACGCCCTTGCGGGCCCAGGCGAGGTTCTGCATCGCGACGGAGACCGCATGCCTGGAAACCAGGGCCTTCAGGAAAGTCTCCCTCAGCATCACCGCCTTCTCGATTTCGATTGAGCGGAGTTCCACGGATGCGGTCCTGGCTTTTTCCTCGAGAAGCCTGCTTGCCTTCCCGACCCTGCCGCCTGCCGGAATGGACTGGGAAAGCGAGACCATTCCCCCGTATGCCGGCCTTCTGCCTGCAAGCATTGTCCAGCCGAATCCCAGGACGGGATCATCCCATGCGGATCCGGTCCCGGCGGTTTCCATGGCTGCGGCCCATGCAGACCTCGCCGTCCGGATTTCCGGGTTGGCCTTGAGCAACCTCCCCATAAGAATAAGGAGCAGTTCCGATTCCGAGGACCATTCGCGGCTCAGGCCTTCCTTCCTCAATTCCGGATCTTCGACCGGACCGAGGGAGGAGCGCTCGCGCATGCTCTCGGCGAGAAGAGCTCTCGGATTCGGAGGATCGGCCGGTAGAGTGAAACAGCCCGCCTGGGCCAGCGCAAGCACGGCGGCCGATAGTTCCCATAATCCGGATTTCATGTGAATCCCTGAGCATGGACGCCCGGACGCGGATAGGGCGTCGTAACAAGTAGGGCGGCGGGAACGGACGCAAGTCCCCGTGGGAAAGAAAGAATGGGATGCTAGATGCGGAGCAGCGGCAGCAAAAGGAGCGGAGGATCCGGCGGATTGCAGCCGGGCTCCCCGGCAGCGCGGAGTTCAAAATCAGCATGCGAATCGCAGTCTCCGGCCTGCCCGGATTGCGAGGGCTTGAGAATCTGAAGTTGGTTCCGCCCCGGATGAACGGAGAGCTCGGTCTTGCCCGAGACATGGAATGTATCGGATTCGTGCAGCTCGACCGCGATTCCGTCATCATCGCCGAAGTGATGGCCCGACTGGTCGCCATGCGAGTGGCAGCAGCCGATTATCTCGACGTGCCTTCCATCCGGATGGACGCAGTACGTCGCGACCGATGACGCAGTCATTGCGAAGGCAATCAGCAGAATCTGGAGCGTCCTTGTCATATATTCCGGGAAAAAAGCAATCTCCGTATGGAGGTGATGATAGCACATTTCATCGGATATGCAAACATTGGGTAGAGGCTGTGGGAGCCGCCGGGGATGCGAGGCAGACAAAGGCGGCGATTGTTCGCGAGATGTGCGATAATCCAGGTTCCTTTTTCGGAGGCGCGCCATGCCGGGATATCACATGCGGAGAAAGGACAAGGAAATCGAGGATGCGGCGGAAATCTCGGGGATTCTCAAAAGGGGGAAATTCGCGTCGCTTGCGCTCTGCAGGGACGGGGAGCCGTACATAGTGACGCTGAACTACGGGCTGGACGAGACGGGCAGGTGCCTGTTCTTCCACTGCGCCGCCGAAGGATTGAAAATCGAGTTCATGAGGAGCCGCGCATACGCATGCGGCACTGTCGTCGAAGATCTGGGCTACAAGCAGGGCCAATGCTCGCACGCGTACAGGTCGGCGGTTTTCCGGGGGCCGGTCGAGATCATAAGCAAGCTCGAGGAGAAGAAGCGCGCCTTGTCCATCCTCATCAGGCACCTCGAGGACAATCCAGAACCGATGATTGAGAAAATCATGAAGGATGAAAAGGCCATCGGCACAGTCGGAATCGTGAAGCTGGTCATCGATGAGATAACCGCCAAGTCAGGATCGTAGTTTCGCCCGAAAAAGCCGTCTTCCGCCTCGCGAGGGTTGTTACCCTCCGGGAAAAACGTCACCCCGAAGTTACTGTTTCGAACTCTTGGAATCCCGTCGCCATCTCACTCCATGCCGCTCAAAAATAACATAAAATCTTTGGTATCAATATTTTGCGTATACAACTTGAAGCCTGCTCCCGCGCCGTTGGTCCATGTTTTGCGAAAGATTCCTTTCGGACAATGAGATTTTCAAAGGAAAAGACGATGAAAAAGATGCTGGAGATTGCGGTCGCGGCCTTGGTTCTGATGGTGATTTGGATGGCAGGGACGGCGTTCGCGCACGGGGGCACCCATCCGCCTCCTGCGCCGCCTCCGCCGACTCCCATACCGGTCCCGGTGCCAATACCCACGCCGACGCCCATACCGGGCCCCACTCAGACGCCCGGGCCTGCGCCTGCGCCGACTCCGCCTCCGCCTCCGACGGGGAACACCCCGATGCCCACGCCGAATCCCGGCGGCGGGCAGACGCCGGTGCCCAATCCCATTCCGGGCGTGCCGACTCCGAACCCGGGCGGGCCTACTCCAGTCCCGACTCCTCCGCAGCCGGGAACGAACCCGCCGGTTCCCACGCCGGTTACGCCCGTTCCTCAGAATCCCCAGACGCCGACGACCGGGGCCGGCCAGACACCGAATCCGAATCCCGTGCCTTCTCCGGGGCAGGGAACCCCGCAGCCCGGGAACTCCAGCCCGGGCGGCGGCCCTCAGACCACGCCCGTTAATCCGGGCGCGAAGATGCCCGCCGGATCCCCGGACTCGCCGGCCATCGATGAGGAAAGCTCGAGATGGCAGGAATGGTGGGTTCGCAACGAGCACATGTTCATAAGGGTCGAGAAGGGGGGCGCGGTAAGTTCAGGATCGGAGATGGCGATTGAAGACATGAGCGGGGAGATGAAGGACCTCGTGAAGTTCCTGCTCGGCATGCTCAGGCACGGCTACTGGGACGTGCGGGCTGCGTCGGCCCTTGCTCTCGGGAAGGTCGGGCTGCGCAACGAGGAGATTCGCATGGAGCTGGAGGCCGCCGTATCCGACAAGGACAGGAACGTCAGGGAGTCCGCGGCTCTGGCGCTCGGCATGATTAGGTCGGTGAAGTCCTCGCTGCTTCTTTCCTCGAGGCTCGGGGACAAGACCGTGGACGCGGGGCTCAGGGCGAACTGCGCCCTTGCGCTCGGGCTCATGGGCGATCCCTCGAATCTGCGGATGCTGAGCGGCACTGCGCTCGGCGAACGCAAGGACGAGGTCAAGGCGGCTGCCGTGACGGCGCTCGGACTGCTCGGGGACGAGAAAGCGCTCAAGACCCTCCTGGAGGTCTTCCGCAGCGGGGAAGAGGAGGACATACGCGCTCTTGCGGTCACTGCCATCGGGAAGCTGGGAGTATCGAGCTGCCAGGAGAATCCCGCTTCGAACGGCAGGGTGAACCTCGCCAGGGAGTTCGAGAAACACCTTCTCAACAAGGAGACCAAAGTCAGGGTCAGGCAGTCGCTCGCGATGATTCTCGGGAAGATCGGAGATTCCAGGACCGCCGACGCCTTGAAGGCCGCCGCGTCCGGGGACAGGGACAGGGTGGTCAGGTCCTTCGCGCTCCTCTCCCTCGCGCGGCTGTGCAAGGGCACGGATCAGGCGGTTTCGGTCCGCGAGATGCTCAGGAGGACGCTGCGGGACGAGAAGAACGTCACTGTCAGATCCTACGCCGCGCTGGCTGCGGGCCTCTCGGGCGACTCCGAGGCCGCTCCGATTCTCCGCGGGCTGTTCGAAAGCGGCGAGCATGCGGACGTGCGTTCCGCGGCCGCAATCGGGCTTGGAATCCTCAAGGACGCGGAATCCATGGCGTTGTTCGGCAAGGAGCTCAACAATCCGAAAGGGGGCGGGGACGTGCGCAGGTTCGCGTGCATCGCCCTGGGGCTCATAGGGGACAAAAACGCCGGCGACTGCCTCAGGAAGGTGCTGGAGACGGTCAATCAGCCATATCTCAAGTGGTCCGCCGCAATCGGTCTCGCCAGGCTCGGCGACAAGTCGTGCATGGATATGCTCGTCAGGAACCTTACGGACGGCAGCAGCATAGTGAAGGAATCGGCAATCCGGGCAATCGGCTACTTCCGCGACGAGGCCCAAATCCGCACACTCATCGACCACATGAAGAAGGAATCCAGCGACGAAATAAAGGCGATGTACGTGGTCTCGCTCGGCTACATCGGCGACTCGGCCAGCGAGGTGCCCGTTCTGAGGAGGGTCTCCCAGGACTTCAACTGGCTCGCATCGCTCAAGTACGTGTCCATCGACTTCGTGACAAGGGTGTTCTGAGTTTTCCGCGGTTGATGCGCGGAATACATTTGCAGGGGCGGGAAGACTCCCGCCCCTGCATTGTTTTGGAGCCGCCCGCATGAATCCGCGCAGCGTCAGGCTGCGTCCGCTCCGCCGGGTCCTCTTTCCGGTTGCAGGCGCCGGGCTGCCGTGTAGTATGCAGGCATGGATTGGATTCAGGTTGTCGGAATCGCCTTCGGCCTGGCAATGGACGCATTCGCCGTGGCCGTCGGCACGAGCGTATCCCAGGAGAAACTCGAAAAGAGGCAGGTCTTCAGGCTGGCGTTCCATTTCGGGCTTTTCCAGGCGCTTATGCCCGTGCTGGGGTGGGCCGCCGGGCTTTCGATTGAGACCTGGATTAGAACCTGGGACCACTGGGCGGCATTCGGCCTCCTCGCGTTCATTGGCGGCAAGATGGTGTTCGAGTCCTTCCGCAAGGGCGGGGAGCGAATCAAGGGCGACCCCACGAGGGGTTTTTCGCTCGTGGTGCTGTCCCTGGCAACGAGTATGGACGCGCTCGCGGTGGGCATGAGCTTCGCCATGCTTGGCACGAGCGTCTGGTTTCCTGCAGCGGTCATCGGGGCCGTCGCCTGCGGGGTCACCGCTGCCGGCATGATTCTGGGTCGCAGGCTGGGGGCGGGGTTCGGGAAGCGGTCAGAGACGGCCGGCGGGCTCGTGCTGATTGCAATCGGCGTGAAGATACTGCTGGATCACCTCTGAATCGCTTGAGCGTGCCCCTGTCGTCCTGATCAGTGGAGCACGCGTTTCCGGCTCCGAATCCCCACCCGCACGAATCGGCTCCCCGCTCCCCGCCTTCGACCTTGGACCAGTCGCCCACGGTCTCCGGTCCATGGCCCCCTACAATCCGAGCTTCTTCCTCTTCGCCTCGATGTGAGCCAGCATGCCGTCCACGGCCTTGACCGCGTCGGTCTCGACGCTCAGGAGCCCGCCCGTCACGTCCTTGATTCCGGACGTGAGCAGTTTCACGAGATTCGGGGCTCCGGTCACGAATGGCACCGGATTCACGTAAGTGTACAGCCCAAGCGCCAGGGCGAAGATCGCGTCTATGGTGGCCTTCTGCTCCATGTATTCCGGCGCGCAAGCGACTACCGGCAGGTCGGGAACCGGCACTCCCCCGAGGGCGCCTGAAACCGCCGAGAGGAGGTCGGCGATGCGCCCGGTATCGGTACAGGTGCCGAAACTCAGCACGGGAGGGACTCCGAGTTTTCCGCACAGGGCCTTCAGTCCCGGGCCGGCTTCCGAGGCGGCTTCGGGAGAGCACAGCCCGCCCACCTGGAGAGCAGCGGAGCCGCAGCCCATGGAGAGCACGAGCACGTCCCGCTTTATGAGCTCCTTCGCGATTTTCACGGTGTGAACGTCCTGGCCGTGGTCGCGCAGGGTGGTGCAGGAAACTAGCCCCGCCACGCCCCTTATGGTCCCTGCCTTTATCGCGTCGAGGAGCGGCGCGAGCGTGCCCCCGAGGGCTTCGAGTATGCTCTCGGTGGAGAATCCCACTACAGCCTCGCGCGCCGGAGGGAACGAGGCGGGCCGGACCTTCCCCGTCCTAGCCTTGAAGTTCTCGACGGCCATGTCGAGCAGCTTTGCGGCCTGTTCCTCGGCCTTCGCCGGATCGTAGTTTATCCTGTCTTCGACCCCTTCGAAGGCTACGAGCTCGCTCACGGGCACGAGCCGGAACTGGTACTTCTTCGCGTAAAGGGGATCGACCGGCATGGAGCAGTTCATGTCCGCTGCGAACACGTCGACGCAGCCCGAGGCGAGCACCGCCTCCTGCATTATCCAGTTGCCGGTGAAGCCCCAGAACACGTCGTCCATCTCCCAGCGCTGGATCATCTCCTGGCCGGTCTCGATGTTAGCGATTATCCTCAGGCCCTTCGCCCCGGCGGACTTCGCCTTCTTCTGCCACTCCGGCTTGCGGGCCAGCCTGACGAGCGTGAACCCAAGGAAAGGCTCGTGGCCGTTGGGAAGCACGTTCACGTAGGCCGGGTCGAGCACCCCGAGATCAACCCTCATCCTGTGGGGTTTCGCGGTGCCGAACAGCGCGTCCTGGCAGTACTCGTTGACTATCTGGCTCTGGTACGCCATCGCGACGCCAAGCCTGAGCGCCTTCAGCGCCAGGCTCGCGTAGTATCCGTCGACGTTGGTGAGGCAGGAGCTCGTGGCCGCCATGATTTCCCCGTGTATGCCGCCCGGGAATATGCCGAGCCTGTCCCAGAGCTCCTTGCGCTCGGCGGGAGCCAGCGCGTCCACGATTGCGCTGCGCTCGTAGTGCTTGCGGTTGAAGTCGGCTTCGGCGAAGTCGGCCAGCCTGATTGCCAACCTCTTCACGGGCCCCTTCGCGTCGATGCCGAACCGGGAAGCGAACGCGCGGAGCTTCTTCTCGTCCATGATTTCGAACGGCGCCTTGCCTTCGGCTGCTGCGCGGAGCGTCCTGACGGTCTGGTCGGTGTGGTACTGGTATGTGGATGCGCCGAGTACGTTCCTGAGCAGCATCATCCTCATCGCCATGCCGTCGGCGGTGATTCCGCACACGCCGCGCTTGTCCTTGGCGGCGTCGGCGCGGCACGGGCCGTTGGAACAGAGGTCGCACCTCACGCCCTGAAGGCAGTAGGGGCACCGCTTGTCCGGATCGCCGAGCCCCTGGGCCTCGAAGCGGTCCCACATGTTCGTCATCCCGTCCTTCCTGATCTTCTCGTAGAGGTTTCTCACCGATTCGTGCTGTGAAATCCTTGAGGGGTCCATGCTGTCAGCCTCCTTTCCTGTCCGGAAATCCGATTGGGATTCGGCAGTCTAACTCGAAAGAGCCGCGAATTCCAGATTCACGCTCCAGGCTCCATAACCCGGACGAGCCGGAACCAGACAGGGATGCAGTCCGGGCTCGTCCGGGTAATATCACGCCCGCCCTTCCGCCGCCGGGGCCATCCTTGCTGCCGCAGCACGGGCAGGGCCGGTCTTGAGCTTCGCAGATGGATGGGCGCCGGTCGCCGGCCGGCCCGCCATTGCGGACTCCCGCATAAGGGCAAGCAGCCGGGAGTCATGCGCGATTTTCGCCTCCTCGGATTCCTGCTCCAGGCCGTCCAAAATGGCGCAGACCATGCCTGCGGCGCCGCTGCGGAGCCCGGCGGCCTCGATTATGCGCCCCGCCTCGGAGGACAGGCACGCCGGCCCCCCGGTTCCGCCTCCTCCAGCGGGATCGCGCGCGTACCCGAAGAACAGTGAAGCCGCGAGCGTGACCACCGGATTCGCCTTGGAGCTCTTCAGGATGTCCTCGGCGAACTCCAGGGCCGACAGCGAGCGCGCGACCTCCCCGGCTTCAACCGAGGGGGATTCCTTGAGGCCCTTCACCAGCCGGAGGATGAGAGGTTCGTCCGCGGAAGGCACGGAGCCGGCCACGGAGCGGGGATCATATCCCAGGCACTCCTTCGCGTGCGAGCACCACTGCGCGCAGCCCATGGTCAGCTTCGGGTTTTGAATCCTCCGCCCGCACCCCGGGCATCTGCGGGACGCGTCGTCGCGGAAGAATTCAACCCTGCTCCCGCATTCCGTGCAGGCGAGCTCGAAGATGTCGTCGGGCTTCCAGAACCTCGTGTCCTGGCCGGGGCACTGGGTCCTCATACATGCACCTCTTCCTCTTCGAGCACTTCCCCTGTCCTGGATATCTTCATCCTGCTGACCGGTATGCTCTTTCCCGATTTTCCCGCGGCCTCCACGGCCGCGTGGACGAAACCGAAGCAGCAGGGCACTTCCATGTGGACGACCTTGAGCGAACGGACGCCGGATTCCGAAAGAAGCTCGGCGAGCTTTTCGATGTGGGCGTCCAGGTCGTCGAGCTTGGGGCAGCCCATGGCCACCGCCTTCCCCTCGAGCAGCCTCGAGTGCAGGTCCGGGTATGCCGCCGCGGCGCAGTCGGCCAGGAGCAGGAGGTCGGCACCGTCGAGGAAGGGCGCAGACGGCGACAGAAGCTGGAGCTTGACCGGCCACTGGCCGAGCCAGGACTGCATCGGGCCCCCTGCGGGCGCCGCCTTCGCCGGCGAAAGCGTTTGCGCGGCGGCCGACGGACAGCACTGGACGTGCTTCCGCCCATGCGCGCCGTGGACCTTGCCTGCCTGATGCTCCCCGGGGCCGGCCGCGTGCGCCGCATCGCGACTCCTCGCGCCCGCTGCCGCCAGCCTTGCGTCGACAACGGCCTGGTCGAATTCCCCGGCCTGCCTTTCGACTATCCTGAGGGCGCCCGTTGGACAGCCGCCGATGCATGCCCCGAGCCCGTCGCAGTAGACGTCCCCTGTCAGCTTCGCCTTGCCGTCCACGAGCGCCAGGGCGCCCTCCGCGCAGGACAGAATGCACGCCCCGCACCCGTCGCACAGGGAATCGTCGATTTCTATTATCTTCCTTGTCTTCGTCATGTTCCGCTCCTGAATTTCTTGGCGAACCCCGAAAGCGGGGTCTTCGTGAAATAGTCCCTGAAAATGCCGTTCACCTTCTTGAGCGTCCCCCCCATGACGCAATCCGCGCCCGGGCACGGCTTGCGGTGGAACAGGCACTCGCTGAACGAAATGGGGCCGTCGACCGCCTCGATTATGCGTATGAGCTTTATGTCCCCGGGATCCCCGTCCAGGACCGATCCCCCGAGAGGCCCGCGCGTGGACCTGACCAGGCCGGCCCTGGACAGGCGCTGGAGGACCTTGGCCAGGTGCGCCTCGGAGATGCGGAAGGCTTCGGCTATCTCGCGCGACGGCACCTTCCTCCCGGGATTTGACGCGAGATATGCCATGGTGTGCAGGGCTATGCTCGAGGCCTCGGAGATGTTCCTCATTTCCAGCGCCATCTTCCTCTCCTATTCTGGTAATCTAATACCATAATACCACAAAAGCAGGAAAAGTCAAGCGTTTTTTCCGGATTTATCGACATTAATCATGACTCGAGAACAGCGCTAGAGCGCCGCCGGACCTTCAGCCTCCGGCACCTCCGCCCTGAATTCCGGCTTTCGCCGGAATGACGCGCAACTCGGGACGCGCGGCATGCAACGGCTCTTGGTCTAAGGTCGACCCGCCGGGTCGCCCCGGCGGGTTTCGACTTTCGACCTTGACTTTGGACCTTCTACCGTCGACTTTTGACAATCCACCGGTCCACAGCCCACGGTCTGCCGGCTTCTCCCCCGCGCTCCTATTCCACGTAGCATATGGGCACGAGTCCGCCGCCCTGGTGAACGTTGATGACCGACGACTCGGAAACCCGGACGAAGCCTCCGCCGAACTTGCCGTCGAAGGCGAAGAAGTTGATGTTCACGTTCTTCGGCTTGAAGGAGGTCTTGTCCTTGTCGAAAGACGGGTAGTCGTCCTTCGGGATTTCCACGAATTCCTGGACCACCCATGGGGCCTTGTGGGCGTCCTGGATGACCTGGTCCCATTTCTTGGCATCGACGTCCTTGCCGATTGTGACTCCGAACCCGCCGTAGCCTGCGTTGGGCTTGAGAACGAAGGAGTCCTTGTTTTTGCGGACCGTGGAAACGAGGTCGACTTCCTTGCCCTTGTACTCGGTCTTGCCTTCGGTCATGAAACGCGTCCAAGGTACGGTCTTGGCGATGACTTCCCTTTCCTTCTCGGTGAAGAGCTTCTTGGAGAGCGGATCTGTCATGAACCAGAGGACGCACTTGAGCCCGCCGATTCTGGACGAGAAGGGGTTCACGAAGCAGATTTTCCCGTCGCGGAACGCGTCCAGCACGGGCTTGGTCTCGTCCATGAAGCCGGTGAACTCCTGTATCGCGTCGCGGAACACGAGCCCGACCGGGGTCTTGTCCATGGTGAGCGTCTTGCCGTCGTAGAGGCCGCGCCTCATGTCGGACCAAATCGCCTTCTGGCCGTGTTCGTTGAAGAACCTGACCATCAGCCTCAGGTCCTCCACGACGGTCGACTTGTCCTCGCACACGACCGCGAAGGCGGCGCCTGGCGGATTCCCGAACTGCTTGCTCTTGCCCTGCAGCGCAGGAAGCCAGCGCGGGAGGATGCCGTCGAAGGAAGCCTTGTACTTCTTCCCGAGCTCCTTCATCACGGGAAGCTCGTCGAAGAGCTTGATGAGCTCGTCGTGCCAGCCCATCCCGCAGGGGCTGTCGCAGTTGAATTCGAGGAACTTGACGCCGTCCTTCGCCAGGAACGCGTCTAGTCTCGCGTTTATTATCCTCCTCGGATAGCGCGGGTCGATTTCCGCGAGCTCGGCCTCCAGCCCGTCCATCTCGAAGTATTTCCTGTAGGCCGGCTCCTTGAAGTAAAGGTCGGATACCTTTTCGAGGCAGTCCATGATGACCGAGGTCGTGTCGGCGAAGTATTCCATCATCTTCCTCTGCACGAACAGCGGCTTGAGGAAGGTGGGGAACGGCTTGCCGGACATCGTGAAGTTCCGCTCGATCATCTTCTTCTTGAGCGTTTCGAACTGCGCCGAGGCCGGGTTTCCGCTCCCGGCGGACTTCTCGACGATTTCCCTGTAGTCCTTGTTCACAGCGTCAATCCGGGTATTTGCCATGTCCGTCTCCTAAACTTGAATCATCTCTGAATCAGTTCCGAGATGTAAAGCATGAGCATGAGCCCGTGGATGAGGACGGCGGGCGCGGCCAGCCAGACCGCCGCCTTGGCGGTCGACCGCGGCTTGCCGTCGCTCGAGGCGGGGCCCGAAAGGGTTCTCGACGCCAGCGCCCACGCCGCGGCGCCCAGTAGAAGGCCGGGCAACGCCCCGAGCCCGAGAAGAAGAAGCATCGACAGGGCGGCGGATGCCATGAGCAGCGATATCCTGGCCGCCCAGAGCCCCGGCGCCCCTTCTCCCGCCTTGTCCCCTGCGCTCCCGTCCATCACAATTCCTGATTCCCTGGAAGGCGGGAATTCTATTTGAGGCGCGGGATTTTGTCAATTCCTCGCCGCTAGAAGCAACTAAGAGCCTGACAAAGGGATTGACACCTCGCCCTTGCGGAGTATCATGAATCCCGTTTCGGGGACGGACAGGCTCCTGGTGGGCCTCCGGGACTTCAAATCCTGTGAACGGCTAATTAACGCCGTTGGTGGGTTCGATTCCCATGCGTCCCCGCCAGAAAAACGCGCCAAAGGCGCGTTTTTTTTTGCCGTGAGAGTTCTTTGTCATGCTCCAGCCGGCACTTGACCTTCGGGACCGCGGATGATAGTTTCGGTTCGTTCGATTTGAGACCTTCATCCAGATGAGCGACTCCCCAGTGCAGGCGACAACCGTTGAAAAGGACCAGTTCAGGTTCCTGAAGCGCCTTCCCTGGGAGAAAATCACAATCTGGGCGGTATTCCTGGTTCTTCTATACCTCTTCAAGTCATTCTTCACGATAATCTTCCTCACCTTCATCATAAGCTATATAACCTGGAACCTCGTGGGTTGGGCGACCAGGATTCTGAACCTCAAGGACCCGTCCGGGATCTGGAGGAGAATCTTCACGGTGGTCATCTACCTCCTGTTCCTTTCGGGTATAATCGGGTCGGGCTGGATTGTCGTCCCGAAAGTCGTGGACCAGGGCAATCTCCTGGTCCAGCAGATCAGGGTTCTTATCCCTTCCCCATCCGGCAGCAGCCTGTCGCCGGAGGAGAGGGCCGACAAGATAATGAGCGAGATGTTCGACGAGGCTCGGCTTGCGAAGCTCCGGAAATCGTCAAGATATGAGGAGCTTAGGAAGGGGCTCATCGAGAAGCTGGCCGTCATGGACGCGGAGGGCTTCTCTGAAGGCGACAAGGCGGACGGCGCCAGAAAGGCGGGCAACCGCAGCGCGGCCGGGAAGAACGGCGAGGGCGCAAAGGATTTGAACTACCACCTGGAGAAGTTCCTCGAGAACGTCATGGGGCCCGCGAAGTACGAGGAATTCAAGAAATCCCCGGAATACCGGACGACCTACGCAGATTTGGTGTCGTCGCTCCAGGGGCTTATAACCGAGAACATCCCGTCGTTCGTTGACTTCATCAGGCACGGACTCGCGAAGATAGTCGGGTATTCCCTCGACTTCCTCCTGTCAATCCTGTTCTCGTTCATGGTCGTGTTCAGCCTCCCCAGCATCGCCAAGAACCTGCCATCCCTCGAGAAGAGCAAGATAGGCGGATTCTACAAGGAAATCGCGCCGAGCGTCGTCGCTTTCTCGCGCAGCATGGGAAGGGCCTTCCAGGGCCAGGCGATTATCGCCCTCTGCAACACCGCGCTGACGCTCGTCGGCATGGAGATCCTCGGCATCCCGAACGCGGCCGTTCTCTCGGTCATAGTCTTCATCTGCAGCTTCATCCCGGTCCTGGGCGTGTTCATTTCAAGCGTGCCTATATGCCTCGTCGCAATCCAGAAGGGCGGAATAATGCTGGCAATCGAGGCGGCCGGGCTCATCACCGTAATCCACATGATTGAGGCGTATTTCCTGAACCCGAGGATACTGGGATCCGTGATGAAGATGCACCCCCTCCTGGTCCTGGTCCTCCTGTTCACTTTCGAGCATTTCTTCGGCGTCTGGGGGCTTCTGCTCGCCGTGCCGGCATTCCATTACATCTTCTACCAGGTGATTATGGGGAGGAAGCCGGGATGGCTGAAGGAAAAAGGGCCTGGGCAGGGGGGGACGGAGACGGGCCAGCCCCAGGCCGCGGAGAACGCCAGGACCGGATCTGAGGGCATCGGCAACCAGCCCATGGCTCCGCCGGGCAAGGCCTGACGAGATTCGAGGTTCATACATGCAGCGGGCAAGGGGATCACACCTGTTCGGCAAAGTCGCCCTGCAGCTCGGAATCCTGAACAGGGACCAAATCAAGGCCTGCCTTGACGACCAGTCGGCGGGGAAATCCTCCGCGTCCAGGAAGTCCCTGGGGGACATCGCGGTCGAAAAGGGATTCATCGACAGGGACCAGGCGGGGAGGATTGCCATAGTGCAGGCCTTCCTGGAGGCGCGCGACGAGGACCGGAGGTTCGGCGAGGTGGCGTCCGGCAACGCGCTGATAACCAGGGACCAGCTCAACGACGCCCTTTCCTACCAGAAGAGGAAGTTCAAGGAAGACGGCAAGGTCAAGAGAATCGGCGATATCCTGGTCGACCTCGGCTACATGAGCATGGACGACAGGGACGCGGTGCTCGCGGCGCAGCGGCGGATAAAATCCAAGTGAAAACCGGTGGAAGGGAGAAGGCCTATGGCTTCTGAAGGCGCGGTACGGGAGCCCATGAGGGTGCTCGTCGTGGATGACGAGGAGGTGATTCGATACATGTGCTCGTCATCCCTCGAGGAAGCCGGCCATTCCCCTTTCGCGGTGGAGGACGGGAAATCCGCGCTCGCCGAGCTTGGCCGGAACAGGTACGACGCTGTCCTGCTCGACATGGCGTTCGTGGGGCCGCCGATGGGCAGGGAGCTCTACGAGCTCGTGACGAAGAAGCATCCCTACCTCGTGGGCAGAATCATCATCATTACCGGAGTCCTGAAGGAAGAGGCGATTCAGTGCTTCAGGACCGAGGGAGTGAGGGTGCTCGAGAAGCCATTCGAGCTGGACGAGATGATTGACGCCGTATCCCGAATCGGGCCTGTTTCCGGCTGAAACGCCTGCCGCCGCTGCGCTGTGCCATCCCGGCGTTTGCAGGCGGGGTGGTGGAATCAGAATCCAGGGGAAGAGTCTGTGGAGCCGCCGCGATTATCCGGACCGGACAAGGCGGCGATTACCGGAGTCATGCCCCCGCTTGCCAGGATTAAGCCCCTCTCGCCGCGTTCCTCGAAGGCCCTATGCCCCTCACGTTCTTCGCGAATACCGTGAGGCACCCCAGGCATTCGACCACCACTGTGTCCGAACGCATGCTAAGGTGCTTGTGTGTCGTTTCCCTGCGGCATCTGGGGCAGAAATGCGAGGATTTGATTTCAGTCATGTCCCTCTCCTTATAACGGTCCCTGTAATTACTTCGGCAGCCCGGGAGAGGAACTTGAGGGAATTCCGCTTGCAACCCCTCTGTGCGTGCCGCCAGGACCTCCTCTGCGCGACAAGGCGGCGATTCCCGTCCCGGATTAGAAAGGATTTCCCGGCTCGACGTCCCGTCCGCCTTCCAGGTCGCAATCAACGCTCCTTACGTGGAAGCCGACTGCTTCGCCTCTCCGGGCCCCCCCATCTCCGTCCCTGCGACAAGCCGCTGTCGCAGCTTCTTTGAAGCGGGCAACTCGAAAACCGGTACCTGCTTCTGTCACATTGCAAAATGCGGGGACTGACCCCAAATGCAGCATATGCTGTGGAACGAATTCAGGGAGCCTCGACGAATACTCCGGTCTTGTCGGGCGTGAAGGTGATTTCGACAGGACGGATTCCGAATTTAGAGGGATTGTTCCCGTAATCGAAGTAGAAACCAGCGACATGCTCGCAATAGTCGAGACAATCAACTACGAATTCCCCGGATTCGTCAGGGGTGATTTTTATTATGCTGTTCTGCGACCAGTCGTCGAAACCCGTGTTGTTTTTCCCAATCGATATCTCGACTTTTGGTCTTTGGCTGTTTCCCCTGAAAACCACTCTGCCGCTGAAGATCCCGCCTTTCTGATCCAGGCGGATTTCGAGAAATCTGCTCTCGCCGGCTTTGACCTAGACTTCATCGTCCGGTCCATTGCCCCTCCTTTCATCAGTCATGGAAGTTTTTCTTTGGGAATCAAACCCTGGTTTCTCGCGTGAAACCGGCAAAGATTCAGAACGATCCGGGGCTTGCCCTGTTTGAATGTCTGTGTCAGTGGGATTTCCTATTACTAATATCAGGGCAAGCAGGATGAGAATGATTGCCGGAATCCCAATCAACAATATCTTTTTCCGCATGGCTAAATAACAACTAGGGAGAAAGGGGAAAGGGGCGATAACCCACCCCCTTCCCCCGGATATCTGCCTTCAGTTGAATAATATTTCCTGCCCCGGATTTCCGTTGGCTCCGTCGTTTCCGCCGGGCGCTCCAGCTAGCCCCATGGGACCAAAGTCTCCCGCATCAGCCCTGCATCTCATGCTTCCTGAAAAGCTGTTCGCGTCTCCCTCATTGCCGCCCTCGCCTGAATAGGCGTATCCCGAGCATCCATCTCCCTTCTGAAGGACTTTCGCGTTTCCACCGGTTCCTCCGGGCCCCCGTCGCCGGCCGCGCCGTAGAAATTGTCAGTTCCATCGGCGCCGTTTCCTCCCCTTCCACCAACTGCGATACCGCATCCCCCCTCCGGACCGACCGAGGTTGCATTCCCGCCGTTTCCACCCCTGTCTCCGTTTCCGTCGGGAAGCACTTGACCGTTCACTCCGGCTCCGCCAACGGCTTCGAGTGGCTTCGAGTCCCGTAATTCGTGACCCCCATTCTGTCAGGCAAATAATCAAAAATGTTGAATAAAAAAACCCCCGGGCTTTTGGACCCGGGGGTTTTTTAAGACCGTGTTTAGAACTATGCTCCTTTCCTGAGCGTCCTTCTCGCCGCTAGGAAGACGATGGCCGCGAAGGCCAGCGCGAAGGC
>DYIT01000202.1 GCA_020723505.1 Candidatus Kuenenia stuttgartensis
CGGTTTTCGTTCACAGCTCTAGCATGGCGCCATACGTATGCCCGGCCCACGGTGTTGGACGGTCCACCGTCCACGGTCAACGGCTCACGAGCGGTCCTGTGGGTGGAGCCGTTACTAAGAAGTGCATAATAATATTGACAGGTTTTCGACGCTGAGACCGCTGATGGATTTCTGAAGACGCTGAAAGAATACGTTTCAAAGCCACGGGCATGCCTCAGCGTCCTCAGCTTCTCTTCAGTGTTTTCAGTGTCGAATGTTCCATCGTGTCAATACTATTTCGCACTCATTAGTAAGAGGAAGCAGACAGAGTCAGCGACACAGTTTACGGTTTACAGCTTGCAGCTTACGGTCAACTGTCCGCGGTCTACGTCCTACTTCCCGCCCGCGCCTTTCCCCGGTAGTTCGCCTTCCTCGACGCGCCAGATGACGCACCTGAACCCCAGCCCGTTGCTCCTGCCTTCGAATCCCGCGCGCCTCGTGACTGCCATTTCCTCGGCGCCGTCCGCGAAACTCCCTCCTCGTACCGACCTCAGCTTGAGCCGCTTCGAGTCGTTGAACGGGTTCTTCACGTGGCCGGACGATCCGGGAGGGAATCTCTGGGCGACGGCTTCCAGGAAGCCGTCGAAGTACGAGTCGAGGCACCATTCGGCGGCATTGCCGCACATCTGCTCCGCGCCGAACACGGACGCGCTCCTCGGGAGGCCGGCAACGGCGATGGTCTTCCCGGCCTTTCCGCCGAAGTTGCAGAGCTCCTGCGCCGGGTCCTCGTCGCCCCAGGGGTGCCTTGTCTTAATCTTCTTCATGAAATTGGCGGACGCTGCCTTCTCCCACTGCGCTTCGGTAGGGAGCGACTTTCCCGCCCATGCGGCATAGGCCATTGCGTCGAACCAGTCCACTCCCACGACCGGCTGGTCGGGCCCGTTGAAAGCCGAGTCCTTTGCGAAGCCCGGGGTGTGGTCCTTGCCCTTGGGCTCGTCCTTGCGGCAGAACTTGTGCGGGTCGGCCTCGGACTTCAGCCATTCGAGGAACTTGCCGTACTGTTTGTTCGAGACCTCGTACTTGTCGATGAAGTACCCGGTCAGGTAGACGACCACCTCCGGCTTGTCCTCGTCCGCTGCATAGTAGTCGTTCGTGCCCATGGGGAAATACCCGGCCGGGACGAAGACCATCACCGAACCGTCGCGCTCGGAGAGGTACTCGCCGGCTTTCCCGGATCGCACAACGCCCTTCGGCATCTTCCCCTTGAGCCCGAACTTGCCCGCCTTCTCCTCGCTCCAGCCGAAGCTCTTGAGCCGCGCATCGACCTCCTTGCGGTACCAGCCATCCGGGTAGTTGCGGATGTATGATTCGCACTCCTCGGGCCCGTTCGCCGTGAGATCGAACGCCGCCTGCTCATGCTCGGCGCCCTTGAGCCGGGCCTCTACGTCAGGCTGGTTGTCGCTTCCCCTGAAATTGAACAGGTACGCCTTGCACTTGCTCGCGAGAACCTCCACGTCCTTTATCGAAAGGAGGGGCTCGTAGAACCCCTTCTCCTCGGCAATCATGGCCTCGAGGGCTTTCCTGACATCCACGACCATGAGGCCGGAGGGGAAGTCCATGAGATACCGCTTGCCTGAAGCCACCCTCTTGCCGAAGGCGTCGGCCGTGAGGAAATTCCCGTAGAGCCTCTCCTCGTCGGCAAGGGCCGAGAGGAATCTCCTGGCGTCGGCCGCATGAGCTCCGGACGGGAAGCGCTCCATGTATTTCTCGGCCGCGCTCCTCCTGTCCCGAAAAGTCGTCTTCCTCCCTATTTCCTCGAACGCCTCCTTGTCGGCCTCCGCGATGAGCACGGCGAGCCTCGCTTCGGTCTCGTTCCTGAACCAGCCGTAGGGATAGGACCGTTTCCCGTGGCGGGAGAGATACTCGCGGCACCTTGAAACGGCGGCGGCCTTGTCCCCTCCGGTCTCGATGGCTTCGAAATCGCGGTTTTCCGCCTCAAGGCCCGTTATGACGTCCCTCGCGCCCGCCGAATGCGGGCCGCGCGGGAACGCCTCCAGGAACTTGGAATATATCTCGACCGTCTCGGGGAGCGACGAGCCCCTGGGCAGGTTCTCGTAGGCCTTGAGCTCGTCCGCGGCCAGGGCTTCGAGATCAACCTCGATCCTCGAGGTCGCCCCGTCGCGGACGTCGACCTTCATCAGGTACGACGCGTTCTGGCCCGCGGCTATCTCGATTACCTGCTCGCCTTCGGCAACCCTCTCAATCGTCACAGGCGTCTGCCCGATCGGCCGGTCCTGCCATTTGACCAGCACGGGCTGGGATTTCGACAGGATTCTTACGGACCCGAAGCGCTCCTTCTGAAGCTTCTCCTCCACCGCAAGCCTGGCCCCGGCTTCGTAGGCAACCTCCTTCTTGACGGGATTGTAGCCCTTGAGATCCATGAGAATCTCGTGGCTCCCCGGCGAAATGGAAGGATGCAGGCAGGGCGTCCTGCCGATGGACACGCCGTCGAGGAACACCTCCGCCCCCTGCGGGTCGGAATCCGCCATGAGGCCGACGAACGACTCGAGCCCCTTTTCAATCGCCGCGGCCCGGTCCTTCGCGCGCTTCCAGTGCTTTCCGAGGGGATACCCGGCGACGTACTGCCGGAACAGAGGAAGGGAGTGAAGGAGCTCGCCCCTGCCGTCGTGGGCGTCAGCTGCGGCAATCAGGCCCTCGGCTTTCTCCACCAGGGCCCTGACCTCGTTCTCGAGCTCGACCGCCTTCGCGTTCTGCTCAATCGTCGTATGAGAGGCCTTCAGGCCGTAGACGACCTCGTTCAGCGCCTTGTCGTAGTCCTTCCTCTTCATCAAGGACTCGAACGCGGCCATGTGGATGTGCCACTGGGCCTTCTTGATGCAGTCCTCGATTTCCCCGGTCTGCTTGACCTCGCGGGCCTTCCTGTAGGAGGACGCGGCGGACTCCCATTGCGAGCCCGCGAAGGCCTTGTCGCCCTCCGCCTTGAATCCTGCATACGCCGCGTCCCTCTCGGCCGACTGCCTGCCCGGATCCGGGCCGGGAGACGGTATGGGAGACGGTCCCGGGCCGGGTTCCTGGGATCTTGCGAACGGATTTATGAGGAAGAACACGACCGCAGCCGCCGCCACGACCCCGAGGGAGACGAGGGCAGCGGTAAGGATGCCCGGGCCGGTCCGCCTTATGGCGATGGATGAATGCAGGTTCTCCGAGCAGCTCTCGAGCTCGGCCAGGAACTCCTCCGCGCTCTGGCATCTCCCGCCGGGGTCCTTCGAGAGGTTCTTCATGACGAGCTGCTCGAACTTCCGGGAAATGCCCTTCACCTTCTTCGAGATGGGCACGGGCTTCTCGGTGACGAGTTTGTAAAGCATCTGCTGGGGGTTCTCGGCCTCGATGTGCCTCGCGCCGGCGACGCATTCGTATAGGATGCTCGCGAGCGAGTAGAGATCCGACCTGGCGTCTATCTGGGAGCTTCCCGCCGCCTGCTCGGGGGACATGTACTGGAGCGTGCCGACCACGGTGCCGGTCCTGGTCAGGCCCGGACCCTTGTCGCGGCCGTCCTTCGGGGCCTCGGGGTCCAGGATTTTGGCTATTCCGAAGTCGAGAATCCTGACGAAATCCCCGCCGTGCCGGCTTTCAATCATTATATTGTCCGGCTTCAAGTCCCTGTGGACCAGCCCGGCGGCGTGGGCTTCGCGGAGGGCGTTCAAGGTCTGATGTGCGATGAGCGCGGTCTTTCGCTCGGAAATGGCCCCATCGGACTCGAGGACGCGCTTGAGCGTCTCCCCCCTCGAGAAGTCCATGGTCATGTAGAGCATGTCGCCTTCCTGGCCGAAATCCCTCATCTGGATTGCATGCTTGTGCGTGAATGCGGTCGCGGCTTTCGCTTCCCTCATGAACCGCTCGCGGAAGGCGGAGTTGGCTGCGAGTTCCGGGATGAGCACCTTGAGCGCATAGTCCTGCTGCAGATGGACGTGGCGCACGAGGTACACGGACCCCATGCCGCCTTCGCCGAGCTTGGACCGGACCTTGTACTTTCCGCCGATGGTCTTTCCGACCATCTCGTCCTGAACGTCGCCGATGATTTCGCCGGTTTCTACGTACTGGGCGGCGTAGGTCTGGCCCGCGTCGCCCGTGGCCTGGGTCTGGTCGCGCGCGGCCGCCTCCTTGACCATGTCGCCGAGACCGCCGATGTCCAGCGTCATGTCGAAACTGTCCGCGCCATCCTTCGCCGCCGCCTCCTCGAGGGCGTATCCCTCCTGCTCCGCCACCGCATCGATCGCCTCGATGACCTCGTCGGCCGTCTGCGGCCTGCCTTCGGGATCCTTGGCCAACATGCGGTCCACGAGCCCGTAGACGCTTTCCGGCAGCCCGGGCGCGGCCTCCTGTATCGGCGGAGGCGGCTCCTTGATGTGCTTGAGAACGATTTCGATGGGCGACGATCCCTCGAAAGGCCTCCTTCCGGCGAGCATGTAGTAGAGGGTGACCCCGAGCGAATAGATGTCCGTGCGGTGGTCGGTCTTCGCCCCCTTGCCCTGTTCCGGGCTCATGAACGCGGGAGTGCCGAGCACCTGGCCCGTGACGGTGATGCGCACGTTCTCGGAAGTGTCCTTGGCCAGGCCGAAGTCCGCGAGCTTTACCCTGCCTTCCTTGGTCAGGAGGACGTTGTCTGGCTTTATGTCGCGGTGGATTACGTTCTGCTCGTGGGCTGACTTGAGGCCCATTGCCGCGCTTTTCGTGATTCCCAGCGCCTGCGCAGGAGGCACCCTGCCCAGGTTCTTGATGAGGTCGGTCAGGGAGGATCCGTCTATGAACTCCATCACTATGAAGTAGGTCCCGTCCTCGGCATGCCCCATGTTGTCCACGTGGAGGATGTTCGGGTGCCGAAGCTGCATGAGGAGCCTCGCTTCGCGCTCGAAGCGGGATATGTACTTGGCGTCCTTGGCCTCGGCCTTGGGAAGCAGCTTCACGGCCATCACCGCGCCGTCGGACTTGCGCGTGCCCTTCATGACCACGCCCATGCCCCCGCGGCCGATTTCCTGGCCCAATTCCACGCCCGCGTAGACCTTGCCAAGATAAGGATTCTGAATCACGTCCAACCTCGGAAAACGCGTTCAGGTCCGCCCGGCGGCATACTGCGGACGAAAGCCGGCGAAGCCGGAAAGCCGACGCATGCAAGGCCGTAACACGGGCGAACGCCGCGGAAATTATAACAAATGTGGCTGAAGTCGAAAGCTGAAAGTCTCTCTTCCGGGATGCGCGATTGGAGATTGTGCACGGTGCCTGAGAGGAGGATGGGAACCACACCGGTGAGGGATGGGACTCGCAATC
>DYIT01000203.1 GCA_020723505.1 Candidatus Kuenenia stuttgartensis
CTCGAGCGCGATTTTCGAGTCGTCCACGTCGGGGAATGCGATTGAATCCACGCTCTTGTCCCTGAGAGCCTTCAGCACCCCCCTCGAGACGAGGTTGGACCGGACCTCCTCCCTGACCTTAGTCCCGTACCTCCTCGCGAGGAGCTCCTTTGGGATTTTCCCCTTCCGGAAACCCCTTATGGGCATGGAGGTCTTCAGGCTGTCCATGTTCTTGTCCAGCTCGCGGGAGACGGCTTCGGCCGGAATCTCCACCGTGACGGTCTTCTGGCACGGACCGCTGTCCACGGCAGTGACCGCGAAATCCGAGTCATCCCCGGCCTCGTCCGCCTCGGCCCCGTCCGAATCGCGGATGATGTCCTTGCCTTCCGCCGCCGAGCCCCCGTCCGAAGGCGTGGATTCGCCCTCCTCGTCGAAGTCGGCGTCGTCTGCGTGTCCCCCGGTTTCCCGATCCATGGGATCCGGCATCTCCCTCTCAGCATCTGTGTCCATTTTCATCCTCGCACATGCCCAGAAATCCGGTAAACGGCGGGTTGCCGCGCTCGAAACGCGAGTCCGCCGGATTTGAAAATCCTCAATATATATGCTTGAATCCCGCGATTCAAACTTTTTTTCGCCGGGGGATTGCGATGCTCGCGGACACGCATGCGCACCTTACGTTCAAGCAACTCAGGTCACGTCTTCCGGAAGTCCTGAAAAAAGCCGCCGAGGCGGGGGTGGGATACATCGTCACGGTGGGGACGGATACCTCGGACAGCCTCGCCTCCGCGGACTTGGCTGCCTCCACGCCGGGCGTCTTCGCATCCGCGGGCGTGCACCCGCACGACGCTGCGGCATGGGGGCCGGAGTCCCGGCGGGCAATCGAGGATCTCGCGTTCTCCCGCAGGGTGGTGGCGATAGGCGAGACCGGTCTCGACTACTACCGGGACCGGTCGCCCAGAAAGGACCAGCGCGCGGCGTTCGAAGGGCAGCTCGAAATCGCCGCGGCGGCCGGGCTGCCGGTGATAGTCCATTGCCGCGACGCCTATGACGACTGCATCTCGATTCTCAGCGGGAAGGCGCCCCCCCGAAGGGGGGTGATTCACTGCTGGTCCGGGACCGCGGAGGCGGCGCGAAAGGTGCTGGAAATCGGGTTCTCGCTGTCCTTCACCGCGACGATAACCTATTCCTCCTCGGGCGAGCTCCTGGAATCGGCAAGGATCGTTCCGCTCGACAGGGTCATGGTCGAGACGGATGCGCCGTTCCTGGCCCCGAGGAAGCTCAAGGTCCCGTTCAACGAACCTGCGCTGGTTCGCTGCACGGCCGAAGCGCTGGCGGCGATCCGGGGCGCGGACCCGGGGGAGATTGAGAGGGCGACGTTCGCGAATTCGGTGAAGCTCTTCGGGCTTCCGCCCCTGGATTGACGGCAGATGAGGCTGCCGGGTCTTGCCGGCGGGCTCATTCGCGGGGGGATTGATTTCCTGCGGCGGATCCGGGCGCATAGGTTTCGGCGAGGACTGCAATCACCTTTTCAATCAGTTCGCGAATCCTGAACGGCTTGTCCATGAACCTGACGCCCTGCTTCGCAAGCGATTCCTTCTCGTGTCCGGGAAAGTCGTCGGATGCGAACGCGATTGTCCTCGATTCCGCCCCGGGGCCTGACGAGGCGAGCAGGTCGCGCAGATCCCGGGCCTGAAGCCCGGCAGTCCCGGCGTCGACAAGCAGGACGTCGAATCCCTTCCCAACCGGCGCGCCGGAAGCAGGAGGCCATTCCGCGGTTTCGACCTTGCATCCCTTGAGGGAGAGGGCTTCGGCCATCAGCCCGACCAGCGGCTTGTCGCGGTCAATTATCAGGATTCCCGGGGAATACTGGAGCTTTTGTCCCAGCAGGGATTCGGTAGTGGGTTTCTTCCTTTGCCCCTGATATTGGACGACGGGAAGACGCAGCGAGAACAGGGACCCGCGGCCCTGTTCGGTCTGCGCCTCAATCTTCCCGCCCATTTCCGCCGCCAGCGCGTGGGCCATGGACAGGCCGAGACCCGCGCCCCTTCCAGGAGCCCGCGTGGTGAAGAAAGGATCGAATATTCTCGGCAGGATTTCGGGCGCAATTCCGGTCCCGGTATCCTCGATTGAAATCACAATCTGCCCCATCTCCATCCTGGTACCCACCTTGATGACTCCGGGCCTGTTGGCGTCGTCGACCGCGTGGATTGCATTGTCGAATATGTTGAAAACCACCTGCTTCAGCTTCTGGGCGTCGCAGATGGTGGCCGGGACGTCATCCGAAAGGCTGAGCGCTACTTTGTGCTCCTTGACTTCGATTTCATGCTTACGGATCCTCACCATGGACTCGACTATCTCGTTCACCGAGACAGGGACTCCGAAGCTGAAAGAGCTCCCGGCGAAATCCAGCATGTTGCGGATGATGCCATAGGCCCTCTTCGCCTGCTGGTTTATAGTCTGGAAATACGATCCGGCCTGGCCGGGCTCCATGGTTTCATTCCCGATTCCGAGCTCCGAATACCCGATGATGGCTGTGAGCGGGTTGTTGAGTTCGTGGGCGAGCCCCGCTGCCATGACGCCGAGGCTCTTTATCTTCTCGCTGTGGATGAGCCCGGCTTCGAGTTCCCTGAGGGGGCGCTCGTCGCGGATGACGATGATTGCGCCTCCCGGGATCTCGCTGGATTCCGAGACCTTCTGGATTGTGAGGGTCACGGGTATCGGAGAATCGGCGGATTTGTGGGCTTCGCCCCTCAGCGAGATTTTGTCGGGGAGCGACTCGAAGCTGGAGCCGAAGATACCCTCGTATCCCTTGGAGTTTATGGAGAGGATTTCAGCGACGCCGCGCCGCGCAGCAGCAGCTTGCGGGTCCACGTTCAGGAGCTTAATGCCCGCGTTGTTCAGGTGCCTGATTCTCCACCGGGCATCCACGAGCATGAGCCCGTCGGGTTGGGACTCGAGTATGTCGAGCGCGGCGCTCTGGGGAGTGACAGTCATAAGGCGGAGCCTGTTCGATGCGGTCCCGAGAATCAGAGTGAAGACGAGCGTCGATGGATAGATGCCGAGGTCGCGCGCTCCCGTGCTTACTGCGGGAATGGCTTCGATGAACAGGTATAGCACGGCGGGCGCAATCGGCGCAAGCCCGAGTATCATCAGCCTGCTCCTGAGGAACTTCTCCTCAATCCCGAAACTCTTCAGGAAAGCGAATCCGAACGGATAGGCGATTCCGAGGAGAACGAAAAGGGCGAACGGGATGAATAGGGGGCCCGGCGCCGTCCTGTACATCCCATTCGTCAGAATCACATCGCCGTTGAGCAGATTCGTGCAGCAGTTGACCGGGATCATCGCCGCTCCTATGAGCAGCAGGGATATCTGGATCGCCCTGAAATGGCCCGGAGCCTTGCCCAATGCCTCCCTGAGGAAAGACATGAGGAATGACAGGCCTGCGAACGGGATGAAGAGGCCGGCGCTTCCGGAGAACCTCTCCCAGGAAGACGCGGCTTCGGGCGTGCCCATCATGATAATCATCGCTTCCGCCAATCCCCATGCGGCAATGAGAACCGTCAGTCCGAAGAACCACCTGTTCGCCCACATGTCGGGCCGCTTGGCGAGAATCCACACCCCAATCAGGATGTTGAGGGTCATCGGAATCAGGTAGAAAAGGATGCCTAAAACCATCTACGGACTCCATGCTGCGCCATTGCGGGCCGTCGTCTGAAACAGGAGGTTCCATGCAGGGCATCCCGCCGGGCGCAGTTAATCGGTCGACCTTTGGACCATACGCTCCTGGAGGTCCGACCGAGCAGCCTATCGGCCTTTCGATTATTCAGCTCGCCAGATTTCTTCGCAAGCGCCGTACCGATGCGCGGCAAATATGCCGTCGCATGGCCTGCGGATGCAACTCCAGCGGTGACAAGGTGATGCGCAGAGGGGGCAAAATACGTCCGCAAAGCGCCGTTTTCTTCTGTCGTTCCAAAAGGCGCTTTCCGCATGGAATTGCCTGACATTGTCCGGTTTTCAGGGGAGCCGATGCGAATCCTCCGAGCCGGGCGTTACGGCGACGATCGAGGCAATGCCAATCCGCCGGTCCGATGAACGGATGGGAACTACTCTTCACTGCTCAACCCGGATTTCTCGCCGAATTTCTTGCTGGCTTCGCGCAGGAAGGTCTTCTCCTTCTCGGAAAGCGCGGAAATGCCCTTCATGCTGATTTTCTCGAGGAGCTCATCCACCTTTTCGCGCATGTCGATTTCGGCCTTTTCTTCCATTTCGTGCTTCCGTGCGATGCGCCTTGCCCGCAGCCTCTCGAGGAATGACGGCTTTTCAATCCGTTCCGGCTGATTCGGCATGAAATCGAATTCGTCCTCCATCCACTCGCCGGGATTCTCCTCCTCCAGTTCGTCCGCCAGCCTTTTCTGGCGTTCGCACTCGATGAAGATGAAAACCGCCGTCAGCACCGTGAACAAAAAGACGATGAACGGCATCTGGCTCCGGAACACGAGGCATGCGACGCCGATGAGGACCGCGAGCCCCTGCCCCATGATTGCAGTGGCCCGGGTCGCCGAGATGAACCCGATGCGGTCGGCGAGGAACCAGAGAAGGACATTGCCCCCGTCCATGGGCAGGGCGGGAAGCATGTTGAACGCGAAAAGCAGGGAGTTTGCCAGGAACGCCTGCCTGGCAAGGCCGGCCCAGAACGAGGATCCTTGGAAGTCGAAGCCGAATGCCGGGGCCGACCCCGTGGCGCCGAGCACGATCAGAAGGACGGCGGCGATGAAGAGGTTGACCGCGGGTCCTGCCGCGGAGATTATGAGCTGGTGCAGGGGCCGCTGGGGCGGGTTCTCTATGTGGGAAACGCCGCCAAGGAGCCAAATCACGACCAGTCTCGGCGTCCCGCCGAACTTGAAAGCGGCGAAGCAATGCCCGAACTCGTGAAGCAGGACGGACAGGAAGAGGACGGAGTAGAAGACGAGGCTGCCGACGCCGGCGGACGCGGAAAGATAGACGAAGTCGGAAGCCACGGTGCCGAGCACAACGAGCGCGAGCATCAGGTGGATTCTGACGGTCACGCCGGCGATTCTCATTATTCCGATGGACCAGTTAATCATGTCGAAGCCCGGGAAGACGCGGAGGCGCAACAATCCTGCCCGGACCGGCGCTACGCCGCTCAGACCGCGGTGCGGCATAGGATACCCTGACGGCTGCGCCGGGCCGGCGAGCCACCTCCATCCAGAGTCTACATGAATATTTCGGGGTCCACAAGCGGATGCCGATGTATTGACACGAAGCTCAACCCGGATAATTCACGAAGGAACGTGAATTATCCGGGGGCCGGGCGCGCAAATG
>DYIT01000204.1 GCA_020723505.1 Candidatus Kuenenia stuttgartensis
GAGGAGAGATACGTCTTCTCCACGGTCATGGTCGCGTCCACGTGGAGGATTTCATGCGTGCAGGAGAGCGTGGCGGGAACAGACTGCACTGGGGTCCAGTACTGGCAGCCCATGGTGTCGATGCGGAACTTGAATTCACCGTCCGCGAGGGAGAAGCTGACTTCGCCGCTGCCGTTGGTCTGGCCGCTTTTGCCTGTGTACGCCCCCGCGCCCGTGAAAGCGTACACGTTCTTGCCCGCGAGGGGCGTCCCCGCTCCCTTTGTCACGGTCAGGGTGAACGTGGAGTCGGCCCAGGCGAGGCCGGGGAGGGCGAACATGGCCAGACAAGCCGCTATCGCGGCACACAGGCCGAGAGCGGAAAAAGGCCTGTCATTCGAGGATTGTGACGGATTCGAATTCTTCGGCAGCATAAGCATTCTCCATCACCCGGACGAGCCTGAACCAAAAAGAGAAAAGAGTGCGGCTCATCCGGGTGATATCACGCGCTTCGCGCGTGCCTTACCGCAAATCTTTTCCACAAGAATCCATTTATTCCTTATTGATTCCTTCGCCGTACAGCTTCAAGCACTCCTGAGCCACGGCGCTGAGCTGAGAGCCTGATTTCTGCCCTGCTATGCGGCGGATTACAGGCTCCGCGGCGTCATTCTTCATGAGAGCAAGGACTCCGCATGCTCTGGACCTGACTTCCGGCGCGGCGTTCTCATCCGCAAGCAGTTCGAGAAGGCGCGGAGCAGCGGCGGGGTCCTGGATGAAGCCGAGAACTTCGATGGCTTTGCACTGGTGCTTCGCCCCTTTCCGGTCGAGATAGGCGAGAATCGGCGATGTGTATTCTTTGCCCGGATTGTCGATTGCAAAGCGCATGGCCTCGATGCAGACCCCGTCCTCCGTGTCGCCGATTGCCTTCAGGAAAGCTGAGTTGATTTCATAGAATCCCGGATCCCCGGCTTTGATTTGAAGCCCGCGGAGGGATCTCGCAGCCTCCAGGCGCACGAGATGGTGCCGATCACTGCAGAGGACCGTTGCGATAGTGGATCTGAGCGAAGCATGCTTCGAAGCCATCAGGTTGAGGATTTGTATGAGGATAACCCGGACGCGCGGGAACGGGGACTTTTCGAGTGCAGCCTTGAGTTCCTTTGATTTTCCTGCGAAGAGATCGGGCCTCGAGAGGATTTCCTCAGCCGCGGAACCCTGGACTTTTTCATCCGGGGATTGGAGGCTTATAAGGGGATCCTGGCCCGGGGCAGGAGGCTGTTTGCCCCCCCCGCAAGTGTCATGCCGTACTGGTCTTCTTCGCTTTCGCGGGAATCAATCAGCAGGAAGGCGGCGACGGAAACGAGAATGCAAAAAATGAAGATTGAAGCGGCAACAGCCAGTAACTTGCCGGCAGCTTTCGAGCGGTTTCCTTCTCCCCCGACCACACTCTCCCGCTTTCCGCGACCAGTCTTCAGCGAGGCTCAGCAATGATGTCAATGTCGCAACCAAAGCCAGACTAGGAATCAGTCATTCAGCCGTCAAGAGAAAAACCTCATTCCTTGAAATACTCATGTCAATCAGCATTCGGATTATGTGAATCAGGCTCGAGAAAGTCGCGGTGCATACAGGGTTAGCACAGTAGGATTAAGTAGGACCGGCATCCATTTGTGCGGAGAAGTCGATTTCGATACTGATCGCGATTTCGCATGGGATAAGTCCTAACATGCCAGTCGAGCGGGCGGCTGACGGCCGCTCACCAGCAAGCATGAGGGCTATGGCCGCAGTTCTTTCAAGCCCGCACGACCACGCCCCTTCGCTCCATTTCAGAGAGGAATTCGCGCACGTCCCCCGCCGCCTCTTCAACGCCGCCTGCTTCGAACGCGGCGGCCAGCTCGTCGGCGATACGTTCGACCGCGAGCTTTCTTTCCACGCAGGACAGGATGAACGCGGCGGTTTCGTTCATCGGTTCGATTTCGCCCGTGTCGGGCCGGAATATGATTCCCGCCCTCCCCTCCCGCCTGAACACCACGTTCCTGCTTAGGACGTAATCCGGACTTGAGGTCATCAAGAGTGCTCCGTATCCAATCCCTCTCCGCTCACGGCGCGCTGCCGCCATTCCTGGGCTGCGCAGCAGGAAAAATTCGCGGGAAACCGCATCCGGGATTCGGGGATTCCCGCGAATTTTCAGAAGTACAGTCTGATCCCCGCTGCCAGGGGAAACGCCACGAGCGAATCGGCCTCGGCGAACCATACCGCCTCTCCCGGTTCCGAAACGTATCTGACTCCTGCTTCGAAGAAAAGACCGACCGCGCCGATGCCGAACTCCAGGCCGATCTTGACCGACGCGAAGAAGACCGTGGAGGCTTTCCAGTAGCCGCCGACCGTCTCGAGTTCCACCCTGTCGAGATAGCTCAGGCCTGCTTCTATCCGGAAGTACGGCTCGAATCCCTCGTTTCTCGCCGTATTCCCCCCGTGGAACCAGTCGGAAACCGGCAGGCCTAGGGGCGCGGACAGGGTGAAAGAGGTCCCGATGAAAAAGGCGCGCAGGTCGGAGTACCTGATTCTGCCCAGGTATCCTTCGCTCCTCGTCTTGCCGTTGAGGCCTGAGAATTCGAACAGCGCGCCAATCTGTGCGGCGGGCATGAACCTGCACGAGACCGCGGCGCCGAAGCAGAACCCGGGCCCGAAAGCGTCGTCGAAGTCGGGAGCGGACCTGTCCTGGGTCTGGGGAGGCGGGGCCTCCGCGTCCAGGCCCGCCGATTGCGCCCCGGGGAAAGCTCCGCCGAAATACGCCGAAATCGAGAATTTCCCGCTCTCCGCCCCGCGTTTCGAGGGAGAGTCCTTCCAGAGCCGTGATTCGCCCGGCCGCGCGCCGGAGTCGCCCGCTTCGGCCTCGGGGCAAGCGGCGCACAGGGCAATGAGGATCGCGAACGATGAAGACAGGACCGGCGCGAACCGCGGGTTGCTTGTCGGTTTCATCGCTGCCGGCGCCATCTTTCAGAAGTCTATCTTGATTTTGCCCAGGATGAAAGCTATGTCCTTCTGGTATTTCTTCCTCGAGCCGGCGTCACCCTCGATTTCGATGAAATACGTGTAGACGCGGGTCTTGATAATCCACTTCGCCATGTCGCGCTTGACTTCCTTGACTTTCGCATTGGTGCCCGTGAACTGGTAGTAGGCGGCGGTGAACTCGTTGTTGAACTTCACCTTCTCGATCTTCTGGACGTCCTTCAAGTCCACGAAAGCCTCTTTCGCGGAGTCGAACATCATTTCCATGGCCTTCTTCGGGCTCTCGAGGTTGAGCGGCTTGCCGCCGACGGAGTAGTTGATTTTGTCCGGATCTATGCCTTCTATGTCAATCTGGCAATCGATGCTGTATTCGCCGTTCTTGTTCTTGTCAATCATGATGACGCCGCCCACGTGGAACTGCCTCCTCTGCTTGTAGAAGGCCTCGTTCCCGGGGTATTCCTCCGGATGCACGAAATAGAAGTCCCATTTGTCGGGCTTGATGAGCGTGACTTTGTAATCCGGGTTGAGGAAGCCGTTGTCCTGGACCGTGCCGTAGGCCGGAACCCTGAGCTTTGTGAACAGGTACCTGCGCTGGTCGAATTCTGCAGAGATCTTTCCTTCGAACATCCGCTTCTGTATGTCCAGGCTCTGGCTCAAGTACTTGTCCGCGTCGTTGAACTGCTTCAAGTCGGACAGCGAATACCCGACGAGAAGGTAGCCCCTCCATGCCCAGTGCTTCATGTTCTCGTCCGGATGCCCCATGAAATTGTTGAACTTGCCCTCCTCTGCCAGGGGTTTGAGAATCTTGAGCGCTTCTTCGCCCTTGTTGAGCTCGGACAGCGTCTGACCATACTGGGTCTTCAGTATGATTTCGAACATGGGATCGACCTGCTCGGTCCCCTGAATCGTGACCAGTCCCTCCTTGGATTCGACAGCCTTCTTGAGGAATGGGAGGGCGTCCGCGAACCTCTTCTGATCGAGGAACACGCAGGCAGTGTAGTAGTTGGCTGCCTGGTGGTTCGGCGAGATCTTCAGCACTTCGCCGTAGGCTTTCACTATCTGGCCCGGCGCCTGCCTGGTCACCCTAATCATGTCGGCCATGTTAATCATCGCGACTATATTCTTGGGGTCGTACTGCAGCGCCTTCTGGAAGCAATCCATCGCGAGCTTGAGGTTCTTTTCGCCGAGGTATTTGAGCCCCTCCTTCAGGTACAGCTCGGATTTCTCCTTGTCTACCTTGGGCTCCTCTGCGAACACCGGCAGAACCGCAAGCAGGAATCCCGACAGGGCTGCGCATGCAAGAAACTTACTCATCGCCGTCCCTCCATGGTTTCCTTTCCCTGAGAACAGGAGTTCTCCAGAATTCTATTGTAGTATCATGGCCGGAAAAGTTCACAGAAAAAACCGCGCCCGCTCGGGCGGGATTGCCCCGATGCGGTCTTTCCCATTTCGCCGGCCGCAACGTCTTTGCCCGCAATAGCATAAAGACTGGGTCGATTTGTCATGCGGATGTAACATTGCTGTTCAGCAATCGCCTCGCGCTGTTCATCGCCTCGCCAAGAAATTTCCCGCGAAGCGGGAAATCTATCCGAAAGTGAATCCGACGCCGATTGAAATGCAGATGTACTCGTGCTGGACATCGTCCCAGCTCGTGCCGGAGTCATCGTCGAATTCGGTGATGCTGAAGTTATACCGTACGTCGAAAAAGAAGAACGCGGTGGCGTTTATTCTAATTTCCATTCCTGCGCCGAAGATGAAACCGAAATCGAATGATTCGACGTCTTCGAGGTCGTCGTCGCTGGACGTCGTCGTGCCCGTGACCTTGCTCCTGTTTTCCCATTCCCAGGTGCCGCCCAGGAAGAATCCAAAGCTCATTCCCGCGAATATTCTGGGTGTCACCACCGATCCCGTGGGTATCCTGGCTACCACGAGCAGAGGGAATTCGAAGTAATGGAAAAGAGTCTGATACTCGAATTCCGAGGTGGGAGACTCCCAATCGAGCCACGTGCCCTTCATGACGTATGCCCAGCCCAGCTGTATGCTTACGTATTTGATTGGATTGTAGGCGAATGACACCTCGCCCGATCCGCCGAGCTTGTACGGATCTTCCGTGTCGTCTCCAAGCAGATCCTCCCAGTCCTCGCCCCAGTAGTTCGCGATGGCAAGGCCGCCGCGGACGAGGACGGCGAACATGTTATTCCTCCCGCCGCCGAACTCGCTCCGCGGCGAGTAGGGCTC
>DYIT01000036.1:0-14846 GCA_020723505.1 Candidatus Kuenenia stuttgartensis
CAAGTCCTTCCAAAACCCCGCGACTCGCTTTACGGACGCCGGCCCGACCGGCTCCGCGCCCGACTCTTCAGCGCTGGCATGCCGCACGCATGCTTGACCTTCGCACGGAGCCCGGTTAGCATGTCCCTTCCGCGCCTCGCCAAGGCGCGGCGGAGGGATTCCCGATGAAGGTCAGCCCGTATCTCAAGCTCGACAGGTTCGCCGAGGAAATCAAGGACCTGAGCCTGGAAGACTTCGTGCGAAGGTACGACGTTCCTTTCCTCCTCATACACGGCCATAAGACCGCGCCTGCCAGCCTGTTCAGCACGGGCAAGGTCGAGGTTGTCCACAAGAAGGAAGCCGACCAGGTCAAACCGCAGTCCGGCGAAGCCCAGGACATGGTCTTCCCCCTGCGAAAGACCGCAGGCAACGCATTCACGAACATGATCTCAATCGGAAGGGCCACGAACAACGACATCGTCATCCAGAACCAGTACGTCTCCAAGCTCCACGGCTTCTTCAGACCTCTCCCGGACGGGTCGGTTACCGTGACGGATTCCGGTTCGAAATTCGGTACCACCATAGACGGGGCGCCCCTCAAGCCCAATTTCGCCCTGCGCATTGAGAGCGGCCAGACCCTCGTCTTCGGCCACTCCGTGGTCTCCACGTTCTTCAGCCCGAAGGGGCTCTACGAACACATCAAGAGCCTGAAGTTTTTCAAGAAAATCTGATTGATTCCGCCGCAAGACCAGGATTTGAGCTGCCGGCGGAATCGGTCTTTCCAGGAAGCGCGTAAGAGACCAAGGCCCGAATGGTTACGAGGACGCATATAATCGCCATGCTTCAATTTGACATGATTCTCCCGTCCTCGAGGCTTTTTGCGGACGAATCAACGTTGCGGAGCCAGGCTGGGCCTTGCGACTAGCCGTATCCCGACTCTCGGCGGGTAGACGGCCTTGACGGTTATCCCGAGGCGGCTCGCCGACCTGATGGCCTTGTCCGAGCTTCCCCACGCTCCTCCGCAGAAAATCCTCCAGCCCGGCATGGTATCGGGATTTGCTGTAAGCGTCGGATCAATGGCGTTGCCGGCAAGACCCCTCACGCCGTACGGCGACTCGTCCGCGGGCATGCTGTCCACGTCCATCGGCCGTATGCCCTGCTCGTGCGTCAGGAACATGTTGCAGAACGAAGCATCGAGATAGTTGCCGAACGGGAAATACCTGCCGTCGGCACCGCGTGCCGCCTCCTCCCACTCCTCGTCCACGGGAAGGCTCATGAGATATCCGGTCTCGGCGGTGCGCCAAGCCCCGTACCGCATGGCGTCTTCCCATGAAATACCGAGCACGGGCCAGTCTTCGCACCAGTCGGCCATAGTCAGTAGAAGGCGGCCGGCTTTCTGCCGCTGCTCCTCGGGCGCCGAAGCCATCCACCCGGCGGTGGGTATCGCGAACGTCCCGTTTTCGCCGGAAGGCCAGTAATATCCTCCGTCCTCGGAACTCCTCGGAGAAGCCCTCAGCGCCTTTTCGGGCTCCGTCCTCGAGACGCCGTTCAGGTATTCGAGGTACTCCCTGCATGTGACCGGGAACCTGGACATGAACAGGTCCCCGGTGAATCGGATTTGCCTGTAGAAGTTGTCCCTCGCCTCCCTGTCCCCCTGGAAGATGAATCTTCCCGCCGGAATCTGCACGAATCCAGAGGGAATCTCCGCCTCGCCGTACAAGGTCAGGTCTACTGCCTCATCCGCGTTCCTGCCGATGAATACCGGCACGCGCACTGGGGCATAGCCGTCCATGCGGTGTGAACATTCAGTGTCAGGTGCAGGGTGTCTGGTGTCGAGCGGGTGCCGCTCTTCCCTGTGCTCTACACTCGACACTGAATACTCGACACTGCCTGCCTTGGCAACAATGAGCATGTACGAGCCCATGGGCAGCCTGAAAGGCGCGATGGGGGTCCTGCCCAGATACAGGCCTTCCTTCGGGCGGAAAGGCGAATCGGGCCCGAAAAGGCGGTTCAGGATATGATCCAGGGTTGAGGGTTCAGGGTCGAGTATCGAATCATGAAGACCGGTTTCCTTCGACTCGACCCTCGACCCTCGACCCTCGACCCTTACGTCTCTGGGCATGACCGGCACGAGCATCCTGTCCTTTTCCTCGAACCGGAACAGCCATACGTCCGCGCCGGACAACGGCACTGCCTCGCACGCGGCACCGTGAATCCTAAGGCGCATCGGACCGGCCGGCTCGAGTTCCGGGAGCCCCGCCGCTCCCGGATGCCCGTCCAGGATGCGGCCGCTGATGGGGTGGTAGGCCATCGCGCCGTACTTGGAAGGGTCGAGGGTCGAGGGTGGAGGGTTCAGTGCGCGAGCTTCGCGGCCGGTTTCTGCCGTTCTCATCGCTCCACCCTTCCACCCCTCACCCTCCACCCTTTCCCCTGCCAGCTCCTCCAGCGCCACCATGCGGCCGTCCAGCATGCAGCGGCAGCGGTAACTGCTCGTGGAGATTGCAAGCGTGCCGTCGCCTTTGAGAAGGGAATCGTACTTGCCGTCGTTGTATTCGCGGACGAGGTTCTCGTACAGAATCTTCTCCTTGCGCAGCCCCGAGGCGTCCGCCGAGAGGAACTCGTTCCAGTAGAAGTCCGCGAGCGCTTCCCGCGACTCGGGATACGCCGGCACGTATTCGAGCGACGCCTTGAAACAGGCGACCGCAGATGCGAAGGCACGGACCATCCTTTCCTCTAGTTCGTCGAGCTCGCGTTCGCACGCCCACAGCGCCTGCTTCATTTCAACGGGCATGAATGGTTTCACCTTCGAGGATTCCTCGGTTCCCCGCTTCTGAATCCCGGAGAGGCCGTCCTTCAGGCGGGCCGCCTCCGCGAGCAAGGCAATCCCTTCGGCATGCTTGTTCCGCGCGGCGGCAAGGTTGCGTTCCCTTTCCTTCTCGCCTTCGAGGAAACGGTCGATTTCGTCGTGCAGTTCCCTCACGAAGCCGTAGCGGTTCTTCTTCTCGCGCGCCAGGGCCTTGAGGACGATTTCCTCGAGTTCCCTGGGGATTTCCTCCGCCCCGGGAGCTCGGGAAAGGGGAGCGTCCGGGACTTGCGGCCCTTTCTCCGCTTCCCCGGTCGCGGACCCGCCGGGGGCGGGACTCCCGGCGCGGGATATCCTCACTGACGGGGGAATGATGTTTCCGGTCATCACCTGGGCGAGGATGTTGAGCTTGTTCTCGCCCGAATACGGCGGCTCAAGGGTGAGCATCTCGTAAAGGATTGCGCCGAGCGAGTAGATGTCCGACTTCTCGTCGATTTCCTCGATTTTGCCCAGTGCCTGCTCCGGAGGCATGTAGGCTGGCGTACCTATCACGTCCCCGACTTCGGTCATCGACGTCGTCCTGTCCACGGACCGCCGTCCCGGAGCGGGTCTGATACCGGCGGCCGGCCGGGGAGGATGCTCCTGACCGGCCGTCGGGGCTTGCGCCGGAGGAACGAGTGAACCCGTGTCCTGCATTGCGGGTACGGGGGGGCCCTGATTCTCCTGATCCGGCTTCGCCGGAGACTGATTAACCTGATTTGGGGCACCCGAATCACCTTTGGGTATGGCATGCATTGCTAAGGCATCAGAAGTCGAAGACGTCTTTGCGGCAAGATTGCATCTATCAGGCAAATCTGTTTCGCGCAAAGCGCGATCAGGAGAATCAGGCACTCTTACTCCTACTATTTTCGCCAGGCCCCAGTCCACGACGTAGACTTCGCCGTAGTTGCCGACCATTACGTTGGCCGGCTTGAGATCGCGGTGAATCACGCCATGGTCGTGCGCATAAGCCACGGCGTTGCAAACGTCCTGGAATATCGCGAGCAGCCGCCTGCGCGACGGTCTTTCGGGAACGGCGCCGGAGTCTTCGGGCTCGGGATGCAGTATCGCCGAAAGATCACGGCCTTCGATGAGCCCCATGGCGAAATAGGGGACCCTCCTCCCTCCTTCCACCCGCACTCCGACGTCGAAGACCGGGACGATGTTCGGGTGCATCAGGCTTCCTGCGACCTCGCCTTCGCGAAGGAAGCGCCTGAGGAGGTTTTCGTTGTCCGTGCCGTTCATCATCTCCTTCACTGCGACCTTCCTGCCCAGAACGGAATCGACGGCCGAAACCACGCGCCCGAGCCCGCCCCGGCCGATTTCCTTCTCCGTCGCGTATCTGGCCGGATTGGACTGCAGCCCGGCCTGCGCCGGAGGCCTGACTCCGGTTTCCTTCGGCAGCGGCAGGTCAGACGTGTCGTCGACGAGCTCGTCGTCGTCCGGCAGGACCAGGCTGGGCCGCGAATCGTCCTCGCGCATGGGAAGGCCGGAGAGGATCGAAGTCTCGTCGCTCCGGGGCTCGAACCTGATAACCGCCGCGTCGAGGGACTCGAGCCTGCCCGGGGAGAGCAGCCCTTCCCGCTCAATCAGGTTGCGGAATGAGAGGCTCCGGTCCTTTTCGAGGACAGGGAGGATTCTGAGGATCTGCTCCGGCGTGAGGTACCCGTCCCTCAGGGCCAGGACCGCATACAGGATGTCTTTGTCGTTGCTCATCATGACCCGGACAAGCGGAACCGCGGATTGCGCTGCCGCAATAGCGGGTTATAGCACGCGTCGAGCGGGCGATAAAGGGTCGACCCGGGTCTTGGGCTTTCCTTTGTCCGGCTTGGCGCTTCCAAGGCCGGGAATCCTTTACGGTGACTTCCGCAGGACCGGAGAATAGAATTAACCCTTATCAACCGGTCTTTTATCGGAAGGCGGCATGGAAACGCATCTCAAGGTCCTGACTGTCGACGCTCAGAACTCGTTCTACAGGGTCGACCGCTACAAGGTCGGGGACTTCTTCGGGCCGGTGGACCTCGGGCTTCACCTGTCCGGCAAGACCGGAAGCCTGAACATCGGCGCCGGCCTGCTGGCCGGGTCAATCTTCCCGGGGTCGAACCGGCTCATATTCACGGGATTCTCGCCCTGCTGGGGCGGTTTCTACATATCGTCCATGGGCGGCGCTGGCGTGGAATTCGACGACATGGGAATCAACATGCTTTCCATAAGGGGCAGGGCGCCGGTGCATTCGGTCCTGTATCTGAACAGGCTGCACGGGGAGGAGATAGAAGTCGAAATCCGACCCGTCGACGCCCGGAAGGCATGGGAAGAGGGCCGCGGCGGAACGTACGCGCTCATGGACCTCGTCCACGGGGAGTACGGAGGCAGGTACGAGGCGGGATGCCGCGTGCTCGCGACAGGTCCGGCTGCGGAATCGACTGATTTCGGCGGCATAGTTTCGGCCCCCCTCAGGAAGGCGGCGCTGAGCCCGGTGGACACCTGGGCAGGCAGGGGAGGATTCGGCACCAAGCTCCTGAACGAGCACGGGTTGGCGGCCGTGATATTCGGCGGGACGCAGATGGATGAGGACTTCAGGGACAGGACCGTGGCCGACTCGTGGTTCGAGGCGAAGTACAGGCAGAAGATGGCCGCGAAGGACATCGAGGCCACGACGAAGTACAGGTTCGACCCGAAGTTCAAGACCGGGGGCACGTTCGGGGTCAACTTCGCCGGCATCGGGGGGAAGATGCTTTCGTTCAACTACCGGAGCGTCTTCATGGACGAGGGGACGAGGACCGGCTTGCACCGCGAGTTCGTCCTCGACCATTACCTGAAGCAGTTCAACGAGGAGACGATAGGGACGAAGAGCCAGAAGACGTGCGGAGAGCCGTGCGCTGCAGTGTGCAAGAAGATGCGCGAATCCTACAAGAAGGACTACGAACCCTACCAGGCGATGGGGCCGCTTTCGGGCGTCTTCGACCAGAGGGCGGCCGAGAAGCTGGCGCACCATGCGGACATGCTCGGGTTCGACGCAATCTCCGCGGGCGGGGTCGTGGCATGGCTCATGGAATGCCTTGCGGAGGGGGAACTCGAGGCCGGGGAACTCGGCGTCCAGGGCGCGCCGCACTTCTCCCCCGACGGATTCGACGTGGTTTCATCCTCCATGAACAACGCCGGGATTGGAGTCGGGCTCCTGGACTCCATCGTCCGGAAGCGGGGGATTCTCGACCTGTCGGAGGGCGCGCGCAAGTTCGCCCGGAGGCTTTCGAGGGAGAAGGGGAAGAAGCTGCTCGACAGGTTCGTGTACACGGCATTCGGCAGGAAGGGCTGGATGGTGCCGAACCAGTACTGGACCCCGGGCGTGCTTTCGCCCATGGCAATCGCTGGCAAGTACTACATGAACTACGGAAGCGAGTTCATGCCTCCCCGCGCTCTCGGCAGGGCGTGCGCGGAACGCTTCCAGAAAGAGCTTGTCATGGACAACCTCGGGCTCTGCAGGTTCCACAGGGGATGGGCCGAAGAGATGCTGCCTGAGATCTTCGGGACGCTCTTCGGCCTCAAGAGCGGATTCCTGGAGAACGTCCGGATGACCGCTTCGCGCATCAACAGCAGGAACTCGGGCGTGTACTGGGAAACGGAACGGAACCTGGATTTCATTGCGGGGTTCTTCAGGCGCAAGCGCGACGTGGACGGCGACCGCGGCATGGAGCTCGCGAAGTGGATTGACGCCTTCGACGCCGACCGGCGCGAAGCGGGGCTGGGCTTCTGGTACGAGATGCACAAGGGCATCCAGGAGTCGCTTTCGGAGTTTTGACCTGTTTCACCCGATTGGATAACAGCCTTTTCAAGGGAGGTGGTTCTTCTCCTCTTCCCCTTCAGAATAAGGTAAATCAGCAGCTCAATCAGGTTAATCAGGATCGAAGATCCCCCGGCACTGGCGCCGCATGATTAATCCGCGTAGTATATCCCCCCATGAAAAACATACGGAACTTCAGCATCATAGCCCACATCGACCACGGCAAGTCGACCCTCGCCGACAGGCTCATCCAGCTTACGCATGCCATAGACGAGAGGGACTTCCAGGACCAGGTGCTCGACACCATGGACCTCGAGCGGGAGAGGGGAATCACAATCAAGAGCCAGACCATCGTCCTGCCGTACAAGTCGAAGGACAAGACGGACTACGTCTTCAACCTCATCGACACTCCCGGCCACGTGGATTTCACCTACGAGGTGTCCAGGGCGCTCGCGGCCTGCGAGGGCGTGCTGCTTGTCGTCGACGCGACCCAGGGCGTGCAGGCCCAGACGATTGCGAACTATTACTTGGCGCTCGAGAACGACCTGGCCGTGATTCCCATCATAAACAAAATCGACATGAAGTCCGCGGACATTGACATGACGAGGGAGCAGATAGACAAGGAGCTCGGGCTCGACGCTTATTCGGCGCTGCTCGCCTCGGGGAAGACCGGCGACGGAGTTGCGGAAATCCTCGAGGCCGTGGTGCACAGGATTCCGGCTCCTTCCGGCGACGAGACCGGTCCGCTGAGGGCGCTGATTTTCGACTCCCAGTTCGATACCTACCGCGGCGCCGTCATAACCTGCCGGATTTTCGACGGAGGAATAAAGCCGGGCGACGAAATCAAGTTCTTCTCGAGGGACACGACTTATAAAGTCGAGGAGGTCGGTGTGCACCGGCTGCGCAGGGAAAAGCGCCAGTCCCTCGCAGTCGGCGAGGTAGGGTACGTGATAGCGGGGGTCAGGAAAGTTTCCGACACGAAAATCGGGGACACGATAACGTGCGCGGAAAACCCGGCAGAGACTCCCCTGCCCGGCTACCGCGACGTGCTGCCCGTGGTCTTCTCGTCGCTCTATCCCACCGAGGCGGATGATTACCAGCAGCTCGCGGACGCAATCGAGAAGCTGAGGCTCAACGACCCCGCGCTGACCTACCAGAAGGACTCGTCGATTTCGCTCGGCTTCGGGTTCCGCTGCGGATTCCTGGGTCTCCTGCACCTCGACATCATCCAGGAGCGTCTTGAGCGCGAGTACGGCCTTTCGCTCATACTCACGGCGCCGTCGGTCAAATACAATATTAACCTGACGAACGGCGAGAAGCTGTCCGTGGACAATCCCATGCTCTATCCCGACCCGTCGGTGATTGAATCAACCGAGGAGCCGTACATCCGCGGCCAGATCATACTCCCCGAACGGTACCTCGGGAACATCCATCCGCTCTGCAAGGACCACAGGGGCGAGAACCCGAAGATGAACTACCTGAGCCCCAAGCGCGTGGACCTTACCTACGACCTCCCGCTCGCGGAAGTCCTCTACGACTTCTACGACAAGCTCAAGTCCGTTACCCAGGGATACGCATCGTTCGACTACGAGCTGCTCGACTACAGGAAGACGGATCTCGTAAAGCTCGACATACTGGTCAACACCGACAAGGTGGACGCATTGTCGATGCTCGTGCACAGGTCGAGGGCCGAGTACCGCGCGCGCAGGGTCTGCGAGAGGCTCAGGGAGGCGATTCCGAAGCAGCTGTTCAAGATTCCCATACAGGGCGCCATCGGCGGGAAGATAATCGCCCGCGAGACAATCTCGGCCCTCCGGAAGGACGTCACGTCGAAATGCTACGGCGGCGACATCACCAGGAAGCGCAAGCTGCTCGACAAGCAGAAGGAGGGCAAGAAACGCATGAAGATGGTCGGATCGGTGGAAATTCCGCAGGAAGCGTTCCTCTCGGTGCTTAAGACCACGGACGATGACTAGGACAGGCATCTACGTCCATTTTCCGTTCTGCAAGAGGAAGTGCCCCTACTGCGCCTTCTATTCGGTCGCCGATCGCGGTCTCGAAGCCCGGTACATGAAAGCCATCGAGGCGGACATCCTCGCTCATGCCGAACCCGGACTCTCCTGCGCAACGGTCTACTTCGGCGGCGGAACGCCTTCGCTGATGCGCCCCGACGGCTTCAAAGCCCTGCTGGATGCGCTCCGCGAATCCTTCACCGTGGACCGGAACGCCGAGGTTTCAATCGAGGCGAATCCCGGGACCGTGACCGGGCGCAGTCTCGCGGCGTTCAGAAAAGCAGGGGCGAACAGGATTGTCTTCGGGGTCCAGTCCTTCTCCGGCCGGGACCTCGAATTCCTGGGCAGGATTCACGGCGCCGCCGAGTCCCGCACCTGCGTCGGGCTTGCAAGGCGAGCGGGATTCGAGAACGTCGGAATCGACCTCATCTACGGACTGCCCGGCATGACCCTCGATTCCTGGAACCTGCAGATGGAGGCAGCCGCGGGCCTTCGCCCCGATCACATCTCCTGCTATTCCCTGACGAAGGAGCCGGGGACGCCGCTTGCGGCCATGATCGACGCCGGATCGGCCCGCATGGCTTCCGATGAGGAGGCCAGGGAGGCGTTCCTGTTCACTCACAAGCGCATGGCGGAGCTCGGGTTTCCTTTCTACGAGGTCTCGAATTTCGCGCGGGCTCCGAGGTTGCGCTGCCTTCACAACCTCGGCTACTGGGACGGCCGGCAGTACCGCGGATTCGGCCCTTCGGCGCATTCCTTCGACGGGAGGCGCAGGAGCTGGAACGCTGCGTCGGCGGCGGACTACGTTGCGGCAATCGAGGCCGGGCTTCCTCCCCCGGGCGGCGGAGAGGATCTGACCGACGCGCAGCTCGCCTCGGAACGGGTGATGCTTGCGCTCAGGACAGCGGAAGGCCTCGACATGGAGAAACTCGAAGCTTCGTTCGCGCCCGGGTTCAGGGCGAGGAACTCGGCGGTTGTCGGGCGCATGGTCGGGGACGGGCTTGCAAGGGAGGAAGAGCCCATGCTCATTCTGACCGCCGAAGGGCTCGCCGTGGCGGATGCGATCGCCGCCAGGCTGGAATGCTGACGCTCCTCCGGGTGGGGAGATTCAACAAGGGAACTCTCATGCAAATCAGCATGGAAATCAGGTTAATCAGGATCGAAAGTCCTTGGGTATTGGCGCAACAAGGGTAAGCTCGAGGTCATGCAGGACGAACCGTTTGAAATCTTCGATGAGGAAGGCCGCCTGAGCGGCGTGGCGCCGCGGTCGCTCGTTCATCGCAGGGGGCTGTGGCACCGCGCTGTGAACGTATTCCTGTTCCGCAAGGACGGCAGGCTGATTATCCAGCGCAGGCAGTGGAGCAAGGACGTATGTCCCGGCAAGTGGGACTTGAGCGTTGCGGAGCATCTGAAGCCCGGGGAAACATACGAGCAAGGCGCATTTCGCGGATTGCAGGAGGAGCTGGGCGTCGGAGGCGTCATGCTGGAGCCCATCGGAGGAATCTTCCGCTTCCAGCTCGACGTTGCAGAACGCATGCTCAAGGACCATGAATTGGCCCAGTCGTTCCGGGGCGTCTTCGAGGGCGAGATTCGGCCGGACGCTGGCGAGGTCTGCGAAATCGGGACGATTGGTCTTGCCGAGCTCGGCGAGGCCTTCGCAAACAGGCCGGATGACTTCACGCCCTGGTTTCGCGAAAGCGCGATGAGGCTCGGACTTTGCAGGGGCGGGGAATAGCTCTGGAGTAAGTTTAGGGGACGTAGGTACCATGTGAACTTTCTGATTTGAAGTTCACATGGTACCTACGTCCCCTGGATCAGTGCCTTCGGCGTATTCGGCGGCGAAACATTGCTTAGGCAGGAATACGCAGTCGGCTAATGGAGGCGTTCTGAAGCAGTCTGCCCGGCTTCGAACCCGCCGGCCGATTCCGCGCATTCCATGCCCTGAATCTCCACGAACTTCCTGTAGAATCCATTCCTGCACATCAGCTCGTCGTGGCTGCCGATTTCCTTGATTTCGCCCTTGTGCAGCACCGCAATCCTGTCCATGTTGCGGATTGTGGAGAGCCGGTGCGCGATGACGATTGTCGTGCGGTCCTTCATCATCCTTGCCATGGCGGCCTGGATCTTCTCCTCGGTCTCCGTGTCTATGTTCGCCGTGGCCTCGTCAAGCACTAGTATCCTCGGATTGAACGCCACGGCCCTGGCGAACGCAAGCAGCTGCCTCTCTCCCGCCGAGAGCGTCGATCCCCGTTCCTGCACCTCCTCGACGTATTTTCCGGGATACTTCTCGATGAAAGTCGAGGCCATGACGTGCTCCGCGGCCCTGCACACCTCGTCGTCCGTGATGCTGCGGTTCTTGAGCCTGATGTTCTGCCGGAAGTCGCCCGAGAAGATGAACACGTCCTGCATCACGATGCCGAGCATGGACCTGAGCCTGGAGAGCTCGAGGTCCCGGATGTCGACCCCGTCGACCATGATTCTGCCGCGCTTCACGTCGTAGAACCTTCCGAGCAGGCTTATGACCGACGTCTTGCCCGCGCCCGTGGCGCCCACGAGCGCAAGGCTCCTGCCCGGATCGAGCCTGAAAGAAACGTCCTTCAGCACCCAGTTCTCGCCCTCGTACGAGAACCAGACGTTCTGGAACTCAATCTCCCCCTTGAAGCTCGGGACGGCCACCGGCGAAGCAGGGTCCTTAATCTCCGCTGGTTCGTCGATAATCTGGAATATGCGCTCGGACGAGGCCATTGCCGACTGGAGCGAGTTGTACTTTTCGGAAATGTCCCTTATAGGATGGAAGAACATCTGCACGTACGCGATGAACGCCACGAGCCCGCCGAGCGTGAGAGTATTGGAGAGCGTCATGAGCCCGCCATACCAGACCACGAGCGCAATCGCTATGGAGCTCAGGACTTCCATGAGGGGCCCGAACACGGAGAACACGAGGAGTTCCTTCAGCCTCGCACGGTAGTGCTCCTCGTTCAAGCCCTCGAATCGCCGCATGTTCTCGCCCTCGCGCAGGAAGAGCTTGGTCACCTGCACGCCCGAAATGCTCTCCTGGAGCCAGGCGTTGATTTTCGCGATTTTCGCCCGGACCATCCTGAACGCCCGCCTCGCAAGCACGCGGAAGAACACGCTCACGGCGACGACGAACGGCAAAGCCCCCAGAGACACGAGCGCCAGCCTCCAGTCCTCGAGGAGAAGCACGACGACTATGCCGAACAGCAGAATCACGTCCTTGATCATGTTCACAAGCACGTTTGCGAACATGTCGTTGAGCACCTCGACGTCGTTCGTCGCCCGGGTGACCAGCTTCCCGACCGGGTGCCTGTCGAAGAACGCGAGAGACATCTTCTGGAGATGGCCGAAAACCTGCGTGCGCAGGTCGAACATGATGCTCTGCCCGGCATACTGCATGGCGTAGATGCGTCCGTAGTCCAGGAGGAACCGGAGCACAAGGACGGCTGTTATGACGACGGCTATCAGCAGGATTCCCTCGAGGTCCCTTCCCCGGACCCGGGTTTTGACGGGAGGCGGCAGCAGGTCGAAGGCCTTGGAGCGGACTGCAATTCCTGATCCTGCGGCGATGGAACCCTCGGGCGGCGCCTTGATGATTGAGCGTATTGCGTCCGCCTCTTCCCCCCCTGCGCCCTCGGGATTGAGATGGAAGTACGTTTCCGTACCGATGACACCGTCCTTTTCGAGCCTTCCGTACAGGGCCGGGTCGATTCTCTTGAGGGCGGCGAGCCTTATGAGATCCCTGGACGGGGCGATAGGGGAAATCTCGGCCTCGGGAATCCCGGCCATGACCTCATCCCGGATTCGCCCGTCCCCTGCCAGCGACCAGTCGAGCGCCGCGTACTCCCGCCTCAGGTGCCTGTCGATTGCGGTCTTCGTCAGCCACGGAATCGAAAGCTCGAGCAGGGTCAGGATCAGGATGATGAACAGGGAGAGGGCAGCGAGCCCGGAATAGGGCCTTGCATACCCCAGAAGCCTCCTTATGAGCCTCCGGTCGAGGCTCCGGGAAAGGACTTCGTCGTCAATGTGATCCGGCTTCCTCTGCATAATCCTCTTTCGCGAACTCCGGTTCCGGCCGCCTTTCCTTCTTTGCGGGATCTATCCCGAGCTCCTTCTGCACCTGCTGGCGCCTGTGCATCCTCGAATACCACCCGCCGCGCGCCGCAAGCTCCCTGTGAGACCCGTACTCCGCGACCTTGCCCCCCTCGAGCACGACAATCCTGTCCGCATTCTCGACCGCGGAAATCCTGTGGGAGATGACGAGGCAGGTCCGCTTCCGGGCTGCGGATGACAGCGATTTCAGTATTGCGGACTCGGTTTCCGTGTCCACCGCCGAGAGCGCGTCGTCGAGTATCAGTACGGGCGCGTCCATTATGAGCGCCCTTGCGATTGCAACCCGCTGCTTCTCCCCGCCGGAAAGCGTTACTCCCCGCTCGCCCACAATCGTTTCGTACCCGTCGGGGAATCCGGCGACCGCGTCGTGGATGCTCGCCGCCCTCGCCGCCGCCGCGACTTCATCCTTCGACGCGCCGGGATTCCCGAACCGCACGTTCTCGTCGATGCTCCCCGAGAACAGGAAAGGCTCCTGGGGCACGCACGCGAGGTTCTTCCTCAGCACCGCCCCGGGAATGTCGCGAATATCGGTCCCGTCGATGAAGACGGTCCCGGGAGGCGGATTGTAGAGGCGCAGGAGCAGGTTTATGAGCGTGCTCTTTCCCGCGCCGACGCCTCCGACGATGCCGACGGTTTCGCCCGGATTGATTCTGATGCTGATGTCATCGAGCACGCTTTCGCCGGAATATGCGAAGCTCAGCGAACGGAATTCAATGAGGCCGTCCAGCCTCTTCGATTCCGCGGGGATTCCCGGCTCCCTTATCGCCGGCGGAGTGTCGAGTATTTCGCCGATGCGCCCCATGGACACCGATCCGCGCTGGAGGATGTTCACTACCCAGCCGACGGCCATCATCGGCCACGCGAGCATGCCGAGATACGCGTTGAACGCCACGAACGCGCCGATTGAGATTTTTCCGCCTATCACCGAAGCCCCGCCGAAGTAGAGTATCAGGGCGGTCCCGAGCCCGCCGAAGAGCATTATCATTGGAAAAAAGAGTCCCCAGAGGTTGGCCAGCGCGAGGTTCTTGTCCATGTATTTCCCGGACGTCTTCGAGAAGTCCTCAATCTCGGCCTCCTCCTGGACGAAGGCCTTTATCACGCGCGCTCCCGAGAGGTTCTCCCGGACCTTCTCGGTCAGCTCGGAGAAGGACTCCTGAACGGCCTTGAACCTCCGCCTGAGCGAGCCGTCCAGCCTGAGGACGAGAAGGGTGATGAGAACCAGGGGGATTAGGGCGATGAGGCAGAGCTCCGCGTCGATAGAGAGCATGAATCCGATGGAGGCCGCGCCCATGATGATGATGTCCGCGATTATCACGAGGCCTATGCCCGCGGCCCTCTGCACCTGTGAGATGTCGTTGGTCGATCTTGCCATGAGGTCGCCCGTCTTGGCGAGATCATAATACGACATGGAGAGGGTCTGGAGGTGGGAGTAGAGCTCGTTCCGGAGGTGGCGCTCAACCTTGTAGGACATGCGTATGAGGGTCTGCCTCCAGAGGAACCTGAACACGCCCACCGCGAGCGCCATGGCGACTATAATCGCGCCGAGTTCCAGGAGGCCTTCGGGGCTGATTGACCTGTCGATGAGGCCGTCGATGGCGGACTGGATGAACTTCGGAGTCACGAGCTGGAGGCTGTCGGTGACGAATAGGAACAGGAGCCCGGCAGCCACCGTGCTCGCGTTGGGCTTCAAGTACCGGCAAATCCTGAGTAGGTTTTTCATGAAGCAATCGGCTCAGGGCTGGAATTCTTCCAGCGGAACAGGGCACGAAGATTTCCGGCCGCAATCCGCGCAGGACTCGCCGGACCATACCGAGTCGAACAGCATGTTGACGCGGTCGAGCAGCCAGGGCGATTTGGTCCAGACGCCGGCTTCGAAATTCCTGCGTTTCGCGTCCTTGGCCCCCATTCCGGCTCCGGTGAAATTCGCTGATCCGATGTACAGGGCCCGGTAGTCGACGATCACCGCCTTGAAATGCACGCGGGGGCAAAGCCTCATGCAGAACTTCCCCTCGGGGGGAGGCCATGCCGCCTTCAGGTCCCTGAGCAGGGGGCCTGAAGGTACCGCGCCGTGCAGTATTTCGACCGAGACGCCCCTCAGGGCAAG
>DYIT01000036.1:14856-23746 GCA_020723505.1 Candidatus Kuenenia stuttgartensis
GGGCAAGACCGAACAGGAACTCCGCCGCGGATTCGAACCGCCCTCCCTCCGTTTCGGCATGGAGGTTCTTGAGGGTAGCCGTTGCAATCCGCACTTTTTCATGCGCGTTCAGGATGCCGTTCCTGACCACCTCGGAGTAGATCTCCCTGCATTCCACGAAGTCAATCTCGGTCTGCATAGCCAATCCCACGCACTGGAAGGAGCGCGCATGCGCGCCCGGAAAAAAGCGCAATTATAACCCGGACAAGCCGGAACCAAACAGGAATGCAAAATACAGTCTCGTCCGGATTATGTCACGCGTTTCGCGGGTGCCTTACAGGAAATCCCTTCAATACGAAGCGCGAAGCCCCACGCTTCGTGCGGATGAGAAGAAACTCCGGCTATTCCCCCTCTCCCCGCGGGTTCGGGGGAGAGGGATGGGGTTGGCCCTGCTTCGCCTGTGTGCAAGGCTGAGGCTTCGCAGGGTTTTTGAGGGCGTTTATTCCACACGAAGCGCGAAGCCCCACGCTTCGTGTGGAATGCATTGATTTCACGAAGCGCTCGAACATGTGGTGCGAGTCGTGCGGTCCCGGGGAGGCTTCGGGATGGTGCTGGACGGAGAATGCCCTGAGTTTTTCGTGCCTGATGCCTTCAACGGTGCCGTCGTTCAGATTGACGTGCGTGACGGCAGCGCCGGTGCCCTTCAGCGAGTCCGGATCGACGGCGAAGCCGTGGTTCTGGGTCGTTATTTCAATCTTGCCGGTCTCGATGTCCTTCACCGGGTGGTTGGCCCCGTGGTGGCCGAACTTGAGCTTGAGGGTCCTTCCTCCGAACACGATGCCCATGATTTGGTGACCCAGGCAGATTCCGAAAATCGGGATTGCGCCGAGCAGCTCCCTGACGGTGGAAACCGCGTACGTGACCGCCGCCGGATCCCCGGGGCCGTTGGACAGGAACAGCCCGTCGGGCTTGCGCTGCATGATTTCGGCGGGTTTCGTCCGGGCATGGACCACCTCCACGTCGACGCCGAAATGGTTCAGCATGCGGATGATGTTCTTCTTGATGCCGAAATCCATCGCCACGACCTTGAGCCCCGCCCCTTCTTTGCGCGGGGAATCCGGCGGCGCGGGGAACACGCCGCAGCCGTCTCCGGTCACCCTCGGGACGAGATCCAATCCTTCCATCCGGGGCGCACTGCGAATCTGCTCGACCAGGGCGGCGATTGGCTTCTTCCCGGTGGAAATCATGGCCCTCATGGCTCCCTGGCTGCGGATTCGTTTCGCAAGCATGCGCGTGTCGACGCCCTCGATGGCGACAACCCCGTTTGCTTTCAGGTATGCGTCGAGGTCGAGGCTGGACCTGAAATTCGACCTTATGCCGCTAAGCTGCCGGATCACCAGTCCTTCGAGGTATAGCTTCAGGGATTCGACGTCCTCCTCGTTGACGCCGTAGTTCCCGATGAGAGGATAGGTCATGAGGACGATCTGGCCGGTGTAGGACGGATCCGTGAGGATCTCCTGATAGCCGGTCATGGACGTGTTGAAGACGATTTCGCCGATGCGTTCGCCTGGGGCGCCGATTGACCTGCCTGTCTGAGCGAATCCGTCTTCCAGTACTATCGCTGCCTGCAATGCCGCTCCTGGAAAATAGCCAGATCCGCGCCGGCGCATGCAGGATCGAATTGCGTTCCGGCATGGTTCGACCGCCGCAGACGACAGGAGTCTAATAACCGGAGTCGCCTTTGCAACTTATTTCGCAGGGCGAAGCGCGTGATATGACCCGGACGAGCCGCATGTCGCATCACAATCCGGTTCCGGCTCGTCCGGGGAATTTATGTCCTAAAGACGCGGTTTGGTGTATTCGCAGGAAGACAAACCTTGCGCCCATTACAGGGCATGCTCTCCTGCGTCATTCCAATCCCAAGCGCAGCAAGGGATTAAAAATTACTCTGATTCGCTGTTTTTGGTATGGTTATTGAACTATAATACCGTGATTATTTTCCTGAATTGATTTGGAGGCAGGCCATGCTGAGTAAATTCACGGCGCTTGCCGCGGCGATTGTTGCGGCTATGTTGATCGCGGCTCCATCGAGTCCCGTGCTTGCGGAAGCTAAGGACAGGAGCCATTTCAAACCCTGCATGGAAGACATCGACACTGATTGCCCCAACTGCGGCTGGAACTGGAAGGAGGACAGGTCGAACGACAAGCCTGCCCCCAACCCGATAGTGCCGTTCAAGGAAGGGAGCTCATGCCCGGTCCGCAACGGGAAAGGCAAACTCGTTGCGAAGATTGACTGGAAGAACGGGTTCTACATCGTCGAAGGATTCGGTGTGCCTCCGCAGGACGTCATCCGGGAGTACATGGACAACAAAAACGCGGACGCGCGCGCAAGGCTTCTTGCAAAAGCGAAGAGGAGCGCCGCCCTGGCGGCAAGACAGGTGGCTGTCAGGAATGCCGTGATGCTCGCCGCATCGGTCAGGGTGGACGGCGACAGGAAAGTCAAAGATCTCGGCGATGTTGTCACAATCATCAAAGGCAGCGCTTTGGGGATGGAGGAGACCGGGGAAGGCATCTGGGTGACCGATGCCGCCTATCCATTCTTCAAATTGATGATGAAAGTCCCGGTATGGGGCGTAAGTGGAGTAATTGCACAGGTTTATGACAACCAGAAGCAGTTCTACAAGCAGCGCAGGCAGAAGGAGGGCGTGTTCGACTGGAGAAGGCTGGAAGAAGAAGTAAAGAAGGCCGATGAGGGCAGCGCCCAGCCCGTGAAACCCGGGCCGGATCCCGGGCCGACTCCGAAACCTGAACCCCAGCCCGAACCGAAACCCGAGCCTCAGCCGGAACCGAAACCGGAACCCCAGCCTGAGCCCAAACCCGAACCGAAACCCGAGCCGCAGCCGGAACCAAAGCCGGAACCGCAACCCGAACCCAAGCCAGAGCCGAAACCCGAACCTCAACCGGAACCCAAACCCGAGCCGCAGCCCGAGCCCAAACCTGAACCGAAACCCGAACCCCAGCCGGAGCCCAAGCCGGAACCGCAGCCCGAGCCCAAACCTGAACCAAAGCCCGAGCCGCAGCCGGAACCGAAGCCTGAACCCCAGCCTGAGCCGAAGCCTGAGCCGAAGCCCGAGCCCAAGCCCGATTCGACTCCTGCCAAGGACGAGGAAATTGATGAAATCATCATCGATGCCCGTGATCTCGACGGCAAGGACAAGCTCAACCCCGCCCTTCTGCCGAGGATAGAGTTCGAGGACAAGGACAAGAAGAGGTACACAATCTACGACGTGAGCGAAGCCGAGGACGACGTGGTCAAGGGCAACGGAATGGCAAAGTACGTCGTTTCCAACACTCCGTTCGAGAAGATATCGCAGCTCCGGGGACCGAGGACGCTGGTGTTCAAGGCGGTGCGCATCGAGTTCGGCGAATACTCGGTCGCGCAGGAAGGCGTGAAAGTGACCGGTCCCAAGGGCGAGCAGAAAGCGGGCCTGAACTTCAAGTTCAAGGCTAGCGGCGTTTCCGGAATCGAGAAGGCGAACATAGTCATAAGCTCCAAGGACGCGCTGGCCCTCAAGAAGACCGACGAGACCGCGAAGGTCCTGAGCAAGTGCAGGGTCATCATCATCAACGGCGGCGACATCGCCGGCAAGAAAGGGGAGAGGAAGGGACCGGCGAGACTGGCCGAAAACAGGTAGCCGGGTTCTAAGACGCGAACCACCGGGGACGCGGAGATCCGAAACGAGATCCGCGTCCCTTTTTTTTTATTCTCCGGCCGTTCCCGCGTAACCCGGACGAGCCGGAACTAAAAGGGATAAATCCTGCTCGTCCGGGTTATATCATGCGCTCCGCCTGTAATGAGCTCCAAGCATGTTTCCGGCCGGGGAACGGCCGGAAGAATCTTGTATTTGACCGCCGTGACCGATCCGCATATATTATCGCGTTATTCCCTCATCGTCTTTTAGGAGCCTGTGAAAATGAAGATACTGATTGCGGACAGTCTGTCCAAGGATTGCATTCCCATCATAGAAGGGGCGGGGATACAGGCGGTCTACAAGGCCGATATCACCCCGGAGGACCTGCTGAAGGAGATTGGCGACTACGAGGGCGTCCTGGTTCGCAGCAAGGCCCAGATAACCGCGAAGGTCATCGAGGCGGGCAAGAAGCTGAAGGTCATAGGCCGCGCCGGCGTTGGCGTCGACAACGTGGACGTGGAAGCCGCGACGAAGAAGAAGATAATCGTCATGAACGTTCCCGCCGGAAACGTCATTTCGGCGGCGGAGCACACGGTTGCGCTTATTCTGTGCACGGCCAGGTACATTCCCCAGGCCTACGTGTCGGTGAAAGGCGGGGCATGGGACCGCAAGAGCTTCGTCGGCGTGGAGCTCAAGGGCAGGACGCTCGGGATAGTCGGCATGGGCAAAATCGGCGTGGAGGTGGCGACGCGCATGAAGGCCTTCGGGATGAAGGTGCTCGGCTTCGATCCCATCGTCAGCAAGGCAGACGTGGAGAAGACCGGAGCGGAATACGTCGGGCTCGACGACCTCCTCAGGAATTCGGATTTCATAACCGTCCACGTGCCGAAGACTCCGCAGACTGCCAACATGATCTCGGACGCGGCAATCGCCAAGTGCAAGCAGGGCGTGCGTTTCATAAACGTCGCGCGCGGGGAAATCATGGACGAAGCGGCCCTGATTCGCGGCCTGAATTCCGGCAAGATAGCGGCCGTCGGCGTCGACGTGTATCCCAAGGAGCCGCCCGAGAACTGGGACCTCATCAAGCATCCCAAGGTCATGTGCACGCCGCACCTGGGCGCCTCGACCATAGACGCGCAGGAGAAGGTCGCCGGAGAGGTGGCCAAGCAGGCGGTGATATATCTCAAGGAAGGCAAGATCATCAACGCGGTGAATCCTCCGGGCAAGAAATAGTCCGGCGGAAAAGGGCGGTTCTACCGCGGCGCCCGCGCGCCTTCGCGCGCGGGCGCGCGGCTCGTTTTGAGGGCAAGAGCATGTTCGTCAGGGACTGGATGGCGAAACACATCTGGACAATCGAGGAAGGCAGGAACCTGAGGGACGCCAAGGACATGATGATGGAGCACAAGGTGCGGAGGCTCCCCGTGACGGCGGGAGGAATCCTGGTGGGCATCATCACGAAGGAGGACATCATCGCCGCCTCGCCCTCCATAATCGATTTCGAAACCACGGACGAAATCAAGCGGCACCTCGAGCAGACGAACGTGGCTTCGGTCATGACGGAGGATCCCTATACCGTCGAGACCGACGATCCGATTGAACAGGCAGCGCTGATAATGGCCGAGAAAAAGGTCGGCGCATTGCCGGTTCTCGACTCCGGCAAGCTGGTGGGCATCATCACCGAGACGGACATATTCAGGGCGTTCGTGAAGATACTAGGCCTTGCGGCGGATTCTGAGCGCCTGGTCCTCGAGGTGGAAATGCACGAGAACGCGGTTTCAACAATCATCGACAAGCTCAAAGCGGAGGGAAGGCGAATCCTCAGCATGTTCAGCTACGACTCCCGCGCCGTGGGGAAGACAATGATCATCGTAAGGATGGCGAAGGGGAAGAAGTAGGGAGGTATGGAGTCGAATAATCAATAATCAATAGTCAATAACCAATAGACACTGTAAGCTGTAAACTGTCCGCGGTAAACATCATCGTCATTCCGGCGAAAGCCGGAATCCAGGCAAGCAGTGTCAACTTGAAACCAGGACTTGACAAAAAACCAACAACCAATAGCCGATGGCGGATGTCCGGCAGCCTGTGGACTCCGAACGACCAGGTTCATTCTGACAATTGCATTAAATCAAAACTCTCCGCTTTCGCGGAAATCCTGAATCGACCATGCCTGTTCCCGATTTCAACGGCGTCAGGGCCACCGTGATGGGGCTCGGGCTGCTCGGCGGCAGCCTGGGAGCGGCCGGATTCCTCGCCCGCAACGGAGCCCGCGTCATTGCCACGGACCTCAGGTCCGCTGAAATCCTGGCACCGTCAATCAAGGCGCTCGAGGGCCTTGGGATCGAGTTCCATCTGGGCGGCCACATGATGGAGGACTTCACCTCGGCGGACCTCGTCGTCGCCTCCCCCGCCGTGCCCGGGAAATCCGAATTCCTTTCCGCGGCCCGCGGGACCGGAGTTCCGGTAGAGACGGAGATCACGCTCTTCATGAAGGCCTGCCCGTCCCGGAACTTCATAGGAATAACGGGAAGCAACGGCAAGACAACGACGACCGCCATGACCGGCGACATCCTCGCGCGCGCGGGCATGAGGATTTTCGTTGGCGGCAACATCGGCGGATCGCTGCTCGACCGCCTCGGGGAAATCTCGCCAGGCGACGCGGTCGTGCTCGAGCTTTCCAGCTTCCAGCTCGAATATCTGAGGGAGACCGGCCTGGTCGTCGGGGTCGCCGCCCTGCTCAACGTCACTCCGAACCATCTCGATCGCCACGGAACGATGGAGGAGTACGAGAAGGCCAAGGCTGGCATCTTCTCCCGCCACGGCGCTTCCCATGCCGCGGTCCTGAACCTCGACGACCCAGCGGTGATGAGGATTGCGGAGCCGCTCAAGTCCCGCCGCATCGCATTCAGCCTGAATCCCGGCGCCCGCGACGGGTTCATCCTGGACGGCGGGATGCTGGTCCACAGGACGGCGTACGGGGACGTGCCGTACCTAAAGTCCTCCGACCTGCCTCTCCGGGGGCTTTTCAACAGGGCCAACGCGCTGGCGGCGTCGGCGTGCGCTCATGCAGCCGGCGCAGGCTATGGCGCAATCGCCGAGGGGCTCGCGGCCTTCAAAGCGGTTCCCCACAGGCTCGAGTTCGTGGCGGAGAAGCGCGGAATCAAGTACTACAACGATACAATCGCAACGACGCCTGAGTCCGCCATCGCCGCCCTCGACTCCTTCGACGAGCCCGTGGTCCTCATCGCGGGCGGATCGGACAAGGGCGTGCCGCTCGACGGCCTCGCGGCGGAAATCGCCCGCAGGAAACCTGCGGTGGTTCTCATCGGGCAGCTCGCGCGCAGGCTTGGGCTGCTGATATCCGCATCTCCCGGCGGAGGGGAAGTGACGATGCATTACGCATCGAGCCTCGAGGACGCGGTGGAGTCCGCGACCCGCATCTGCCCTCAGGGCGGCATCGTCCTGCTCTCCCCCGGCGCGGCTAGCTTCGACATGTTCCGCAACTTCGAGCACCGCGGAGAGGAGTTCCGCAGAATCGTCAAAGAGCTCGATTAGGCGCTTTTTCGATCCTGATTTGCCTGATCCGCCGCACTGCGCTCATGAACAGGGAATCTCCCGCATCTTCTTCGCGAAGGTCCCGGGAGAAGCATCAAGAAACAAGGACCCGTATCAAGTCGTTCCCGTACCGCCCGGCCCATCGACCCAATCCCCGGACTCCCCCGCGACCCGCGGCTCTTCACGGCTGTCCTGCCCCGCAGCGCTGTTGACAGGGAAAAGGGTATGAAATACGATTCGGTTCCGGGCATTCATTCAAGCGGAAGAATCTTCCAGGAACTGGAGAGAATGCGGCAACGCACGCGCGAAGCGCGTGGTATAACCCGGACGAGCCGGAACTTGAATCCCTGACCGGTTCCGGCTCGTCCGGGTTATGGAGGATGCGATGCGCTGTCAGGTGTGCAACGACAACAAGGCGACGATTCACCTCACGGAAATCGAGAAGGGCGAGCAGAAGGAGCTGCATCTCTGCGAGGCCTGCGCGATAAAGAAGGGCGTCATCCAGAAGAACAGCATCACGCTCAAGGAATTCCTGGGCAAGATAGCCGAGCAGTCGCAGGGGAGCGAGGCTTCCAAGGACGAGCCCCAGATACGCTGCCCGGGCTGCGGGGCCAGCTTCCAGGACTTCAGCTCCGGCGGGAGGCTCGGATGCCAGGCCGACTACGAGGTGTTCAAGGACAACCTTGCCGAGATCATCGAGAAGATGCACGCGGGGGTCAAGCAGCATGCCGGGAAGATACCCTCGCAGGCGGGGGAGAAAGTGGCGCGGGAGAAGGAAATCAGGCAGATGCGGCTCGAACTCGAGACCCTCATAAAGAGCGAGAACTACGAAAAGGCCGCGAGAGTCCGAGACAGGATTCGCGAACTGGAGAACCGCGATGAATCTCGATGAAATGGCCCGCAAGGCCGGCAGATGGATCGCCTGCCAGGGGCCGGACAGCGACATCGTGGTTTCCAGCAGGGCCAGGCTCGCGAGGAACCTCGACGGATTCCCGTTCCTGTCCAGGGCGAGCGAGGAGGACAGGAAGAAGATAATCTCCCTGACGACTTCCTCCCTCGAGAAATCCGGAAGGAACGACGTCACGTACCTCGACCTCGCCCAGGCCGACCCCATAGACCGCCTCCTCCTGGTGGAACGGCACATCATCAGCAAGGAGATAGCCGGCGGCGATGGTCCCAGGGGAGTGGCGTTCGACGGCGACGAAGTGCTGAGCATCCTGGTGAACGAGGAGGATCATCTCAGAATCCAGGCCATCCTCCCGGGCCTTGCGCTCGAGGACGCCTACGCCAGGGCGGACAAGCTCGACGACGACATCGAGAGGCACGTCCCGTACGCTTATTCCGCGCAATACGGCTACCTGACCGCGTGCCCGACGAACGTGGGCACGGGCTTCCGGATCTCGCTCATGGTGCATCTTCCGGCGCTCGGATTCATGAAACAGATTGAGAAGGTCTTCCAGGCCATCTCGAAAATCGGGCTTGCCGTCAGGGGCCTGTACGGCGAGGGGACACAGGCGCTGGGCGACTTCTACCAGATATCGAACCAGACGACTCTCGGGAGGTCGGAGGCCGACCTCATGGACGACCTCGCGAGGTCGGTGCCGAAGATAGCCGAGTACGAGCGGAGGACCCGGGACACGTGGATGCAGGAGGACCGCAACCTG
>DYIT01000036.1:23756-26105 GCA_020723505.1 Candidatus Kuenenia stuttgartensis
TGGAGGACCGGGTGATGCGCGCGCTGGGCATGCTCAAGCACGCGCGCAGGCTGTCTTCCGAGGAGATGATGGACCATTTCTCAGCCGTCCGGATGGGCATACACCTCGGCCTGATCGAGGGCCTGGACGTGTGCATGGTGAACGAGCTCTTCTTCCTCTCCCAGCCCGCGCACATCCAGAAGCTGAAAGGCAGGAAGCTCGGACCGGCGGAGCGGGACGTGGCCAGGGCCGAATACATAAGGGAACGCCTCGACCAGCCGCGCGATTCATAACCCGGAGCAGCCGGGGTTGTGTTATAATTACACCCGACGTGGGCGCCCGTGACCGGCGGGGGCCGTCCCCTTCGGGCAGGGACGATACAGAGGCATTTTTTCGAACAGCGAGACATGATCGAGGACAATGAAATGTTCGATCGATTCACGGACCGCGCAAGGAAGGTCATGGGACTGGCCCGCCAGGAGGCGCAGCGCTTCAACCACGAATACATCGGCACGGAACACATCCTGCTCGGGCTCGTGCAGGAGGAGCACAGCGTCGCGGCGAACGTCCTCAGGCAGATGAAAATCGACGCGAAGAAGGTGCGGTCCGAGGTCGAGAAGCTCGTCCAGAGCGGGACTTCGGTCGTGAGCATGGGGCAGCTGCCGTTCACGCCGAGGGCCAAGAGGGTCCTCCAGCTCTCCTTCGAGGAGGCGACCGAGCTCGGGCACAACTACGTCGGGACCGAGCATCTCCTGCTCGGCCTCCTCAAGGAAAGGGACGGGGTGGCCGCGATGGTGCTCGTGAACCTCGGGCTCAAGCTCGAGGACGTGAGGAAGGCCGTGCTCGACCTTCTCGGGGCGGACGTGTCCGGGACGAAGGAGAAGCCCGACGCCAAGAACTCGAAGACCCCCGCGCTCGACACATTCGGCAGGGACCTCACGGCCCTCGCCAAGGAGGGGAAGCTCGACCCCGTCATAGGGAGGGAGCGCGAGATTGAGCGCCTGATGCAGATTCTGAGCCGCAGGACCAAGAACAACCCGGTGCTCCTGGGCGAGGCGGGCGTGGGCAAGACGGCAATCGTCGAGGGGCTGGCCACGAACATCGTCACGAACAACATTCCCGAGCTGCTCAGGGACCGGAGAATCGTCGTGCTCGATCTTGCGATGATGGTGGCGGGCACGAAGTACCGCGGGCAGTTCGAGGAACGCATCAAGGCGGTGTTGACCGAGGCGCGCAGGGTGACGAACGTCATCCTGTTCATCGACGAGCTGCACACGCTCGTGGGCGCAGGCGGGGCCGAAGGGGCGATAGACGCGTCGAACGTGCTCAAGCCGGCGCTCTCCAGGGGGGAAATCCAGTGCATCGGCGCGACCACGCTCGACGAGTACCGCAAGTACATAGAGAAGGACGGGGCGCTCGAGAGGAGGTTCCAGACCATCATGGTCGACCCGCCGAACAAGGACCAGACGCTCGACATACTGAAGGGGCTCAGGGACAAGTACGAGGCGCACCACAGGGTCGAGTACACGGAGAAGTCCCTCGAGCTGGCCGTGGACCTGAGTTCGAGATACATAACCGGCCGCTTCCTCCCCGACAAGGCCATCGACGTCATGGACGAGGCCGGAGCGCGCGTGAGGCTCAAGACGCTCACGAAGCCGCCTGACCTGAAGGACCTGGAGGAGGAAATCAAGCGGATGGAGAAGGAGAAGGACTCCTCCGTCGCGGCGCAGGACTTCGAGAGGGCGGCCAAGCTCAGGGACACTGCCTTCAAGCTGAGGAAGAAGAAGGAGGACCTCCAGAGGGAATGGAAGGATTCGGCGCGGGAGGCGGACGGCAAGGTGGACGAGGAGGTGATTGCCGAGACCGTGTCGTTCATGACCGGAGTGCCGCTCAAACGCCTCGAGAAGGGAGAGGCCGAGAGGCTCCTCCACATGGAGGACGAACTCCACAGGATGGTCGTGAGCCAGCACGAGGCCATCGCCGCGATTGCGAGGGTCGTCAGAAGGTCGAGGGCGCAGATAAAGGACCCCAAGCGGCCGATCGGCTCGTTCATCTTCGTCGGCCCCACGGGCGTGGGCAAGACGCTGCTCGCCAAGGCCCTCGCGAAGTTCATGTTCGGCGAAGAGGACGCGCTCGTGCAGATTGACATGTCCGAATACATGGAGAAGCACAACGTGTCGCGCCTGGTCGGGGCACCCCCGGGCTACGTCGGATTCGAGGAGGGCGGCCAGCTCTCGGAGAAGATCCGCCGCAGGCCCTATGCGGTCGTGCTGTTCGACGAGCTCGAAAAGGCACACTCCGACGTGTTCAACATGCTGCTTCAGATAATGGAGGAGGGGAGGCTCACGGACAGCTACGGGAGGAACATAG
>DYIT01000036.1:26115-37692 GCA_020723505.1 Candidatus Kuenenia stuttgartensis
TTCAAGAACACGCTCCTCATCATGACCTCGAACGTTGGCGCGACGATACTCAAGAACCAGGCCACGCTCGGATTCCAGTCCGCGTCCGCCGACAGCTCGTACGAGCACATGAAGGATCTCCTCACCAAGGAGGTCGAGCACCAGTTCAGGCCGGAGTTCCTGAACCGCGTGGACGACATCATCGTGTTCAAGCAGCTCAACAGGGACGACCTGAAGCTCGTCATCGAGATAGAGCTCAAGGGCGTGAACAACCGCCTCAAGGACCGGGGCGTGAACATGGAAGTCTCGGAGGAGGCCAAGGAATACCTCATCGAGCGCGGATTCAATCCGGAATTCGGCGCGAGACCGCTCCGCAGGATAATAGAGCGCATGATTGAAGACCCGCTCTCCGAGGAAATCCTGAAGGGATCGTTCAAGGAGGAGAAGCTCCTCAAGGTCGAGATTCGCGACGGGCACCTGTACTTCAACACCACGGCCGGAAAGGACAAGGAGGAGCCGAAACCCGAGGAAGCCGTGAGCAGCCAGGAGAACCCGTGAAATACAGGCCTCCCAGGATAACGAGAGTGCAGTCCATGCTCGACCAGGCGTTCGGCACGACCTGCGGCGCCGGGGATTCCGCGGGCGGGAGCGACATATGCTGGACCGGATCTTCGGCTGATCCGGGGATCTGCACAAGCGGAACCAATGCTTATCAGGGGCAGTGCTCCACCGGCACGCGCGCCTGGGGCGGCACGTGCAGCCAAGGCGTCACGACCGGCCGCTGCTCGACCGGCCAGGGGGCTTTCTTCCCGGCGGGCATGGAGATGGAGGAAGCTCCCTGACCCGGTGAAAACCGGGCATTTCATTTTTCCGGCATCGGGTTTCCACATGGAGAACCGGCAAGAATACGAGCCGCCTCGAATCCGGCGGGTGAAGTCGATTCTGGAGCAGGCTTTCGGGACGACGTGCACGGGCGGAGACGCTGCTTCCGGAGGGGCATGTTCTGTCGGCGACAACGCTTCAGGAGGTCCCTGCGCGAGCGGCGACCAGGCATGGGGCGGTTCATGCGGCAAGGGCGACAACGCCACGAGTTCCTGCGCAAAGGGCGAGCGTGCTTTCGGATCATGCGCGCCGGGCGGCGCGTTCGTCGCAGGATTCATGCAGCCGGATGAGGCGCAGCACCCCTGACCGCATATTATCACTTGGTGAAGAGCTCGTTGTTGAAACTGAGAGGATTTGCTGCAAGGCACGCGCGAAGCCCCGAGGGATGCGCGCAAGCGCTTACTTTCGGGGCGAAGCGAGCGATATGACCCGGACGAGCCTTATGTCATATTTCTGTCTGGTTCCGGCTCGTCCGGGTTATGAACCGAGTTTCAGGTGAGAACATGGCCCAAAATCGCAAATACGAACCGCCGAAAATAGTCCCGGTGAATTCGATGCTCGAACAGGCTTTCGGATCCACCTGCCAGAGGGGAGACATCGCTGCACCGGACCCGTGCACGAGAGGCGACACTGCGGACTCCGGATGCACAAGGGGCGAAACCGCCCAGACCGGTCCCTGCACGCGCGGCCAGGCCACTCCTTTTGCCTGCCAGAGGGGGGATATCGCGACAGGCGTCTGCATGCGCGGCGGCGCCTTCTCAGTCGGGCTCATGTCTGAAGACGGGGGGTAAGGCGGTTTCTCTGCCATGGCTTTCGACACTGACAACACTGAAAAAGAGCTGACCACGCTGAAGAGTTCCCAACCCGGACAAGCCGGAACCTGGAAGGCCTTTTAGTTCCGGCTCGTCCGGGTTGAGAGCAGTTGAGCAGCGGAACAGGCGAGCGTGGGAGTAACCTCCGCTCAACTGCGGTCCCCTGTTCACCTGCTCCATTGTTCACTGCATGTGAAATCGTTTCAATTTCTATAATCAATAAATCACCAGATGACTTATGGTTCAGTACGCGCTCTCTCAGCGTTTTCAGAAATCTTTCAGCGTTCTCAGCGTCGAATTCGCGCCAATAATATTCTGCATTCCTGAGTACGGGTTAAAACCTTTGTACGATTATTGCTTTCCCCCCCTCAGGCGCCTGACCTCTTCCACGACTGCGGCTGCGGCAGAATCCACCTCCTCCTGCGCGGTTTCCGGTCCAAGCGAGAACCTGATGGCAGCCGCCGGCGCTTCGTCATAGACCCCCATGGCTTCCAGCACCGGGGACCTTCCTCCCGAGTGGCATGCGGCCCCGCCCGAGACCATGACGCCCCTCGAATCGAGCGCTTCGAGGAGCCTTCCGCCGTCCACGCCCTCGATGCCGACGTTCAAGGTGTTGGGCAGGCGCAAATCGGGATGACCGTTGAGCCTGAGCCGGTCGAGCGAGGAGAACAGAATCTCCTCCAGCCTGTCGCGCAGTTTCTTAGTGCGATCGAAGATTTCCGACATCCCGGCGGCGCGCAGCGCGAGGGCTTTTGCCATGGCCACGATTCCCGCGGTGTCGGAAGTGCCGGCGACGAGTCCTTTTTCCTGGCCGCCGCCGTGGACGATGGGGGCAAGGCGCACGCCGCGCCTCACGAAAAGCGCGCCCACCCCTTTGGGTCCGTTGAACTTGTGCGCTGAAATGGACAGAAGGTCAGCCTTGCATTCCGCCGTCTCGACTGGAATCTTGCCGGCGGCCTGGACCGCGTCCGTGTGGAAAAGCACGCCCTTTGCCCTGCAGATTCGTCCGATTTCGGCGACGGGCATTATGGTGCCCGTCTCGTTGTTCGCGTACATAATCGAGACCAGGAAAGTCTCGGGCCTGAGCAGATCGGCGAGATCCGACGGGTCCACAAGACCTGCGCGGTCCACCTGTACGCGGGTCAGGGTGAATCCGGCGCCGAGAAGCGAATCGCAGGCCCCGAGCACCGAAGGATGCTCGACTCCGGCGGTGATGATGTTCCCGCATCCTCTGAGGGCGGCGGCGCCCTTGATGGCCAGGTTGTTCGCCTCGCTGCCTGAGGAAGTGAATACTATCTCGTCCGGACCCGAGCCAAGGCAGGCGGCCACGGTCGCCCGCGCTTTTTCGACTGCGGCAGCCGCCTTCCTGCCCTCGCTGTGCGATGACGAAGGATTGGCGAAATCCCTTCCGAAATACGGCAGCATTGCGGCCAGCGCCTCGGGATTCATCGGAGTCGTCGCGTTGTGGTCGAGGTAAATCACGCTATGCCCAGATTCTCCTCAGATAAGCCTCGAAATTGCCGCCCATGACGCCGGCCACGTCCGCGTCCGAGTATCCATGCTCGGAGAGCAGAGACGCGAGCATGCCGAACTGCGCGGGAGTCTCGAATCCCTCAACCACCTTGTCGGGCCCGAACCCGCCGTCGAAGTCCGTTCCGAGTCCCGCCAATCCCGCCCCTCCCCTGTCGAACAGGCGGTCCACGTGCGCGAGGAGGTCCTCGGCCTGCGCCCTGCTCTTGCGGCCGGTCCTTCGCATGAATCCCTCGCAGAAGTTGAGGCCGATTACGCCTCCCCTGGATGCGATAGCGTCGATTTGCCCGTCCGCGAGGTTCCTCGGGATGTCGGTCACGGCCCTTGCATTGCTGTGCGACGCGAATGGCGGCAGCTCGGCCTGCTCGAATACCTCCCAGAATGACTTGACGCAGAGGTGGGACATGTCGGCAGCCACGCCGAGCGCGTTCATTTCCGACAGGAGTTCCCTGCCTTTCGCCGTGAGGCCGCGGTCGCCGTTTATTCCGGACGCGTAGGGATTGACGTTGTTCCACGCCGGCCCCACGAACCTGACCCCCTTCGAATGGAATTCGCGGAGGCTCTGCGGCGTCCTGAGCGGGTCCGCGCCCTCGAGCAGGATGGCAACCCCGATTCTTCCGGCGCGGCGGGCTTCATCCATGGATTTCAGGTCGGGAGCGAGAGCGAGGTCCTTGTCGAAAGTCCTGAAAAGCGAGGCGTAAGTTTCGAATTGCCTCGCCGCCGGAATGCCCTTGAACTTCTCCTCGCCTTCGCCCGCGGCGAATATGGTGGCGAAGAAGAACCCGACTTCGCCCTTCCTGAGCGCGGGCATGGAAAGCGAGTGCTTCGGATTCTCGACCGAGAAATCCCTCCCGGTTTCGATGAGCGTATAGGCGAGGTCCAGGTGGGCGTCCATGACGAACATCGCGATTCCTCGAAAACCAACGTTCCGCAGGATTCCGGCGCGCCGGATATAGGCCAACTGTATCCCAATTCGATGCCATCCACAACAACAGAGGGTCGCGCGCAGCGATGAAGAGTCGGGCGCGGGACGTGAACAAGCACGGCAATCCCCCTGCGGGAATTCAATTGATCCTGGGAAATGCCCGCGCGAAGCGCGGTCATAATCCGGACGAGCCTTCTCTGCATGTCGCAGCTCGTCCGGATTATGGAAAAACCTTGCCCTTCCGCGGTTGTTTGATACTTTATCGGGGCCTGTTCTTTTTAGGCGTCGTCAGAGTCAGGGAGGCGAATCCGTACGCGGTTCATGTCTCGCATGAGGCAGGAAGGTGGACATGGGGAAGAAGGAATGCCCCAACAAGCAGGCGAACCTGAAGACATGCGCATGCAGTTATCCCGGATGCCCCAGGAAGGGGATGTGCTGCGAATGCCTCCATTACCACCTGAGCATGGACCAGCTTCCCGGCTGCTGCTTCCCTGAGGACGCGGAACGGACCTATGACAGGTCGTTCAGGCGGTTTGCGGAAATCCATGGCAAGAAGAAGTAGGGGATTCCCGCCAAGCTCGGAATCAGGAGGGGCTCGGATGCGGCTCGCTTACCCGCTTTTTCAGGCGGCGCTTCTCTCGGCCACGCTCGTCACTTCGGCGGCAGCGGACGATCAAATCATGCCGCTGGACCAGGTGAAATCCGGGATGCAGGGCCATGGCAGGACGGTTTTCCGCGGCACGAAAATCGAAACCTTCCCGTTCGAGGTCATCGACGTGCTCAGGAATTGGAACCCAGGAACGGACGTAATCCTGGTGAAATGCGGCGGAGAGACCGTCGGCAGGGCGAAAATCATCCAGGGGATGAGCGGATCCCCCTGCTACATCGACGGGAAGCTGATTGGCGCGCTTGCGTACGGCTGGAGCTTCAACATAGACGCCCTCGCCGGGATTACCCCAATCGAGGAGATGATTAAAATCGCCGACAGGCCCCTCGAAAAGAACGCCGCGCTCCCTCCGAGGAGAGGGACGGGGAAATACGGCGGGCTCGAGCCCTGCAAGGCTCCGCTTTTCGTCTCCGCGCGATCCAGGGCGGGCCTGGAGTTCCTCGAAAAAGCGCTCGATCGTTTCGACCTTGTCCCCATGAGTTCGGGCGGAGGGGGGATGTCCGACCTCGACGCGCCGATTGAACCCGGGTCCGCGGTGTCGGTGCTGCTCATGACCGGCGACATGGAGATGTTCGCGACGGGGACTGTGACGTGGGTCAGCGGCGGGAGGATGCTCGCGTTCGGCCACCCGTTCTTCGGCTCCGGGGAGCATTCCATGCCCGTGGCGAACACGTGGACCTACGCGGTCGTCGCAAGGGACTGGACGTCGTTCAAGCTCTCGGCTCCCGGGAGGATAGTCGGCACCATGCTCCAGGACAGGCAGAACGGGATTTTCGCGGTCCTAGACAGGAAACCGGCGCTTCTGCCCTTCGCCATCCGCGTCGAAAACGGCAAGACGCGCACAGTCCACGAATACTCGATGAGAATCATCGATCACAGGGAGTGGACCGGCAACCTCGTGACGTTCGCGGTGGTCGACGCCGTCGCCTCCGCCGAGCCATGCCCCGAAGAGGAAGCCAGGGAAATCGAAATCTCCTACAAGCCGAGGGGGTACGCCGGCGTCAAGGTCGGCCTTTTCAGGGCGAGCGGAGGCTGGTTTTCGCCCTACGTCATGCTGGAGCCCCTGACCGCATTCCTGGATAATCCCTTCGAAGAGGCGCATGTTGACTCGGTGTCGGTGAGTATCAGGACTGTGCATGAGGACCTGAGGGGAGACATCTACGGAGTGTCCGTCGCCAGGGAGGAGTACTTCCCGGGCGAGACGGTCTCCATGGCGGTTGACGTGCGCAGGCCGAGGAAGGAGCCGGAGACCTTCGGCCTGAAGTTCACGCTCCCCGTTGATCTGCCGGCCGGACAGCATGCCATCGAAATCCGGCCCCAGGACCAGATCCCGGAGCCGGACGCTCCTGCAATCGAAAACGTCGGGACTCTGCTCGATCGAATCAGGAGGCTGGGCAACCGCGACTCGCGGAAGATAATCGCGGTCCTGAGGTCGCCGGATTACACGCTGCAGCACAAGGGGCAATCCATGGACAATCTCCCGTTGACGATGCTCTCGCAGCTGCTGCCCACCTTCAAGACCGGGAAGTATTTCATCAAGTCCAGGCACTTCGAATCCGAGCCCGTGCCGACGGGCCTCTACCTGTCCGGCGGGAAGACGGTGAAGATTACAGTTAAAAAGAAATTGGCTGATTGAGGAAACGAGCATGTTCAAGAAGACGGCAATCGCACTGCTGTTCGCTCTGATTCTTGCGGCGGCATGGTCGCTTGCCCAGGATGATTCAGGGAAGACCCAGCCTGCCGAAGGCGAGGCGAAGCCTGCCGAAGGCGAAGCCAAACCCGCGGAGGGGGAAGCGAAACCCGCAGAAGGAGAGGCGAAGCCGGCCGAAGGCGAGGTCAAACCCGCAGAAGGCGAGGCGAAGCCGGCCGAGGGGGAAGCCAAACCTGCCGAAGGCGAGAAGAAATCCGCAGAGGGTGAGGCCAAGCCTGCCGAAGGAGAGGCCAAACCTGCTGAAGGGGAAGCGAAACCCGCCGAAGGCGAGAAGAAGCCCGCAGAGGGTGAAGCCAAGCCTGCCGAAGGAGAGGCCAAACCGGCTGAGGGTGAAAAGAAGCCTGCCGAAGGGGAGACAAAACCAGCTGAAGTGGAACCGAAACCTGCCGAAGGCGAGAAGAAGCCCGCAGAGGGAGAGGCCAAACCGTCCGAAGGGCAGCCCGAGCCTGCGCTGGTCGAGATACCTGATGAAGTGGCGAAGCTTCTGCCGGGGCTCAAGGCGGCTGACGCAAAGGAGCGCGAGGCTGCCGTACGGAGTCTCGTATCCATGGGCATGGCGATAGTGCCTGCTCTCAAGGCGGCGGCGGCGAAGGAGCCGGATGGATCGGCGAAGGAGTCGATTCTCATGGTGGCCGAGGAAATCGAGGACGGCGATTCGGTGAAGATGGCCGACAATCTCTACTCGATAGACGTGAAGGAATGGCAGGCTTCGAGGATTTACAGGGCGTTTTTCAGGAAGGGCGACAGGGGGATTCCATACGACCTCGAAAGGGATTCGATGATTGCGCTGAAGGTCGAGGGGCTTTCGTATTTCCAGGCCCTGGACGCCGTGCTTGCGGAAACCGGCTGCTACCTCTGGGGCGCCGACCAGTCGCTTGGCCCGAGGGTGAGGTCGCTTCCGGAGGCGTTCGTGAAGAAGTATTTGCCCATAGTGGCCTACGGCAAGGACAGCCGTCTCCAGGTGCTCGGGCTGTCGAGGAAGAAGCCGTTCTATCCTCCTGGCAGCGAAGGCGGGTTGAGCTTGAGCGGCTGGCTTACCGTCCAGCCGGGACTGCGCATCGAACCCGGGAGGCGGTTCGGCGGAACGACCGAGGTGGAGTATTCGGCGACAGACGATACGGGCGCGGAGCTTGCGGGCGGGCTGGCCACTGTCAGGGAGCGTGGTCCAGGGTCCTTCTTCGTCCAGCTGAGCCTGAAGGAGCCGGCGCCCGAAGCCAAGATAATCGCCAAACTTGCCGTGGGTCTGAAGGCGTCTGTAATCGGCGCAGGGGAGCGGCTGGTGCTGGATGACGTGAAATCGAAGGCGGGCGGGGATGCGGCGGACCTCGGGGGCATGGTGAAGATTAAAGTCGCGTCCGTCGGAGAGAAAGACGTCAGATTCGAGGTTTCAGGCAGAGGATGCCCCAGGACGGGGTTCATGGGCACCATCGCGGCCATGGGGAGCCGTCCGGACGAGGTGCTGTTGGAAGGGCAGGGGGGTGAGAAGCCGGCGATTGCATCCTATACGATAAAGATGGCGGGCGACAGGACGGAGTACCTGCTCGAACTCGAAGCGCCTCTTCCCGCGGCATTCAACCTGGTCTACTTCGCCCGCGCCGAGAGGCGCGAGGAGGTGTTCAGCTTCGAGTTCGCAGGCATCCAGTTATCGTCCGCCGGGAATTGAGGGTCGAACATGAGGGCGCAAGCGATACTGCTGGTCATTGCCGCAGCGGCAGCCGCCGCAGGGACCGCGGCTGCGGGCGGGACGTCGATCTGGGAGCTGTCCTCCAAGGAGCATTTCGACAGGGGGACGCTCGACAGGGTCGTCGTCTTCTCTCCCGGGGGAATACGGCTCGGGCCGTCGTTCGCCAGATACGAGGTGGAGGAGACCGGGGTCTGGAGCCTTTTCGTGACGGCCGACGGAATCCTCTTCGCCGGTACTGCGAGGCCCGCGTCGGTTTACAGGCTGCAGAACGGCAAGCTCGAAAGGATCCTCAAGACCGAGGAGCTTGCGGTCACGGACATGCTCGTGGACGGCCGCGGGTGCCTGTACGCGGCCACTATCCCCGAAGGCAAGGTGTTCAGGATCTCCCCGGACGGCAAGGAGGCGGTGTTCCGCATCCCGGACCAGTACGCCTGGAAGCTCCTTCCCGCCCCGGACGGGAACATCTACGTCGCTTCGGGGCCGAACGGCAAGGTCTTCCTCATGGAGAACGGCGGCGGCTGGGTGCGCGAGGTCTTCAAGTCCGGAAGGGAGAAGAACATCATCTCGCTCGCGGGGCTGCCCGACGGGGCGATCCTCTGCGGCTCGGCCGAGAACGGCGTGCTGTACAGAATCGACAAATCCGGCAGGTCGGAAGCCCTCCACAATTTCGCAGACAAGGAAATCCGCGAGATAGCCGTTGCAGGCGACGGGATCTACATCGCCACCAACATCTCCCAGAAAGGCTTCAAGCAGGAGAGCTTCGTGAACGAACTCGCCGAAGTGCTCAGGGCCGAGGTCCAGGGCACGGCGCAGCCCGACGCTAGGAAGGAGTTCAAGAAGCTCATGAACGGCAAGATCCACCGCATGGACCGCGACGGCAGGGTGGAGACCCTCATGGCGATGCCCGCGAATTTCGCGCTATGCATGGCAGCCGCTGACGGGACGGCGATTGTAGGCTGCGGCCTCGAGGGAAGGGTCCTGTCCATCGACAGGAACGGCGGGAGCTTCACGCTCGCCGACCTGGCCGAGGAGCAGGTCATCGCACTGAAGGCGAGAAACGGCGAGCTCTACGCCATGGGCACCGGCCATCCCGGAAAGATTTACGTGACCGACAAATCGCCGTCCGACCGTGGAATCTACCAGTCCGAAATCCTCGACACCGGTTTCCCCTCGGTTTTCGGAAGCCTCTGCTGGGAGGGGAGGGGATCGGTCTCCTTCGAGACGAGGACCGGGAACACCGAGAAGCCGGACGAGACCTGGTCGCCGTGGTCCGTGCCCGTGAAGGCTTCCGGGACCAGGATTGAGAGCCCGAGGGCGAGGTTCTTCCAGTTCCGCGTGAATTTCGGCGGCGATTCCACTGCCGTGGTGACGCTAATCAGGACGTATTACGCCCGCGCCAACCAGCGGCCCGCCGTGATGGGAATCGTCGTAGGCCAGCCCCGGGATTCGCAGGTCATAAGGACAGGCGGCGAGAAGTACGCGCCAAAGATAATGGTGCGCATTGCTGCGTCGGACCCGGACGAGGATCCGCTGGTGTTCAGGCTCTATTGCAAGGAGACCTCGAAGGACAGGTGGATACCGCTCAACGACGGCAGACCCCTTCCCAAGCCCGAGGTCGAATGGACTGTCACCGATGTGCCCGACGGCCTGTACCAGCTGAAAGCGGAGGCTTCCGACGAACTGGTGAATCCGCCGGGCGAGTCGCTGAGGGGATTCAGGATTTCCGATCCGTTCGTGATAGACAACCGCGGGCCTTCAATCGAAGGCCTCTCGGTGGACGTCGGGCGGGAGATTGTCGTTCGCGGGAGGGCTTCCGACGCCTCCTCGAACATAACGCGCGTCGAGTATTCGGTCGACGGGGGCGACTGGGTCTTCATTTCCCCCTCGGACCGCGTCTTCGATTCGAGGACCGAGGATTTCTCCGCCGTGCTGCCCCCCCTCGAAGCCGGCGCCCACAGGGTCAGAGTCAGGGCGCAGGACACCGCGGGCAACGCAGCTGTGGCGGAGGTCGAGTTCGACGCGAGATGACCACGCTGGTCACCGGAGCTTCGGGATTCATCGGCAGCCGCCTGACCGAGCTTCTCCTCGATGAAGGCGTCGAAGTGAGGGTCCTTGCGCGCAATCCGTCCGCCCTTCCGCCTTCGCTTAAGGGGAGGGCCGGGACGGCCAGGGCGGACCTGTCGACGGGCGAGGGGCTCAAGGAGGCGGTCGGAGGCGTCGCGACCGTAATTCACCTCGCAGGCACCACTCATGCGCTGCGCGGAAGCGAGTACATGCGCGTCAACGCGCGGGGCACGGCCCTGCTTCTTGCCGCCTTGCGCAACAGCTGCGCGGGCCTCTCGAGGTTCGTCCTGGTGAGCTCGCAGGCTGCCGCCGGGCCGGGCTGCGGCACCGTTCCCGTGACCGAGGGCGACGAGCCCTGCCCATGCACCCCGTATGGCCGGAGCAAGCTCAAAGCCGAGAGACTGGTCGGAAAAGCGGGGATTCCATTCACGATTGTCAGGCCGCCGATTGTGTACGGTCCGGGCGACAAGGCCACGCTCGGTTTTTTCAGGCTGGCGAAGATTGGGATCCTCCCGGTCACGCACGGCCGCGATCGCTGGTACAGCCTCATTCACGTTGACGATCTCGTTCGGGGAATCGCGGACGCCTCCAGGTCGGCCAGGGCCTCAGCCGGGACCTACTTCCTGTCATGCGGCGAACCCGTGACCTGGAACAGGATGATGGAAGGGATCAGGGCGGCCGTCGGCGCGGGCCGCGTCCGCCGGCTGAACCTGTCGACGTCCGCCCTGCGAATCGCCGCAGCCGCCGGCGAGAGCATGCAGGGCCTCCTGGGGCTGAACCTTAGAATCAACAAATCCAGGCTCGGCGAGTTCCTCCCGGCATGCTGGATCTGCTCGCCCGCGAAAGCAGCCCGCGATTTCGGATTCGAATGCCGAATCGGCCTGGAAGAGGGGCTCAGGGAAACCGCACGCTGGTACAGGGAAAAGGGCTGGCTGTAGTCCCGGCGGCAAAAACCGGCAGCAAGCCATGGATTCCCGACTCGGTGTTCCCGAGGGATTGAGACTGGAACATGCTCGGTGGGAGCCGCCGGGGAGGAGAGGCGGACGAAGGCGGCGAATGCGATAAAGTGGCGATCTGCGTCCCACGCAGCCTGATCCTGGATTCCGGCTTCCGCCGGAATGACGGCGCGCAATGTGCAACCTGCCGACGTGCGTCTTCCTGTCCGCACGCGGTCCGCGTTTGTCCACCGCCCACGGCTTGCGGTCGGCGGTTCAAGGTCCATATCCAAATCCCAACTCCCAATGAAATCCCAACTTCCGAAATCCAATGACTTACTAAGAAGTGCATAATAATATTGACAGGTTTTCGACGCTGAGACCGCTG
>DYIT01000205.1 GCA_020723505.1 Candidatus Kuenenia stuttgartensis
CGGACCGCGCGGATTTCTCGGCCTCGAACGAGGCGGCGGCGTCTCCGGCGGCGGCCTTTGCGGATTCGCGCAGCCCTTCGGCCTCGGCCTCATGCTCGGCCTTGGCAGCCTTGAGCTCGGCGACCTCGCCCTGGGAATCGGCCAGCCTTGCCGACAGGTCGGCGGCATTGGCCTCGGCTGCTGACCGCGCGGACTTCTCGGCCTCGAGCGAGGCGGCGGCGTCATCGGCAGCGGCCTTTGCGGATTCGCGCAGCCTCTCGGCCTCGGCCTCGAGCTCTGCCTTGGCGGCCTTTAGCTCGGCGACCTCTCCCTGGGAATCGGCCAGCCTTGCCGACAGGTCGGCTGCGTTCGTTTCGGCTGCTGACCGCGCGGATTTCTCGGCCTCGAGCGAGGCGGCAGCGTCATCGGCAGCGGCTTTTGCGGATTCGCGCAGCTTTGCCATTTCGGCTTCAAGGGACGCTGCCTTGGATTCGGCGGACTGACGCGCGGAGGTTTCGGTTGCAAGCCGCATGGACAGGTTTTCGGATTCCGCACTCGCGGATTCCCTGAGGGCTTGCAGTTCGGCTTCGAGTTCGATTTTGGCCGCTTTCAGGTCGGCAAGTTCGCCCTGGCTTTCTGTGAGGGCGCCTTCGAGCTGCCCGCTTTTCTGTTTGAGGTTGTCGAGGTGCTTCGATGCTTCGGAGGACACCTCGTCGACCTTTTTCTTTACCTTGTCAATTTCACCCTGGTAGACCTTGTCGGCGATCTTCTGGAGATCCTCGAGGCGGATTTTCTTCACGGCCTTTCCGCTGGAGGTCTTCTTGACGTCCCCGCCCATGGTCATGAGCTGCTTCAGGAATTCTGCCTTGTCTTTGTCCTGCGGTTCAGCCATCGGGTCCTCGTCATATCTCGCCGGCGTCCAGGGGAGCGGCGTCCTCCTGGCCCGCGCCGGAGCGCGCAAGTTCGAAAAGCAGCCTGATTTTATCCGCCTGCCCCGCCCTTTTCCAGTTCGAATAATCCCCGCGCCAGACCAGGCTGTCCTCGGAGATGACATGATCGTCGACCATGCGCTTCATCTCCGCTATCGAGAACGGCCCGGCAACGGAGCCGTCCGCCTCCATGTACCATTCCTTCGCGCCCGTGCGGCCTTCTTCGCCGAGCTCCTCGAGGATCTCTACGAGCGACATCTTCTCCCTGGCGTCACGGAACGCCGGATCGACCTTCATAATATCGAAGAGCAGCTTGCCCGCCTTCCGTGGCATGTTCAGATTAATGAAGAGGGATGCCATCCTGAGGAGATGGGCGCGGCCCTCTTCCGTGGCGGCGTCCAGCCGGTGCTCAGTCCTGATATCCTCGAGGCACATCAGAGCGCGTTTCCTGCGGCCGAGCTTGAGGTTGCACTCGAAAATCCTCTCGCCGGCGTCGCGGCTTATCCCGCCGCTCTTCCCGAGGCCGGCATAGGCCCTTGCGGCCATTTCGAAGTCGCCCTTTCCGAAGTAGAGGTCGCCCAACTCGAGCCTGGCGGACGCGTCGTCGGGGTTCTGGGCAATCTGGCCCATGATTTCGGCGATTCGCATGCCGGAAATCCGGGCGTCGATCTCCGCGGCGAGGTCCTTCGCATGCACGTTGGCAGGGTCGCGATTGATTACCTCCGAGACCTTGATTCTCGCTGCTGCCAAATCACCCGCCTTCACCAGGCACTCGGCGGACTCGATTGAGAGGGCCGTCGGGGCGGTCTTGATTTTCGAGTATTTCTCAATCCATTCGACCGTGCCGGGGTGGTCCTGTATCTTCCTGAGGACGTCTATCAGGCATTCCATGGCGTCCGCGTCGCCGGGGACCTGGGCAAGGTAGTCCCTGAGGTGCTTTGACGCCTTCCAGAACTCGCCCTCGCTCCTGTGTATTTGCCCGCAATACAGGCTGATTTTCGGGTCCGGGACGCCGGCTTTCTGCATCTCCTCGAACGCCACCAGGAGGTCTTCCGCGTAGATGTTCCCATAGGGCACCAGTCCTGCAGCGAACGAGAGCGCATCATCGAACCTCCTGGCTTCGACCAGTCTCTTCAGCATGAGGCGGTTAATCGTCGAGTCCGGCCTCATTCTACCCCTCGATGCGGCGAAGAGATCGAGGACCCTGGACGGCGGAACGGCTGCGCATGGATGCGAATCCAGGAATAAAATCGCCTCGCCCGGATTGGAGAGCCGGCCGATGATCCCGGCGACCCTGTCCGCGGCCGCCTCGGAATCGCCGCCTGCGTCCGCTCCCTGCATGAAGAGGGCCGCCGCCGCATCGGCGAGCCCCCTGGCTTCGAACGCCCCGGCAAGCCTGGACAGTATGCCGGGATCGGGCGACGGTCCGGCCATGCTCCGGATGCAGCCCAGGATTTCCGACTCCGCGACCGCGGCGGCCGTCCCCGCCTTGAGCGTCGGGTCGGCGCCCTCGGGGAGCGTCTCCGCCGCGTCGCGAGCCTCCCGCGAGCGCCCCCGCGCGAGCAGGCATCCGGCGAGCTTAACGGCCGCGTCCGCGTCGCCGGGCGAATGAACCCGGAGGGCCGCGAGGTGCTCTATCGCCTCGTCCAGCTCCCCGGCGCCGGTTAGAAGCCCGGCGAGCCGCCGCCGCGCATCCACGTCGCCCGGATCATGCTCGAGCACCAGGTTCAGGTACCAGATTGCCTTGCCGAGCATCCCCCCTTTATCCGACACGCTCGCGCACTTCCTCAGGGACTTCAGGCTGTCGGGCTTCCTTTCCAGGCATTCCTCGTACAGGCAGAGCGCGCGCTCCCATTCCCGGCGCTTTGCGTGCATTCTCGCCGCGAGGCTCATCGCCGCCGGGCTCTGGGGCTTTGCGTCGAGCAGCCTCAGCGCCATTGCAAGCGAGGCGTCGTAAGGCGGGTCGTCACGTTCGAAGTATTCCGACAGCTCAGAGAGCGCGGTCTGGAAGCGCCTGAGCCTGTACAACAGCTCAATCCTCGCCATGGAGTGCTCGCGCGCCCGTGCCGGATCCGCGGCCGCGAGAGCGGCAAGGCTCCCGGCAGCCCTTTCCATGTCGCCGGCGTTCATGCTGCAGTCCCTGATTCTCTCCAGCGCCGCGACGTCTCCCGGCGACCGCCTGTGGAGCTCCTCGAATATCTGGAGGGCCTCCTTCCACCGCCCCAGCCTGAAGTAGAGCTCGCCAAGCAGGGAAAACGCCACGCCGGTTCCGCCGCCCGCCTCCACGGCCTTCGCAAGGAGCTCCTCGGCCCGCTCGAAGTTGCCGGTCTCGGAACAGGCCTCGCCGATGGTCGTGAGCAGGTAGATGTTCTCCGGGTCGGACTCGAGAAAGCTCTCGCCGTCCTCGACGATCTTCTCCCACTTGCGCAGCGCGATGTTCATGTAGAAGCGGGTGCTCTGTCCCAGGGCGCGCGCGAACCCGAAAATCCCCTTCTTCTCTCCGGCGACGGGCCTCTCCAGCGCGAACAGCTCGAGCGCACGCCTCGCCTCCTCCTCGGTGCAGGATGCCGCCTTGCGGGTGTGTTCGACCGCAAGGTCCTCGCGGTCCTTGCCGAGAAGGCGCTCGATTTCCCTCACGTCGTCCCTGGTGAGGTCCTTGGAGATTGAAATCCTCTTCGGCAGGGGCGGAGGCGGCTTGGGGAGGACCTCGACGTCCCCGGAGAACTTCATCGCCAGCTCCGCAATCCCGGTGAGCCCCTCATCCGCCGCGCCGGCCGGCTTCTTCTTCTGGATTGAAGGAGCCCTGGTCCGTTTGGAATCCAGGTCCTTTCCCGCCTCCTCCGCCTTCGCCTTCGCCGCATCGAGGCACTTGAGACAGAACGCCTGGCCGAACACGATCCTTGCCGCCGGGCTTGCGGGATCAGCGGATTCCGCTCGGGCCCCGCACTGCGCGCAGACCGCGACCGCCACGGGCATGGCGGCCTCGTCGTCGGGAAGGTCCCAGAGAAGCCACTCCACGTCGTCCGCAGGGGGAGGCGGGGACGGGGCTTCCAGCACCGCGACCTGTTCCGGAGTCAGCAGGCCGCGGCCGGCGAGGAGAACCGCGATTCCCCCGCACGAGTCTATGCTGCGGAGATCCTCGATTGCCAGGAGCGCCTGCTCCTCGGAGCAGAAGCCCAAGGACACGGCTCTCCTGGCCAGATTGACGTCCTGTTCGCGAAGCATGGTCCAACCGGTCGTATTCCGGCCTGTACGGGCGCATCGGCCGGAAAAGCGCGGCCGTCGCAACCCTTATATCCGTAGCTGGAATCGTTTCGATTTCTAAGGAATATCGCCACAGGCGGCTGCGGAGACCCCGGATTCGGCCGTCAGAGCCCCAGGTCCCCGGCAATCCCCTTCATCGCCGCCACGCTCATGTCGATGAACTCGTCCAGCGGAACCCCGATTTCCTCGCATAGCGCTATCATGCCTCGGTCGACGTTCCGGGCGAACGCCTTCTCTTTCACGCGCTTCCTGACCGATGATGGCTTTACGCTGGCGAGCTTGCGGTCCGGCTGCACAAGGGCTGTCGCGACGATGAGGCCGGTGACGGATTCCGCGCAGGAGAGGGCCTTGCCCATGCGCGTCCGCTGGATTCCAAGCGCCTCCGCGTTGTGGCCCTTGATCGCCTCGATGCCCTCGGCCGGGAAGTCCCTGTCCTTGAGGATTTCGGCGGTGCCCAGCCCGTGCTTCGAAGGGTCGTCCTTCGTCGTCTCGAAATCGAGGTCGTGGAGCAGGCCGGTCAGCGCCCAGAAATCCCTGTCCCCGCCCGCGCGGCCTGCAAGGGCAGCCATGACTGCCTCGGATGCGTAGCAATGCTTGAGAAGCACGTCGCTCCTGACGTGGGATTTCAAAAGCTCCAGGGCTTCGTTCCTGCTCATCATGATTCAATCCGCCAAAAATAACCCGGACGAGCCTTACCGGATTAGGATTTAAACTCGGGCTCGTCCGGGTCAAACCGCCTGGGTCGCGCCCGGGCGCGGCCCGGGGGAAGTTTTCCCGCGGCCAGTGAAAGTATATAATACCGCCTCTTTTCAGGGAACAGGCATGGGCATGCAGAGCGTAATTGGTTCGATAAAATCGCTGAGGCCGAGACGCCCGGTGCGGCGCGCAATCGTGGCGGCTTTCCTTGTGATCGCAAGCGCGGGGCTCGCGGCGGAAATCGTCGGCGCGGTCATCAGGCTCGCCCAGCGGAATTGAGACCCCGCGAACGCTTTTTTACGGCGCCTTGCCATGATGCCCGGCGGCGCAGA
>DYIT01000037.1:0-29869 GCA_020723505.1 Candidatus Kuenenia stuttgartensis
AAGGAGAATCCCGACGCCGGAAACAGCCGTGGTCGCGTCATACGGAATCAATCCATATATCACGCCTCCCAGGCACAGTGTGGAACAGAAGGGCAATACGATACCCAGATCCAGAATGCCGATTACAAGCGAAACCGCGACCGTCAGGCCGAGAAAAGCGAATTTCGCCGCCGCATATGCCTTGATCATCGGTTCCCTTCTGCCCATGAACCTCCCTGCGATGTCCAGGAAAAGCCCCAACGGACATGCCCAGCCGCACAGCGTTCTTCCGAACAGCACACCTCCGGCGATGAGAATGCCGATTGTGAACTGCGGAATCCGCAACCGCGACAGCGACATCTGGAGCGAACCTGCAGGGCAGGCGCCTGCGGCCATCTCGCACGCCTGGCAGGTCAGGAACGGCCAGGTTCCGAAAGAACACCGGGGAAGCGCGAATACCCCCGATGCCCTGAGAACTCCAAGCCTCGTAATCACGAAGACAATCCATTGGACCGCAGCACGCTTGAGGTCCCATGCGTGGATTCCAAACGCCCTCAGCAGCCAGAAGACGATGAAGACCGAACCGAGAATAATCAGCGTCTTCCAGTGAATCGACCTGTGGAACTCGTAGAATCTCCCTTTCGCCGCGTCGATCACCCCTGGCAGCAGTCTGTTGACGAACGAGCTCTCTGAAGGGACGTCGAAGTTGCCGTAGGTCATCTCCGACTCGATTTCGGCGATGTCGCCGCTCAGAATCCCGGAAAAGACCGCGGCTACCCCGGCCGAAAGCAGCACGAGAATCGCGACAGGTCTGGCTGGAGATCGCGCCGCTGCGCCGGACGCTGCTTGCTCACCGGTCCTTTTTTTCTCTTCCGAATCCATGCGGCTCCAATGCTATCAATACTCCGACTGTCGCACAATGCGGCTTGTAGGCCTGGAATTCCCCAGTATAATCCGCATTAGACATCGATGAAAACCGTCCGTAGCGCGTGCAGCCGGCCGCGCCATCGGCGGAAAAGATGATTGACAATGGAGCAGAAACGGCGCAGCGGCTGACGCGCCGCACGTGGCCGCACCCGGGAGCAGACGGCCGTCTCTTGGAAATCTGGCATTCCCGATGAACTGCAGACCCGCAGACCCGCAGGGGGAAAACGAAAAGGAGCCCCGGGAAACCGCCCCGCAGACCGCTCCTGTCAATCAGGACGCCGCGGCAGCTGCGCCTCCGCCCGGCCCCTGCCAGCCTTCCCCTTCCACTCCCCTGCCCCCCGCCGCGCCCGAGCCTGCGCCAGCCCCCCAGGAGGACGTTTCGTTCGAAAACGCGGACTCCTTCCAGGAAGCCGCGCCGGGACAGCAGGGCCCATGCGAATGCGCTCAGCAGGCCGCCCCGGACTTCCCGCACAGACCCGACCGCAAAGAAACCCTCGTCATCATCCGCTACGGCAAGATGAACAACCGGGGCTTCTTCACCACGCATATCCTCGATTCGAGACCGGATGAGAAATTCATCATCCGCACGAAGCGGGGGACCGAATGGGGCCAGATGGTGAGGCAGAACGGCGAGGCTCCGGATCCGCAGAACATCCACGGCAAGGTGCTCAGAAGGGCTACGAAGGACGATTTGCTGAAGATCGCCGAGCTCGAGGAACACGAGCGGACCGTGGAGGTGAAATTCGCCCGGGAGAAAATCGCCGAACACAACCTCAACATGAAACTCGTGGACGTGGAACATATCCTTGGCTCGGAAAAGATCATCTTCTACTTCACGGCGAACGGGAGAGTCGATTTCAGGGATCTCGTGAAAAGCCTGGCCCAGAACTTCAAGACCCGGATTGAGTTAAAACAGATAGGCGTGAGGGACGAGGCCAAGGTGCTGGGAAACATCGGCCATTGCGGAAGACCCCTCTGCTGCAGGCTCTACATGCGCGAAATCGACCAGGTCACGATGAAGATGGCCAAAATCCAGAAGAGCACGCTCGATCCGTCGAAAATCTCCGGCGCATGCGGAAGGCTCATGTGCTGCCTCCGCTACGAAGACGAGGTCTACCGGGACTTGAAAAGAAACAGCATCCCCAAGGGCGAAAAACTGATGACGAAATCAGGGGAGGTCGAGGTCATCGATTTCCAGATACTCTCCCAGAAACTCTTCGTGCAGGATTTGAAGGGGGAGCGGTTCACCATCGGACTCGACGAAATAATCCCCAGGTCCCACAAATCCGAGTCGCCCGAATGCGCATCCTGCCTGCCTGCGCCTGTGCAAGCCGCCCCTCAGGCTCCTCGATCACCGCTCCCTGCGCCCGACGTCCCGAGAGCGCCGGCCGAGCAGCGCGTGCAAGCGCCGCAGGATCCGGGATTCAACCCGGAGAGGAGAAGAAAAAGAAAAAAGCGCAAGAAGAACCGCAGACCATGGCCCCAAGACGGCGGAAGCCCTGCGCAAAACCAGGACCAGAAACCTCCCGATAAACCTCCGGTTTAATCGAGCGACTCTTCGATTTTCGCGCTCTTGTTTCCGAGGCGCGCGAAAATCATCAACTGCCTGATTGGCTTCCACTCTCCGCCGAACACCATGCCTCGCAAGTAATTAGAAAATTCAGGAACTAAATATATGCAACCGAGTCTAAAATCCCGGAAAGTACTCCGTGTGAAGTCTGCATTAAGGAGCTTAGACCATGAGGAAGATGATTGTGCTTGTGGTGCTGACCGCGTTTGCGGCCTGGCTTGCATGCCCGGCGGCGTTCGCGGACGGATTCATTGTTCTGAGGAGGCCGCCCGAGGTGCAGCGGCCGCTCATACCGCTCGCGGTGAAATACCACCACGTGGACGTCGAGATAAACGACCTCGTGTCGGTTTCCAAAATCGACCAGGTGTTCCTGAACCCGAACTCCGTGCAGCTTGAAGGGGAGTACATCTTCCCGCTGCCTGCGGGGTCGTCGGTGACGGATTTCTCGATGTTCATGGGCGGGCAGGAGGTCAAGGGCGAAATCCTCGACAGCCAGAAGGCGCGGCAGATTTACGAGAGCATAGTAAGAAGGGAGCAGGACCCCGCTCTGCTCGAGTACCTGGGTCTGAAGATGTTCAGGGCCAGGGTGTTCCCCATCCCGGCCAACGGCGAGACGAGGATCAAGCTCGAGTACATCGAGCAGCTCGAGCGGTCGCAGGGCCAGGCCACGTACAGGTATCCGCTCAATACGGAGAAGTTCTCCTCCAGGCCGCTGGACTCCGTGTCCATAAACGTGAGGCTCAGGACCAAGGAGAGAATCAAGGTCGTGGATTGTCCGTCGCACGAGGCGGAAATCGTGGAGAAGGGCTCGGACTTCGTGAAAATCGCGTACGAGAAGAAGAACGTCAAGCCCGACAAGGACTTCGTGGTCAACTATTCAGTCGCGTCCACGGAGTTCGGCATCAACCTCGCCACGTTCAAGACGAGGTCCGAGGCCTTCTTCAGGCTGGTCGTTTCGCCGGACAGCGAGATGAAGGACGAGCAGATACAGAGGAAGGTGGTCGTGTTCGTGGTCGACACGTCGCTTTCCATGGTGGACGACGACAAGATTTCCCAGACGCGCAAGGCGCTCAAGTACTGCATCCATTCGCTGAGGGCGGGAGACTCGTTCAACGTCGTGGACTTCTCGACCGAGGCGAGGCAGTTCGACGAGAAGCTCGTTGAGGTCAGCCCCGAGAACGTGAAGTGGGCGGACGAGTACGTCGACAAGATTCAGGCGCGCGGGGGCACGGCGATCGACGAGGCCCTCCAGCTTGCGCTGAAGATGCAGCCCTCCTCCGACGAGAGGCCGTTCATGATTGTGTTCATGACCGACGGGAGGCCGACATGGGGCGAGAGGGATCCCAACAGGATACTCGACAACGTGAAGAAGGGCAGAAAGGGCCAGGTGCGGCTGTTCGCGTTCGGAGTCGGGAACGACGTGGACACGCTCTTCCTCGACCGGCTGGCCGCGCAGAACGGCGGGGCTCGCGAGTACATAACGCCGGGCGAGGACATCGAGGTCAAGGTCACGTCGTTCTTCGACAAGGTTTCATTCCCGGTGCTCACCGACATCACGCTCGACATCAAGGGGCTCAAGACTTCGGACATCTTCCCGAGGCCAATCGGAGACATATTCAAGGGGGCGCAGCTCGTGATTCACGGCCGCTACGACGGCGACGGGCCCAGGGCCATCGAGCTCCGCGGCAAGGTGGGCGGGAAGGAGAGGCGCTTCATCTACGAGGCCGCCTTCGACGGCAAGTCGAACGGCGGAGAGTTCATCCCGAGGCTCTGGGCGCAGGCGAACATCGCCTACATGCTCGAGGAAATCAGGGTCCGCGGGGAGAACGAGGAGCTCAAGAACGAAATCATCCGGTTGAGCAAGAAGTACGGAATCATGGACAACAAGTACGTGTCCTGGCTGGTCGTCGAGGACGAGAGCAGAAGGGTGGAGCAGATGAGGCGCGAGGGGCGCGCGGCGCCTCCGGGAGCGGACGGATCGCCCAGCCCGACTCCGACGCCGACGCCCTCCGGCGGAGCGTTCAGGGACGCTGCGGAGAAGACGGGGAAGCCCGCGGAGGAGGGCAAGGCCGAGATGGAATCGGACAAGGAGAAGGGAGTTCTCGCGGCGAGGAGCATAAAGGTGCTCAAGGACGGCAAGAAGGCCGGCGACGCGAGCGACGCGGACGAGAACGTCAAGAAGATCGTCGCGGACAAGACCTTCTACAGGCAGGGCGGCTACTGGGTCGATTCCGAGTTCGACGTGGACAAGGACAAGCCGGTCGAGATCGTCTTCATGAGCGAGGAGTATTTCAGCCTTATCGCCAAGCACCAGGGGATTAACGTGTATCTGGCGATGGGCGCGAAACTCGTCGTGAAGATCGACGGGGCATCGTACAGGATAGTAGAAGCGAAGAAATAGGGAAGAATACCGTGAAAAAGGCCGGAGGGGCGACCCTCCGGCCTTTTTTTATTGCCGCAGTCCAATGCGAATCGCCAATCATAAGGCAGATATCGGCTGGATTCCGGCTTTCGCCGGAATGTCGATCTTCCTGTGGGAGGCGGATGTTCCGGATGCGTGCTTGGTTCATCATCCGGAACTCCGCCGATTGTCATACAGGATGGCCTGTCTGCTTCCGGTACTTCCCCGCGGTCCGCTGCGAGCTGTCATCGGTCACCGGTCTGCCGCCCCGGGGCCAGGACCCTCCCGAGCGCAGCGCCAGTGTGGGATTCCGGAACCATGGCCACCTCTTCCGGAGTGCCCGAAGCCACCAGCCTGCCTCCCTCAGCGCCTCCCTCTGGCCCGAGGTCGATGACGTGGTCCGCGGTCTTAACGACGTCCAGGTTGTGCTCGATGACGACTATGGTGTTTCCCCTGTCGCAAAGCCTGCGGAGCACGTCGAGAAGCTTCGATATGTCGGCGAGGTGCAGGCCGGTGGTGGGCTCGTCGAGAACGTACAGGGCGTTCCCGGTCTGCGGCCTGGCGAGCTCCGCCGAGAGTTTGACGCGTTGAGCCTCGCCTCCGGACAGCGTCGGACTCGGCTGTCCGAGCCTTACGTACCCCATGCCGACGTCCATCAGCGTCTCGAGCATCCTGAGGAGGGAGCGGTGGTTCGCGAAGAAGCCTGTTGCGTCCCTGACCGACATGTCGAGGACGTCGGCGATGCTGAGGTCCTTGTACCGCACCTTGAGGGTCTCGTCGTTGTAGCGCCTCCCCTTGCACTCGGCGCATTCGACCGTGACGTCCGGCAGGAAGTGCATCTCGATTCTCCTGGTGCCGTGCCCTTCGCAGGCCTCGCAGCGCCCGCCGGGCCGGTTGAAGCTGAACCTCCCGGGTCCGTAGCCTCGCGCCCTGGCCTCGCGGGTCAAGGCGAACAGCCGCCTTATCTCGTCCATGCAGCCGGTGTACGTCGCAGGATTCGACCGAGAGGTCCTGCCTATCGGCGACTGGTCGATTTCCACGACCTTGTCCAGCTGCTTCCACCCCTTGATTGCCCTGTGAATCCCCGGCTTCCCGCCGGATGCATGCAGCTTCCTTCTCAAGCTCCGCAGGAGAATCGCGGAAACCAGGCTGCTCTTCCCTGATCCGGAAACACCCGTCACGCAGGTGATTACGCCGAGCGGGAACCGGACGTCGATGCGCTTCAGGTTGTTCTCGGCCGCGCCGAGGATCTCGACGCACCGCCCGGCGTCGACCGGCCGGCGGGCTGCGGGGACTGCGATGACCATGTCGCCCCTCAGGAAACGCGCGGTCAGGGACGTCCCTTTCGAAGCCAGGTCCTCCGGCGAGCCTTGCCCCACGACGTTCCCTCCCTCCTCCCCCGGTCCCGGGCCGACGTCCACCACCCAGTCCGCGCTCCTAATCGTTTCCAGGTCGTGCTCCACCACGATTACCGTGTTGTCCAGGTCCCGTAGCGCCTTGAGGGTGGCGAGCAGCCTCGAATTGTCGCGCTGGTGCAAGCCGATGGTCGGCTCGTCCAGCACGTAGCAGACTCCCACCAGCGCGGATCCGACCTGCGAAGCCAGCCTGATTCTCTGGGCCTCGCCGCCGGAAAGCGTGCCGGCCCGCCTGTCCAGAGCGAGGTAGCCGAGCCCCACGTTCGCCAGGAAATCAAGCCGCGCCGCGATTTCCCTGAGCACGGGTCCCGCCACGCCCTCGTCCCCTTCGCGCGGCTTTATCTGCCTGAAGAACCCCCGGGCTTCCTCCACGCCCATGGCCGCGGCTTCGCTTATGTTCCTGTCCATGACCGTCACCGCCAGGGAGCCGGGCTTGAGCCTGGCGCCCCCGCACGAAGGACAGGGTAGCTCGCTCATGTATTCGTGAATCCTCCTCTTCAGGTACTCGCTGCCCGTGCGCTCGAACCTCCTCATGAGATGCGGGATGACGCCCTCGAACCCCGCCGCCTCCGACCCGTAGAGGACGAGCTTCGCATGAGCGGCGGGCAGCTTCCCGAAGGGGGCGGCGACGTCCACTCCGCATTCCCCCCGCAACACGGCAGTCATCCTGGCGCGGAAATGGGCGGCGCCGGCCAGCCTCCTGAGCGGCTCGATTGCCCCGTTCGAGACGGAAATCCCGCGATCCGGGACCACCAGGTCGGGGTCGAGCTCGAGCCTCGTGCCGAGCCCGTCGCATTCCGCGCATGCGCCGTGCGGGCTGTTGAAGGAGAACATTCGCGGGGCGGGCTCGGGGATTCCAGTGCCGCACTTCGCGCATGCCAGGACCTCGCTGAACCAGGCGTCCACGAAGCCGCCGCCGTCCTGCGATGCGGCGATTAGTCTTCCTTTGCCGATTCTCAGCGCCGTTTCCACGGAGTCCGGGATTCTCGCGCAGGACCGGCTGGAATCGAAACGGTCCACGACAGCGGCCACGTCATGCTTCCTGTTCCTGTCCAGTGCCGGGACGGGCGGAATCCGGAGGACGGCCCCATCGACGCGGGCGCGGACGAAGCCCTCCTTCATGAGCATCTCGAAGGCGTCGACGTGCAATCCCTTTCGGCCGTCGACCACGGGCGCCATGAGGAGAACGGGCCCGGAACGGAGCAGGGCCGCCACGGCTCCGGCTATCCGGGCGGGGCTCTGCCTTTCGACTCCGCCCCCGCACGTCGGGCAGTGCGGCACGCCGATTCTCGCCCAGAGCAGGCGCATGTAGTCGTAGATTTCCGTGATGGTAGCCACTATGGACCTGGGATTCGCGGACGACCTTCGCTGCTCGATGGAAATCGTAGGCGGCAGTCCCGCGATGGACTCAATCGCGGGCTTGTGCATCTGATCGAGGAACTGCCTCGCGTACGAGGACAGGCTTTCCATGTAGCGCCTCTGGCCCTCCGCGTAAATCGTGTCGAACGCCAGCGAGGATTTCCCTGACCCCGAAACGCCGGTTATCACGATGAACTTCTCGCGCGGCAGATCCAGGTTGAGGTTCTTGAGGTTGTGCTCGCAGGCGCCGCGGATGCTGATCAGCCGCGCATTCGCGCCTTCGGTTGTCATGGGCGATAGAACATAACCCGGACGAGCCGGAACCAAACCCTGCTGCAAGTCAAGGCTCGTCCGGGTTATATCACGCGCTCCGCGCGTGCCTTCCCCTTTTTCTTTCAATTTCTGCAACAATATTTTCACTAAGTGACTATAGGACAATAGGATGAACAGGACGGATAGGACTTATGAGACGAATACTTATAACTCAGCGCTAGCGTGAATGCCAGGGTCGAGACGCGGCTGCTTCGCCGGGCTCAGGGAGAAGAGACGCTCGCTCAAGGCCTGCTCTTCGAAGCTCCGGCTCAAACATCCAAGCGAAGAAGAGCGGAACGCTTGCGCTCGACGTGAACTGCAGGAAATACTTCGATGGAAATCCCAAGACCGGAAACTGGCGAATAGCTTGCGGAAAAGAGTCGCTCGCTCAAGCGGAACGCTTGTCAGTCGAGGCCGTCCTTGCCGTCGTCCTTCTCGTCCTCCGGGTCGTCCTTCTTTTTATTCGGGTCCTTGAGCTTGAGGCCGTCGATCTTATCCTGGGTGTAGATGTCCTTTATGAACTTGCTCTCGACCCATCCCTCCTTCTTATCGTTGCGACGCTGGATTTTATACATCGTCGCGCCCCCGGACTCGGTCTTCTCGAGTATCTTCACCCACTGGTTGTGCGAGAACTTGCCTGCGGACTCGGTCTTGGAGCTGTCGGACCAGGCCGGGATATCAGGGCAGTTCAGGCTGCCCGAGCCGCATGTTGCGTCGAGCTGTTTCAGGTCCTGATACTTCTTCTCTATGAGCTGCTTGTTGCGCTCGAGCGGATCGTCGGATGGCAGAACCTGCTCATCGACGTACTTCTCCCTCTCCTTGTCCCTGGCCCATTTGGCCTCGAGGTCCTTGGCCTCCTTTGGATTGTCTGCCTTCTTGTCCTCGTAGATCTTCTTCCACTTCAAGTATTCCCCGTGGCTGCGGTCTGCCATGTCGCGTTTGGATGAGTCCTTCTTGGACTCCTCCTTGTACCTTTCGTAATCCCTCTTGTGATCCGTCATCTTCGAGAAAGCCTCGGAGATCCGGACTTCCTTCGTATGTATCTGCTTTTCCTCCCCGGCAGGCTTGAAGATGATTATCACGGCTACTCCCGCGATGATGACGCCGAATATGTAGGGGAAATAGGTGAATATGGACTTTTCGCTTGAACCGGCCATTGCGACCTCCGAAAACCCGAGCCCCATGCGCGGCGAATACCGCGTATGATATATTTTGTAGCACTTTTCAGCATGCTTTACAACAATACGACGCTTCAACAGGACGCGGCGTTCATGAAAAACGGGAAAAAAACAGGATTCGGGATAGCCCTGCTTTCCGGAGGGCTCGACTCGATTCTCACCGTCAGGGTGCTGCTGGACCAGGGATTGAAGGTCGAGGCTCTGCACTTCACGTCCGTGTTCGACACGGGAACGATTGACGTTGCCGCGGTCGCGGAGCAGCTCGGAGTGCGGCTCGACGTCCTCGACCACACGGAGGACATGATTGAAGCGGTCAGGGTTCCCGAGTTCGGCTACGGCACGCACCTCAATCCGTGCATTGACTGCAGAGTGAGGATGCTGAGGCGGGCGGCCGTCCTGGCGGCAGGCAGGGGGGCCGATTTCGTGGCAACGGGAGAGGTCGTGGGGCAGCGTCCCATGTCGCAGTTCGTTCCGTCGCTGAACAGGGTCGAGAAGGCCTCCGGGCTGACCGGCAGGCTCATGAGACCGCTTAGCGCGCTTCTGCTGAAACCCACGATTGCGGAAGAAACCGGAATCGTCGACAGGGCTGGGCTCCTCTCGATTTCCGGACGGGGCAGGAAGGAGCAGCTCAAGCTCGCCGAGAGATATGGAATCTCGATGTTCCTGCCTGCGGCTGGCGGATGCGCCCTCACCAATGCGGAGTACGCGGCGAAGGCAAGGGACCTTCTGGAACGCGGGGGCCTGGACGCCGGGAGCGCCGCGATGCTGAAATGGGGCAGGCATTTCAGGTTTGACGAACGCATCAAGGTCATCATCGGGAGGAGCGAGAAGGACAACGCGGGGCTTGCGCGCTGCGCGAGGCCGGGGGACGTGGTGCTCACCACGCTTTCCCCTCCGGGCCCGGTGACGGTCGTGGCATCCGACGGCGGAGCAGACCGGTCGGCCCCGCCGCGGGAGGCGGTGCTGGAAGCGTGCAGATGGACCGCTGCGTATACGAAGGCCGGGGACGGGGAAACGGCGGAGATTGAGGTCTACGTTTGCGGATCAGACCGGCCGCCCGAGATAGTACGAGCGTTCCCCGCGAAGAGGGCGGATTTTCGTGCCAGGAGCGTGTCCCTGCATGCGTCAATTTAATCCTACTGCGCGAAAATCAGGGTTCCTGTCAAAGCAAACCTCCTCGACCCTGATTGACATGATGGCGCTACGCGCCAATCTGATTGTCATGATCGAGCCGGCGATTTTCCTTGGGGGGTAGTTTTGAACCCGGCATTCCCCAAGAATCATGTAAATCAGCATGAAAATCATGTCGATCAGGGTCGAAAAGGCATGTGCATGCGGTGAGTTTAGCGTTGCAGGGTGAAGAAGCGCATGAGAGACCGAGGCCGGAAGCGTTAGAGGATGCACAACCCGCCGCGCTAGTTCTTCCCCGCTGCTTCCGGGAACACGTCCTTCCATGCGAGCATGCTGAATCCGGATGAGGACGCGGGGACCATGGGCCGCTTCTGGAAGGCGACGCAGACCGTCCTTTCGTCGAGATCCGCGACCATCTGGTGCATCGTGAACTTCACCTCGGCTTCGGCGATGACGGTCTTCATCACTCCCATGTCGATTTTCAGCGACTGGCCGGTCAGAACCGACATCGTCTCCTCCAGGGCACGGAATCTCGGGCAGTCCGACGGACGGGATCTTTTCCTGTAATGGTTCGTGTTTATGGCATACATCCCGTCCGCAGGGGTCCTCAGCGTGGCTCCGGCGTCCGTGGCCTCGTCCGAATCGTATTCGATTATCCCTGCGAGCGGGGGTTGGGCGCCGGACGCCGCGGCGATGTGGAATACGTTGCCGTAGGCGGAGGCGTTTTCGCGGCAGATGAGGAGCGCGGTCTCGACCGGCTTCTCGGATCCGGCCTTTTCGGCGATGAGCCTCAGCACGGCGAGCCTCGGGGTGCATCCCTTCGGGGTCTCTCGGGGAACGACATGCACGTCATGCACGGCGGCGAACACGCCCTTTTCGTTCAGGCAGGTTATGCCGCCGACGGTCCCTGCGAAAGCCGTGGTATGGAAGGCCAGCCTGCCCTCGCCCGCCTCCTCCGCGAGGATTATCTGGCATTCAGCCATCTTCGGCGGGAGGAGGTAGTCGAAATTCCTGCCCACGATGGTATGCCCGTCCCTCGCCGCGGATCCGAATACCGAGACCGTGGAGCAGGCGAACGCCATCCAGTCTCCGAGGGAGTTGACAGCCAGCATGTCGTCGAGATTCAGGCATCTCCCGAGCGCCGCGATTTTCCTCTCCTCTTCGGGCAGCGCGATGTCGATTCCTTCGAGTATTCCGGCGATTTCCTCCTTAATATGCAGGGGCCAGGAGAATGCCGACCTGACGAGCGGCAGAATCCGCTCCTCGAATCTCTCCTTCGTCAGGACCCGGGCCTTGAAGGCGGAATTGACCGCTGTGATGAAATCCCCGGCCACGAGCATCCCGTGGGCGATGCCGCGCTGGCGCGGGCTGCCCCAGACGCGCAGGACATAGGCTCCGTTCACCAGCCGGAGCTCGCCGTTCCGGGATTTGCCCGGCTCCAGCGCTGCCGCCTCCATTCCGAAAGCCGCGACGGCGGCGAGAGCGGCGAAGGATTTCCAGATGTTCGGGGACTTCATCTGCCGCACCTCCATATGAATCGACCTGGCCTTATTTTCCAGAAAATCCCCCGGATTCACATGCTTTTTCTGGGCGATGCGGCGAACAGGGCGCGCCGGGCATGCGTCTTCGCAGGAAAGGTCGAACGAGCGGCTTCGACTTTGAAGCATTCGGCGGAATGCTGTAACATAACCCGGACGAGCCGGAACCGAAACGGGACAAATCCGGCTCGTCCGGGTTATATCGCGCGCTCAGCGCGCGCCTTTCTGCGAATTCTTTCGATTTCTGCGACAGTCTATTAACCAAGTGACTATGGGTGTATTCGAAGGCCCGGGGGGGATTTCGGTGTTTTCCGGGCGTGGGGGGGAAGCAACATGAAAATGGGACGTTTCGCGGCCCCTGTGATGGCGGCAGTCATGGTCGGCATTCTTGCCGCGGGGCCTGCATGCGCCGACGGCAAGCTCGGCGGATTCAAGTCCAAGGTCTCCAGCGGGAAGGTGTTCGGCGGAGGCAAGATTTCCGGATCAGGGGCGTCGACCGCCGAAGCAATCCTCATCGAACTCATGGTCGAGCTCCTCATACAGTTCTTCCCCTACATCGTTCTTCCCCAGTACTACTTCGAGTATTGCAGCTACCCGTACGAATACGACTGGGGATACCTGGTCTACGGATCCGACGGGCCGTTCACCCCGATCGACGCCGAATTCTCGAGCCCCGTGGCTTTCGAATTCCGCGGGGGCTACGGCGTGGATTTCGACGGAGTCCAGTCGCTTCGGGCCTTCGGGAAGGCAAGGCTTTCCTGCTATTTCAACCTGGACGCGGACTTCCTCCAGTATTTCGAGCTCGAACGGGACGGATCCTCAGTGAACCTTTCATTCTTCAAGTTCGACGGGCTGTTCAACGTCTTCAACAGCCCGGTACTCGACCTGGACTGGGGATTTGGCGTTTCCTACATGGACGGCGGAGTCCTGGCGGGAATAAACCTCAAATTCACCGGCGATATCTTTCCCAGAAAACCGCTGGGAATCCACTTCATGGCCTGCGCGAACGCATTCGAGGCCGCGGAGGTCTATGAGACCGAATGCATGCTGGGCCTCTTTTTCAAGAACATCGAGGTCAGGGCAGGGTACAGGGCCATGTGGGTGGAGGACATCAGGATACACGGGCCAATCGTCGAGATAGCGATATGGTTTTGAATCGCTCGACAGACTCGCCCGTCAAAGATCGCGTCCCATGGCCTGGGCGATGAGCCTGCACTGCGACATCAGGTCGCGGAACTCCCTCGGGTGCAGCGACTGGTCTCCGTCGCACAGCGCCTGGGCGGGCTTGTGATGGACCTCAACGATGAGGCCGTCTGCGCCGGCGGCTATCCCCGCCCTGGCGAGCGGGACGACGCTCGTCCTTCTCCCGGTGCCGTGGCTGGGGTCGATCATCACGGGAAGATGCGTGCGTTCCCTGAGGACCGGGACGGCGTTCAGGTCGAGCGTGTTGCGGGAATGGTCGTCGAACGTGCGGATTCCGCGCTCGCAAAGGATTACGTCCGGATTGCCGCTGCAGAGAATGTACTCGGCGGCGTTCAGGAACTCCTCCAGCGTGGCCGACGCCCCCCTCTTGAGCAGCACCGGCTTGCCGGCCCTTCCCGCAGCCTTGAGCAGGGAGAAATTCTGCATGTTGCGCGAGCCAATCTGGATTATGTCGGCTGTCTCGGCTACCCGGCCGAGTTCCTCGCAGTCCATGGCTTCAGTGATTATCTTGAGCCCTGTTTCCTCCCTGACGCGCCGGAGGATTTCGAGACCCTCGATTCCGAGACCCTGGAATGAATAGGGCGAAGTCCTCGGTTTGAAGGCTCCTCCCCTCAGAATCCTTGCCCCCGCGGCCTTGACGTGTTTTGCAGTCTTCAACGTCTGGTCATGGCTCTCTACTGCGCAGGGCCCTGCAATGATGATGATTCCCCTGTCGCCTATGCGTATTCCGTCGCCGAGGTCGATGATGGTCCTCGAAGTCTTGTATTCGAGACTGTATAACGGAGGAGGAAGGCTTTTCTTTGATTCAATCAGCATCGCAGAGCCTGACATAGCTGTATCTTTCAAAGTTGTCATTATTCATTAAAGCAACTGTCGTACCGTTGTTTCTTGAACACTTGATTAGACGCAAAGTTGTCAGAAATCCGTCAGAAGAAGGATGGGAATATCTCCATGCTTGGCAGCAGGCATCATAATGCCTTTCACATCAATATATTACATTTATTTATAAAAGTGGTAATAAATTGACTATCGGTAAATTATCGTGATATTTCAGAAATGAGCGCAGAAGATTCGTTACTGGCCGGTAAAGAAGTTACTATCCGGTAACCTGGGTCCTGGCATGGACAATCCGTCCAGGCATGGACGGATTGTCCATGCCAGGCGCATCGGCTGCTATACCCTACCTGAACAATTGGTACATGGAACCGTTGTTTCCGGAGAAGAAGACGTAGTTGCTTGAAGCGATGCCCTCCAGCAGCGAGATGCTGCATTGCATCGTGACCGTTTTCCAGGTCGTCCCGTCATACCTGTAGATGGTGAAGTTGTCGCCGACCACAAAGACCTCCGTCGATCCGAATCCGAAAACCGCGTTGAAATTGACTGTCGGGGATCCCGGGAGGCTTACGGCCATGAATCCGAGGCCCGAGTCGTGGGCGATTCTCCCGCTGTCGCCAACGGTCCAGACGTCGGACTGGGACGTCCCCCAGACGGAGTTGAGCGATCCTGCGCCGGGGACGGTGACGGTGCTGAATGCGGTGCCTGTCCCGGCGTTGTAATAGAGGACGCTGCCCGCCACGGCGTACAGGTGTCCGGCCGGCGCCCCCCAGATGTCATCGACGGTCGCGGTCCCGTTGATGCCCGTGAACTGTGTCCAGGTGCCGGAGTTGTATTCCCAGAAGTGGCCGTTCTGCCCTCCGACGTATATCAGCCCCGCCGTCTGGCCCCATGCCGCGTTGAGGTTGTTGGCGCCGAGGCCTGCGGGAGGCGTGACGGCGGACCATGTGCCGTTCTGTCTCCTTATAATGGCTGCCGAGTCGCCGACCGCCCAGACGTCGTTCGAGGTCAGCGCGCAGGCGCGCCTCAGGGGCGAGGAGAGGGGATTCGTTTCCGGGGTCCATGTCGTGCCGTTGTAGTACTGGATATTCGCACCGGAGTCCATGGCCCAGACTTGCGTGGATGATGCAGCGGCAAGGGCGCCGACCGCGGCGCCGGATGACGACGAGACGACGTTCCATGAGCTGCCCGTGTAGCGAATCAGCGCGCCGTTCGCGCCGGCGGCCCAGACGTCGGATCCTGACGATCCCCAGACGGCGTAGAGGTCGTCGGTCACAGGCGAAGTGTAGTTGCTGAAATTCGTCCCGTCAGTCGACCGCCATATCTTCCCGGACGTCCCCACCGCCCATACGCCGGCGCCCGTGGCTCCCCAGATGGCCTTGAGGTCGAACCCGGTCGCGGCAGGCACTGTCGTCACCTGGAGCCAAGTGCCGGCTGTCTGCGACCTGTAGATCACCGGGGTAGTGCCGTCGCCGCCGACCGCGTAGTAGTCGTTGGAAGCGGCGGACCACACGCCGTAGAAATCCGACGTCATGGATGCGAAGGATTCGTCGGCCCAGCTCCCCACGGCCGATCCGGTGCCGCGGGTGATCTGGCCGTTGTATCCGACAGCGATGAACTGCGTCGAGCTGTTCCCGGCGATGGCGGTGTACGAATTCTGCGGATTTCCCGGGAGGGGCGTCATCTGCGTCCATGCGGACCCGTCCCAGCGCCAGAACTGCGGGGCCGCGGCAGCGCCGCCGACCGCGTACACGTCCGTCGCCGAGCTCCCCCACACGCCGCGCATTTCACGCATGGTCCCGCCGGAAATCGTCCCGCAGGTCCAGACGCCGTTCTTGAATTCCGAGCATGAATACCGGGCGCCCACGCTGAACGCGCCCTGTGAGAAAGCGATGCAGTCGTTCTGCCTCCTGTCGACCGTATCCGTGTTTCTGATGTTCTCCATGATCCAATCGGTTCCGTTGTAGTGGTAGAGGGCGCCCCTTTCGCCGGCGGCGTAGACCGAGGAGGATCCCGAGCCGCCCAATCCGTTGAGGACGTCCGATTTGTGCATTTTGATCTGAATCACCCTTATCGTGAGGTTCCCCTGTGTTTGGGCGGCGGGCGTGGCGCCGTCCGTGGCGGTTACCGTGAGCGTATGCTGTCCGGACGGCGCGGTGGCGGGAATCACGTACTTGATTCCCCATTTGTCGTCCAGGGCGGCTCCGTCGCCGTGGAGGCCGTCGTCGAACATGGCCGCCGCCGCGGGCCCCTGCACGGGCGTGAGGTTGACGGTGACGCCGGCCACGCCGTCCTGCGAGTCGACGGCGTCGCAGGAAATGGTCAACTCCTCCTGCGGTACGAAGTAGAAGGTCGTGGCGCCCGAGGATTCCTTCTGCGTGATGTTCGTTATCGTGGGGCCCGGGTTCGGATTCACCGTGAGAGGAATGGCAATCTGGGAGGTGCCGGCGGAGTCGTCCGTGGCCGTGACGACGAGGGATTTAGGTCCGGTCGCGCAGACGTAGGAGACGTTGCGGACGAAGGTGAATTTCCCGTCGAGGGCAATCACGTCTCCGTTCAGGCCGTCGTCGTGCATGACCGAGGCCGCGAGGCCGCCGATGCCGGTCAGGTCCACGGCCATGGACGCGATGGATCCGTCGGGATCGACAGCGTCCGCGGTGAACATGACCTGTTCCCCCTGAATGGCCGGATTGGGGAACGCGTTGGGGTTCGAGAGAAGGGGCAGGGTGTTCGCGACGACCTGGAACGCGATTTGCGCGACGGACTGGTCCCCGGTGTTGTCCGTCGCCGAGACGGTGATGGACTTCATGCCGAGCGAGGTCCCTGCCTGGACGGAGTGGAGGACACCGTAGATGCCGTCGCCGGGGCCGGAGTCGCCGTGGATTCCGTCGTCGTACATAGTCTGGCTAGATGAGCCGCCCACGGGCACGAGGTTGACCGCGACCTGCCCGATTGTCCCGTCCGAGTCGGTCGCCGAGACGGTGTAGGTAATCGAGGTTCCTGCCCTGCCCTGGGCCGGGGTCGCAATCTGGCCTGAGAGGGAAGGGGCGAAGTTCGACGTGACCTCGAAATTCAGGACGGATGCGGTTCCCGTCGCGCCCTCGTCGTCCGTTGCGGTTATGGGCAGCGTGATTCCCGTCTGGGGCGTCGCCGACACGGGTATGGAGAACCTGAGCGAATAGGTGCCGTCGCCCGGCGTGGCGTCCCCCTGCGTGCCGTTGTCGAACATGCCTGAGAAGGGCGATCCCCCGACCGGGCTCAGGTCAATCAGGACCTGCACGATTGTCCCGTCCGGGTCGGAGCACGAGGCCGTGAAGAGCACAGACGCGCCCCTTCCGGCAGTTGCCTGCGATACCAAGGGGGCGGACACCTGGGGAGGCCTGTTGGCGACCGGATCATCGTCATCATCGGAAGAGCAGCCGGCGTGAAGGACGAGCATCGACGACGCGAACAAGGCGCAGGCGCAAAGGAAACGGCCTTTCATCTCTCACCTCTGACAAAAACCGCTTCGACCAGGCAATTATAGGCAATAACTTCTCAAATGTGAATTGTACGGCTGGAGGGGCTTGAAGTCCACGGCTGCATGCATGGCGCAGGGATGAGGAGCCGCGTCCGGAATCGGACGCGCCTGGATCGCCAAGCCTCCTTTCGCATTTCAGCGCATTCAGCTTGACTTGGGCGGCCCGGCCGATTTTAATCTGAGGTTTGCGCGCCCGGCGCGTTTTTTGGAGCTGTACGCGATGTCCGACAAGGAAAAGAACTGCAATTCAATCAAGCTCGACAAGAGGCTTCTCAAGGCCAGGACCATCATACTCTCCAAGGAAGTGGACGATGCCCTGGCGAGGAAGGCAATCACGGAGCTTCTCATACTCGAGGACGACGATCCCGGGAAGGAAATCACCATGTTCATCAACTCCCCCGGGGGCAGCGCGGACTCGGGATTCGCGATATACGACATGGCGAGATTCGTGAAACCTCCGGTCAGGACAATCGTGTCCGGTTTGTGCGCGTCGGCAGCGGTCATAATCTTCCTCGGAGGCGAGAGGGGAAAGAGGTTCTCGCTGCCCAACTCCCGCTTCCTGCTCCATCAGCCGTCTTCCGCTGCCTACGGGGCGGCGTCGGATATCGAGATAACCGCCAAGGAAATCCTCAACATAAAGAGGCGCTACAACTCAATCGTCGCCGCCGAGACCGGCAAGACGGTCGAGGACATCGACAGGGACGCAAACCGCGATTTCTGGCTTTCCGCGCAGGAGGCGGTCGAGTACGGACTGGTGAACGCCATTCTCGAGAAGCGCCCCTGATCTTCCGCCCGGGAAAGGCCGTTTAGAGCCGGCCGGCCCGAAAATCCTTGACACTGCGGGAACGCTCCCTATATTCTTGCCGCCTGGAATCCGTCCGTTTAAGCGGCGACACGGCCGTTCGATAGCGAGGAGGCGATGAGAAAACTCAAGATTGAAGGCAAGGAAGTCCAGGTGTCCGACGGCGCCACCATACTCGACGCCGCCCAGGCCGCCGGAGTCTACATACCGACGCTCTGCCACGATCCCCGGCTCACGCCCTACGGCGCATGCAGGATGTGCCTTACCGACGTGGAAGGCCAGAGGAAGCTGCTGCCCGCGTGCACGAGCCCGGCAGAGGATGGGATGGTGGTGCGCGTCAACACCGACTATATAAAGAAGCTGCGCAGGACGGTGCTCGAGTTTCTCTGTGTCCACCATCCGCTCGACTGCCCGGTATGCGATTCCGCGGGCGAGTGCAGCCTCCAGGACATGGTGTTCCAGAACGCGGTGGTGGCGAACCGGTTCAAAGCGGAAAAGAAGGCCTATCCGGTCGATTCGAGCAATCCGCTCGTCGAGAGGAACATGAACCGCTGCATCCTCTGCGGCAAGTGCGTCCGCATCTGCGGGGAAGTCCAGGGCGTCGGCGCCATCGGGCTCGTATGGCGCGGATTCGATACGGAAATCGCCCCTCCCTACGGCAGGTCGCTCGACTGCGAATTCTGCGGGCAGTGCATCGCAGTATGTCCGGTAGGCGCGCTCACGAGCAAGCTGTTCAAGTACCGCGCCCGCTCGTGGCTCCTCGACAAGACCCCGTCCGTCTGCCCGCACTGCTCGACAGGATGCTCCATATCAGTCGAGTCGATGAAGGGCAGGGTGATGAGGATATCGGCCGAACCGGGCAGGGGCATAAACGAGGGAAATCTCTGCCCCAAGGGCAGGTTCGGATACGAGTTCGTCCACAGTCCGAAAAGGCTCGACTCGCCCCTGCAGCGGGGCGCCAAGGATTTCGCCAGGATCGAATGGAGCGCGGCGCTCACCAAAGCCGCCGAGCGGCTCAAGGAAATCCGCGCCAAGCACGGTCCCGCCTCGATCGGGGCCATCGCGTCGCCGAGGATAACCATCGAGGAGAACTACCTCCTCCAGAAGCTCATGAGAATCGGGCTTGCGACGAACAACATTGACTCAATCGCCGCCTACGGCTACAGGGCCCTCTACGACGGCCTGATTCCCATGTTCGGCTCCATCGACGGTCTCCCGGAATACTCCGGCATCTCCGCTGCAAGGACCATACTGGTGGCAGGCTCGAACGTGACGGAGACGAACCCGGTCGTGGGCAACTTCATCCTCAAGGCGAAGAAGACGAAGGGAGCCCGCGTCATCTGCGTGAATCCCAGGGGATCCAAGCTAACCCGGCACGCAAACGCATGGATTCGCAACAGGCCCGGGACAGAGGCCGCCGTGCTCGCGGGGATTTCCGCGCTCATCATCCGGGACAAGCTGAGCCCGAAGCTCGACGAAGCCCGGCGCCTGCCCGGTTTCGACGAGTTCGCGAAATCCGTGGCCGCCTTCACGCCCGAGAAGGTCGAGGCGGTCGCGGGAGTGAAACCGGACGAACTGAAGGGGCTTGCCAGGGATTTCGCCGCCGGGTCGCCCGCGCTGATTGTCTTCACCCTGAACTCGTTCGAGAACTCCAAGGGCCTGCAGACCTGCGTCGCCGCCGCCGGGCTCTCCCTGATTACCGGGAACTCCGGCCCGGGCAGAATCGGCCTGCTCGTGCCAGGCGAGACGTGCAACATGCACGGCATGCTCCATGCGGGCGCGGCGCCCGACCTCCTGCCCGGCCTGTCAAGGATCGCGGACCGCGCGGCCAGGGAAGCCATGGCCAAGGCATGGGGCGCAGCGCCCCCCGAGGCGGCCGGCCTGGGGATGGAGGAGATGATTTCCGCTGCCGAGAAAGGGACTCTGAAGGCCCTGTACGTGGTCGGCGAGAATCCCATGGTGAATTTCCCTGACACTGCCCGCGTGCGCCGCGCGCTGGAGAAGCTCGAATTCCTGCTGGTCCAGGACCTCTTCATGACCGAGACCGCGAGACTCGCCCATCTCGTCCTTCCGGCGGCGTCGTTCGCGGAGAAGTCCGGCGCAGTCGCGAACGCCGAGATGAGGGTGTCCAGGTTCGTCCAGGCCGTGAAGCCGCTGAACGGCGCCTTCGAGGACTGGAAGATACTGTCCAACCTCTGCTGCGTGCTCGGAGTAGGCGAAGGATACGGGTCAGTCGCGGAAATCACCGGGGAAATCCGGAGGGCAGTGCCGGCGCTGGGAGACGCGCTCTCGCCCGCTGCAGAGGGAAGGAGGCTCGGATCACAGGCCGCGCAGGGGACGGCGCCCTCGTTCAAGGCGCTGTCGCTGGACGGCGCGGCGAAACGGCCCGACGGGTTCCCGTTCTCGCTGCTCACCGGGGCGATGCTGAACCACTCCGGCACGGTCACGCGAATGGGCGACGGGCTGATGAAGGTCTCGCCCAAGGCCGTGCTGTGGATTTCACCCGAGGACGCCAAGGCCCTGCAGATTCCAGACGCCTCCACGGTGAAAATCGCGTCCGAGAAGGGCCAGGTCTTCGCGGAAGCCAAGGTTTCGGAGACCATGCCGAAGGGAGCGGTCTTCCTCCCTGTGCATTTCGAGACCCCTGCGGTGAATTCGCTGGTCGGCCATTCGCCGAGGGCGGGAGAGAAGGAAGTCTCAGCGGTGAAAATCGAGAAGGGATGATTCCCGCGGGCCGCCGGCGCCGGCTCCAATCGCCGCGCATGCCGAATCCGCGGGAGAAGCCTTCCGCACCGGGACCGCCATGGCGGCGGCCCGGGGTCACGCCCCCTTGAACGCCCTCGCGTATACTTCGGCCGTTTTGCTGGCGGTCTCGGCCCACGAGAACATGGCGAGCCGCCTGTATCCTCTGGCGACCAGATCCTCGCGGAACGCACGGTCCGACCTTATCCTCGCGATTGCATCGGCGAATCCTCCGGCATCGCCGGGATTGAGGAGCACCGCCGCATCGCCAAGCACCTCGGGAATCGATGACGTGTTCGAGGCCACGACGGGCGTCCCGCAGGCGAATGCCTCGAGGGGAGGGAGCCCGAATCCCGCGCACAGCGAGGGGAACACCAGAGCCTCGGCCCCCTTGTAGAGCGCGAACAGGAGCCTGTCCGGGACCATTCCCGGCAGAACGACGTCCGCCTGTGTTCCGGTGAGGGCTATCTGGTCCAGGAGCCCCGGAGTATGCCTGTCGGCTTTTCCGGTGATGACCGCTTTGAGGCCGGCGCCGGCGCGATTGAGCTTCGCAAGCGCGGACAGCATCACGCCGAGATTCTTGTGCGGGGAGTGGTTGCCGGTGTAGAGGATGTAGGGCCCTGCCACCCCTGCCGAACGCGCGGCCTGCGCGACCAGTTCCGGGGAAAGGTCGGCCTCCGGGATGATCATGGCCCCGAGGTGCGTCACCGTAATCCTGGCACCGTCGGCCCCGAGGGTCCTTTGGATGTCGTTCTTCGTGCTCTCGGAGTCTGTAATCACTTCGCAGGCGTTCCTGACGGCGATCCTGATTAGCCGCTTGGCCACGACGTGCGCGATATACGACGGGCAGTCGCCGGGGAAATGATAGTAAATCAGGTCGTGTATGGTCACGACATAGCGCAGCCTGCCGAACGCGGGGACATTGAAATGGGGGAAATGCACGACGTCCGGCCGGAGCGCGGATACTTCGCGTGCCAGGAAGCGCTGCTCGGCGAGGGAATAGGGGGCGATGGTCCTGCCGAAAACAGCTGTGGTGAACATGCCGTTCTTCGGCACGAAATCGGCATCGTCGCCGGGATTCACCGCGACGACGTACTCGTCGCCGCGGTCCGCGAGGGACAGGGCCTTTAGGACCTCGCGGATGTACCTGCCCACACCAGTCCATCTCGCCATGCGTGCGTCGAATACTACGCGCATCGAAGGTCATCCTCTTCTAAAGAGCCTCGCGGGGACGCTCGTTGATGCGATGTCCCGTTCCTCATCGCAAGTCCAGGTCGAGATTCCTGTCCGGACCATGCCCGGAGCCGTTCGCCGTGCCCCGTGGCCCGATTTCGTGATAGATCAGACGGGCTCGCGTCCCGCGAATCCTGACCTCGCGGAACCCTCCTCCCGCTTGGAAGGCCGGTCGGGTGGAGATGCAGTGGAGCCCGGACGCAGACCGCACCTCGTCCGCCGAGGCATTGGAGGAGAAGACCATCTTGACGTTGTCGCCGGCCTCGAGCACGAACCTGAGCTGCTCGAGATGGCCATCAGCCGCTGCCTGCCCGCCTTCCTCCTGCGGCGGTCCGGCTGGCGTACAGAACGGCGGGACGTGTGTGAGCGCGATTATCAGCTCGCCCGGCCGGGAGTCGATTGCCTCCTTCAGGAGCTCGATTTGATCCGCCTGCCCGGCATCGGCCTCGTCCGGCCTGAACACGGTCCCCAGGCCGACGATCCATGCTTTCCTGGCGGCCTCCGCTTCCCAGAAGAGCCGCTCCTGACCCGGGCGGCCCTTGTCCATGGGCGGGCTTCCCGCGGATTCGGCGGCCTGGGTTTCGACGGGGCCGGGCACCGCAAACCACTTCCGCCTGAGCAAGGCGAGGAAGTCCTCGAGCGCTTTCAAATCGCGCGGGTCGCGGCTTGCCGCCATGTTCCCGGAAAACAGGATGAAGCCGAGGCCCTCGATGTCATCGACGGCCCGGGCGATTTCAATTGCCCTGGCGGGCGGTGTGCATCCGCCGCTTTCCTCGCGCGCGGCGTCGTCTCCCGAAATCCGGAGGTCGCCGAAGTGCGCGAACCTGAAATCCGGCCAGGGGGTATCCGCGCGCGGCGAGGGCGTATCGAGGCTGAAGCAGCCTCCGAGCGCAGCGCCGAGCCCTGCCGCAGCGGCGCCTTTCAGGAACTCCCTGCGGGTCCGTCTCATGGCCTCGAACATAGCCGCATGCAGGGCCGATATCAAGTGATGTCCGGTGGAAATGGGGGGCGCCGGGAACGGCGGGAGCAGGGAGCGGCGCCGGGCCCGTCCGTCGCCGGCGCTCCGATTGGCGCCGGTTTGCGGAATCCCGGTGTTGATCGCCTTGAAGACGCGTGATATAAACCAAGCGGAACGCGCGACTGCGCGTTCCGTCCATCCGGTTTCAGAGGCTGTGATGACGCTCCCCATAGCGGCGATTGTCGGCCGCCCCAACGTGGGCAAGTCCTCCATCCTGAACGCCCTCTGCGGCAAGAGGGTGTCGATTGTCGAGCCGACTCCTGGCGTCACTCGCGATAGGGTGAGCGTGGAAATCGCGATAGACGACGCGGCTTTCGAGCTCGTGGACACTGGCGGGATAGGCCTTGCGGAATCCGACGACTTCGCGGTCGAGGTCAACCGCCAGATATCCATAGCGATGGACGTGGCCGCGGTCATCGTGTTCGTGTGCGACACGCGTGCGGGAGTGACGGCCCTCGACGTCTCCGCTGCGGACATGGTAAGGAGGCGCGGCAAACCCGTGATTGTAGCCGCGAACAAGTCGGACGACCCCTCCATGGACGCACATGCGCTCGACTTCCTGCGGCTGGGACTGGGCAATCCGCTGCCCGTATCGGCGCTGCACCACAGGAACACCGGGCCCCTTCTGGATGCAATCGCCGGCATTCTGAAGCCTTTCGCCGCCGCGAAAGAGCCGGATCCGGTGATGAAGATTGCTGTGGTGGGCAGGAGAAACGCGGGAAAGTCAACGCTCATCAACGCGCTTGCCGGGGAGGAACGGGTCATAGTCAGCGAAATCCCGGGAACTACGCGCGATTCCGTGGACATCAGGTTCGAGCGGGGAGGAAAGACCTTCCTCGCGATAGATACCGCGGGCCTCCGGAAGAAGTCCTCAATCGGGGATTCAATCGAGTTCTACAGCAGGGTGAGGGCCGAGGAGTCGATACGCAGATGCGACGTGGTTCTGCTCATGATTGATGCGACCGAGAAAATCGGGAGGATTGACAAGCAAATCGCGGATTACGTCGTGAGGCACCACAGGGGCTGCATCATCGTCCTCAACAAGTGGGACCTCGTGCCGCAGGGCTATGAATCGGACGAATTCGTCAAATACGCCCGGAAGGCGCTGGCAGTGGTTCCGTTCGCGCCGCTGTCGTTCATTTCCGCCAAGGAAGCCTCGAACGTCGGGGAAACGGTGGACCTCGCGCTGGACCTCTTCGGGCAGATGACCACCAGGGTCTCGACGGCCGACCTCAACAAGGCCGTGGAAGCCGCCCAGACGGCAAAGAGGCCGCCGATGAAGGGGGGCCGCCAGCCGAAGATCTACTTCGCCACCCAGACTGAGGTTAACCCGCCGACCATGGTGCTCTTCGCCAACTACCCGGAACTCTTCAGGGACGACTACTGCAGGTACCTGCAGAACAGGCTGCGGGACAGCCTTCCCATTTCCGAGGTGCCAATAAGGTTCGTTTTCAGAGCCAAGTCCTGATGCCCCTGCTCATCGCCTGTTCCCGCGCAACCAGGAGAACCGGCAGCCGGGTCCGCGCGCCGGCTCCCGCCGTGCCGTGCCGGAAACCGCAGAACGCTTCCCCGGCTGGATGCCGCCTCCTGCGCCGCGGCGCGGCATGGCTTGCCTGCCTTGCCATGGCGTTGTCCGCCGCGTCCGTGGCGCAGGGGACGGAAACCCTCGATGCAGGTACGGTGAAAATCCGCTTCGAGCCGCAGGACAGGCAGCTCGCGGAACTCGCCCGCAACGCTGTTCCGGACGCGCGCGCGAGGGTCGAGGGCAGGCTCGGACTGAGGATGGAGTTCGCAATCGAAATAACCCTCCTGCCGGATTCCCTCTACAGGCGCTGGGTGCCGGACATGAGGGGCGAATGGTCGGCCGCGGTCGCCTGGCCGTCGAAGGCGGCGATTGTGGTCAACACCGGCAGGGTGGACCTCGCGAACAACGTGTATGAGACGCTCATCCACGAGATGGTGCATCTGCTGCTCGGGATGCTCGAAACCCGCACGCGGAACCGAATCCCATTGTGGTTCCACGAGGGCGCGGCCCAATGGGTCGCGGGTTCGCTGTTCCGCGGATCGCAGGGCGAGCTCGCGGTCGCAGCCGCGGGCGGGGAGATTATCCCGCTCGGAGACCTCTGCGAGGAGTTTCCGGAGGAGCCGGGGATGGCCGGCATCGCGTACGCAGAGGCCCACGACGCGGTGCTGGTCATGGAGAGGGACCACGGCCCGGGCGCGGTCGCCCGCGTGGTCGACGAGTTCGCCCGCGGTACGCCGTTTCCCGATGCCGTGAAGAAGGCGACGGGACTCACCGGGGAGGAGTTCGCCGCGAAATGGAAGGATGGCATATCCTCGGGTCCGCCGTACTTCCTCCTCTACCTCGGCGACAACCCCTGGATGATTTTCGTCCTGCTCATGGCCGCATGCGGGGTCGCCCTTGTCATAGGATTCGCCAGATACAGGCGGCGCAGGTCGCGCATCATGAAGTTGTGGGAAGAGGAGGAGAAGCTCGAGGAGCCTTGAGAATACTTCTTATCAACACGAACAGGGAGATGACTCCATTCCCGGTGCTGCCCACCGGGGCCTGCCTCGTGGCATCGGCCCTCGCCCGCGACGGCGGGCACGAAGTCAGGTTTCTCGACCTGCTTTTCTCGAGGAATCCGCGGCAGGACGTCCTTGCGGCATTCTCAGATTTCAGGCCCGACGCTACCGGGCTTTCCATCAGGAACATAGACAACGTCGACTTCCTCTCGCCGGCATATTACCTCTGGGACGTGCTGAAGGACGTCGCCAATCCTCTCAGGGAAGCCGGTGCCGGAAACATAGTCCTTGGCGGACCGGGTTTCAGCATCGAGCCGGAAGCCGTTCTGAGGCTCATGGGTGCGCGCCTGGGGGTTGTGGGCGACGGGGAAAACGCCATGGTCAGGCTCGCCGGCGCCCTGGAGGCGGGTGGGGAAGGGCTCGACGCGGTGCCCGGGCTCGCATGGATTGGCGCAGACGGCGGTTTCAGGCGGAACGCGAGGGAGTACTCCTGCAACCTGGACGCGCTGGCGTTTTCCAGGCCGTGGAGGTGGCTCAATCTCGAGAAGTACCGATCGTACGGAGCATCCATCGGGATACAGACCAAGCGCGGTTGCATGCTGGGTTGCTCGTACTGCGTGTACAACTCGATTGAGGGCAGGACGTACAGGCTGAGGTCCCCCGAATCGATAGGTGCGGAGCTCGAGGAATGCGCCTCTGAAGCTCCAATCAGGGACGTGGACTTCACGGACAGCACGTTCAACGCGCCGCTTGATCACGCCAAGGAAGTGTGCGCCATGCTGGCGGGGCACAAGGCTGGATTCAGGTTCCACACGTCGGGCATCAATCCGGGCTTCATGGACGCCGAGTTCGCGGGGCTTCTGAAGGCTGCGGGATTCAGGACGGTCATGATTACCGCGGAATCCGCCTCTGATGCGGCCCTTGAGGGCTTGAAGAAGGGATTCACCTCCGCCGACGTGCGGAAAACCCTCGAGTTCGTGCGGCCGCTGGGCATGAAAATCTTCTGGTTCTTCCTCCTCGGAGGCCCGGGCGAGACCATGGAGACCGTGAACGAGACGTTCCGGTTCATGGCCGAGGAAATCCCGAAGGACCATCTCGTCTACATCGGCATGGGAATCAGGATTCAGAGCGGATCCCCGCTCGAGCGCATATCAGTCGAGCAGGGGATTATCGGCAGGGGCGAGAGCCTTCTGGAACCGAAGTTCTATTTCTCCCCCGATATTACCAGGGAGGAATTGTTTGCCAAGGCCTCGTCCGAAGTCGTCTCGCATCCCAACTACGTGCAGGCCATAGACTTCCAGGGAGGCCGTGGGCCGGTCCTTCTCGCTCGCCTCTTCGCCTTTCTCGGCATCAAGAACCCTTCCTGGTCCTTTGTCCCGACGCTCTTCAAGTATTTCCCGTTTACGAGAAAGAAGGTCAGGCTGTGATTCCGGAACCGGGTTGCACGAGACCGGCGAAAAGCCTCCCGAGCCGGCCCAACGCCTTCCATTTCGGCGTTCGGCGTGGAATTTCCCCGAATCTTGTCAACTTCAGGCGTCGACAACCCGATAAGTGAATGGAGTTTTCGTATCCTCGTTTGCTTGGGAGGGTAGAGTGGATTCGGAGCGGGTATCCGCGGTAATCACTTCGCGCAACAGCCTGAACTATCTGAAGCCCTGCTTCAAGTCCCTTTTCTGCCAGACGAGGCCCCCTGACGAGGTCGTACTGGTGGATCGCGGGTCGCTCGACCAGTCGGTAGACGCGGTGCGCCAGGATTTCCCTTCGGTTCAAATCGTGCAGAGCCGGAGGGATTTGGGCCTGGCAAAATCCCTTAACGAAGGGATTAGACGGACGTCGGGGGATTTCACGCTGATACTCTATGCCGAGGTCCAGCTCGACAGAAAGTACCTGGAGACCCTGCTCGAGCAGCTGATCGCTTCCGGTCCGAGGGTCGGGTCGGCTTCGGGCAAGATATTCAAGATGTTCGGCGGTCCGGGAGTCCTGGATTCCGCTGGTCTCTCATTCAATCCGAGGGAGGGAATGCCGGGCAAGCGCGGCGAGGGGGCTCCGGGAGCCGAGGTCTTCCAGGAGCAGGAGATGGTGTTCGGAGCCGCCCAGTGCGCGGCGCTCTACAGGCGGAGGACCATCGATGACGTGGCGCTGATGGGCAAGTACCTGGACGAGGACATGTCATCGGACGAGTTCGACCTGGCGTGGAGGGCGCAGCTCAGGGGATGGAGGAGCCTGTACGTCCCTTCGGCCACGGCAAAGGCTGATCCGAGGGGGCTCAAGGCCTGGAGCAGGGCGAAGGCCATATCAATGATTTCGGACGTCCATCTGCGCCTGTTCCGGAACCTGCTGCTCGCCGACGTGCAGGACAGCCTGGGGGGGCTTCTGCTGTCGGCGATTTCGGGCGCTGCTTGCGGGCTGCTCACATCCCCGCACAAGCTTTTAAGCCTTCCGGTCACCGCCATGAGGCTTCCAGCCGCGAGAATCAAGCGCCAGCTCATACGCAAGAACCGCAGGGTGAGGAACTCCGTGCTCGGACCTGCAGGATTCGGGGGAAGATAGACAGGTTCACATCAGCGGATTCCAGCCGATTAGATCATATGTCCTGAGCATCCTTGACGGCACCTCGATGGAGGTCGGCGCCGCGGGCATGGCACCGAGCCTCCTTGAAAGTCCGAGCAGGACCCTGCGCCTTCCGGAACTCAAGGCTTTTGCCTGACGTTCCGCAACCTTTGCCAACGCCACGCATGAAACCGCGGGAGAGTCGGGAAGCATGCCGAGGCCGGCCAATCCCAGATTGATGGATTCGATCAGACCGGTGCGTTCATCCTCTGAGATGCCGTTCCGCCTGAGCCGCCATGAAAGCGCATGAGGCACGACCGGGGACCAGGCCAGCTGCTGAGCCCAGTATGCGACGTCGCGCGCTCCCCGGGCGCGGCACTCCGTCACCATCACGGCTATCAGGCTCCGCCACTTCTCAAGCCGCCCGGATCGCGCCATGTCACGGCCATCATCCACCGAAAAAGTCCTCCAGTACGTAGCCCAGGTTGTCGCTGACGACGGGGTCGCGCCTGAAGCGAATCGGGAGACGGCTGAAGCTTTCCTTAATGTCGGAGGCCGTAAGCCCGAACTTCTGGATTAGAAAAGCGACGTCCGCGAAGTCCTCCGGGTCTAGTCTCTTGAGCTTTCCGATTACGAGATCGGCGGCCGGCGGCGTGCGGACGAGCAGCCGGCGCCCCCGGAACACTGTGTTGTATGGCAGGTCCGGGGATGGGGTAGGAAGCACGAGGGTCTCCTCGGGTACGACTTCGAGGTAGTCCGTTTCCACCCGGTCCTTGTCGTCCGGATTGAACAAGACGCCTGACTGCTCGCAGGCCCTTCGGAGCGCATCCTCGGAGAACCTGGAGGAGGGAAGTACGTCGACATCTCCAGTGATTCGGCCGCCAAGCCCGAGGGCCAGGACGGCCGCGCCGCCGCGAATGTCGAGAACGGCGTCTTCAGTCAGCGCGCTGTCAATCCCATCGAGCAGCTTTCTCAGACTTTCCCTGTCCATGCTTTCCTCTCCGGCGCAATCGCCCTGAATGACCGGCCGGCTCGCCGCACTATCCGCTATTCTAGCGCCCGCTCGACGCCTGACAAGCGCTTTCCTTCGAGCACCGCAACGTTCACGCCGGTCTCGGATGCCGAACTTCCGCTCCCTTCCGAATAATTCGGAGTACCGTTTCCGTTATCATCTTTATCGTTCAATCCTATTAATTTCCCAGGGTTGTTCTCTTCAATCGGATCGTCGCTGTCTTCGATATCACCGTTGTTGTTAGAGTCCACATCCAAATCTATTTCTGAGAGCCAAAAATAAGCGTCAATATGATTCCGATTAATAGTATATGGTTGGAAAGTAGGAAGCGAAAAACGGACCCTGAAGCTTCGGCGATTATCTGGCAAGGATAAGTAAGATTTAAAATCAATTTCCAAATGCTTTCCCGATGTTGTATTTTGGAATATGGTATTGCCCGATGTTTTATGCGGATTATCGAAGGGGAAATTATCAACAATAGCGATTTGATCGTTGAAGGCGAAGATCTTGAAAAGCTCCGGATCACATCAGATGGCGAGGTCAAGGCCAGCCAATTTACCTTTGACAAACGGCTCGACCTGGGAAGCGACAACAAGGTCAGGCATTACAGGATGGATGA
>DYIT01000037.1:29879-37157 GCA_020723505.1 Candidatus Kuenenia stuttgartensis
GGAGACCTGCACTTCATAACCTAATGGTTTAATTACATCTAAATATCATTGAATTTGGAAAAAGAAGGCGCAATGCCGCTTGAGGCGCGGAAATCTGCAACGCCTCTTGGTGAGACAATGACGTTTCATTCAATCCCAATATCTCTTGTAAATCATTCCAGACTCGCATGGCAACTCCCGTACCGCCATCATGGAGGATCTCCGGATTCCTTTGCACGCACGCTCCATTGTTCGCAAGCCGGCTTTGCATGAGCCTGACATTTTCGCGCCTAATCTCGGCAGGCGGCGCGAAAATCACCACGCGCTCCATCCGCCGTCGACGAGCAGGGTGATCCCGGTGACGTAGCTCGATGCTTGAGACGCGAGGAACACGAAAGGCCCGTCCATTTCGTCCAGACGCGCCATCCTGCCCATGGGCGACAGCTTTTCGAAATTGCGAAGGAAGGGCCCGTCGTGGCCGTGGAATACGCCGTGCGGGGCTATGGCGTTGCAGCGTATGTTCCTCCGCGCGTAGGTCGCGGCGACGTACCGGGTGAAGTTCGGGATGAACGACTTGGTGGCCACGTAATCCGCGGGCTTCTGGCGGGCGTTCCCGGATCCGTCCTCGTACAGGGCCGGATTCGGCGAGATTTCGGAATAGACGGACGCGACGTTGATTACATTCCCGCCCCCCTTGGGCAGCATGACCCTGAGCGCGGCCTGGGTTGCGGCAACGGTGCCGAGGACATTGACGTCCACCGACTTCCTGAACTTCTCCAACGGGTAGTTCTCGAATCCGTGGGCGTCGAGTTCCGCGGCGTGGGCGGGATCGAACTTCGCGTCGATGGCCGCGTTGTTCACGAGCACGTCCAGCCTGCCGAAAGCCTCCACGCAATCGGAGACGCAGCGGGCCACGGACTTCGGGTCCGTGATTTCGACCGTAGAAACCCTGAACCTCGACTGCGGATGGGCCTCGCCCGTCTCCTCGCGGACAGCCTCCGCCCTTCTCGCGTCGTGGCCGGCCAGGATCACCGACGCGCCTCTGTCCAGGAAGGTCCTGCAGATTCTCGATCCAATCAGTCCGAAGGCCCCGGTGACCAGGATTATCCTGCCATCGAGGGAGAACACGTCAGTTCCCATCGCAATCTCCGGAGAAAAATTCCCCGAGCAGCTTCATGTCGCACTGCTTCGTGCACTTGATTCCGTCGGGCATGTCGAAGTGGCTGCGCCTGAACTCCGCGTACCTGGCGCCGTTCCATATCGCCGCGAGCGGTTCCGTCCGGGCATCTCCGAGTATTATCTCGTTGTTGAAGTCTTCCATGCACATGGCGGCCTCGCCGTTCGACTTAATCGTCACCGAGGACCACGGGCACTGGCAGAATTCGGTCCAGTGTATGGATTTCGTGCCTTTCCACTTGTTCTCGTACCACTGCTGGTCCTGGCTCTTGAGGTACACATAGACGTCAATTCCCTTGAACGCGTCCCGGAGGCGCAGGTAATCCTCCTCCTGGTCGGTCCTGAACAGGTTCAGCATGGTGATTACAATCCTTGTCCCGAGCTTGCGCTTCTCCTTCTCCTCCACGAGCTTAAGAATCTTCCTGTAGCTCTCGGTGAAGTCCGATTTCGCGCCCCTTATCTGCTTGTGCACCATGTCGTCCACGGTCTCGATCGAATACTTGATGAAGTCGAGCCCGTTTTCGAACATCTCGAGGTTCTTGGCGATGTCTATGTTGGAGGGATTGCAGCTGAAATAGGACGGGAAGCGCCTCTCCTCGAGGAGTGCGAGCCGCGCGGCCATGTCCGAATCCAGAAGCGGGTCGCCGTAGCCGTGGAGCTGGATGACCTTTGGGATCACGAAGAGGAAGAAATGGTTCTCGCTCTCGCCGCCCCGCGGCACGCCGTACTCCCTCTCGGCGAAATCCTCCCATGCCGACCACTCGCCGGCGGTCCAAGGGCGAATCTGGTCCACGACCCGCGCGAAGGCGTCCATGCCGAGCTTTTCGACCTTGCGGGTCATCATCGTCGTCCGCGGGCACATCCTGCATCTCATGTTGCAGGCGTTCGTGGTCTCGATGTTGTAGACGACGGGGTCGGGATTCCGCATGCCCTCGATTGCGGCGAAGACCTCCCCGCGGTCCATCTTCTCGCCTGACATCAGCCTCTTCTTGAGGCCTGCCACAGCCATGTAGAACCTTATGTCTATCATCATCGCCTCTTCAGAAGCATTTCAGCGTCATCAGGCCCGAAATCGCGCAAAATCACAGTCTTTCCCGTTCCGGACTCCCTGCGGAAGCGGTTCCGTAAGCGCTACTCCCCGGCGGCGAACACCTTTTCCAGAATCCGCAAGAGCTGTTCGGCAGCGGCGGGCTTCTTGAGGCAGTCGAGCGCGCCCATCTCCAGGAGCTTCAGGCGGTTCTCGTCTGTGAAGAATCCGGTGAGCCCGACAATCTCGACTCCTTCCGTGGCAGGGTCGGACTTGAGCCTTCTCAGGACTTCGAAGCCGTCAATGCCCGGCATCATGAGGTCGAGGAACATGAGCTGCGGCCGGAAGGATTCCACCAGTCTGCCGGCCATGAACCCGTCGGAGGCGCCCCTGATTTCCATGCGGGGATTCGCGGCAGCAAGCATCCTCTTCGTCACCTCTATCATGTCGGCATCGTCATCGACCACGAGAATCCTGGGCGCATTATTGCCTGATTCCCGGGCCTTCGGAATGCCATGGGACTTGAGGAACTCCTCGAGATCGGACGCCGGTATCCTCCGGTGGCCCCCCGCGGTCCTGAAAGCCGCGAGCTTTCCGGATTCCACCCACCTGCCGACCGTTATCGGGGCGACGCCGCAAATCCTCGACACCTCGTGGGTCGTGTAATGCCTGCCTTTTTCAGCCAAATCCGCCAATCCTCTCACTGCCCTGCGCCCGGCATGTCGCCGCTGTCTTCGCCGCCCTGTTCAGCGGAGCTGAGCCACCTCAAGTCCAGCGCGCCATTGAACGAGAAATTATCAATGGAAACGCCGGACTTCATGAGGCACAGCCCTATCCTGCCCTCCTTGAACTGATCGTCCGAAAACGTCCATGTCTTCTCGGGCTTCTTTCCCTTCTGGCAGATTTCAATCGAGACCGCCTTCCCCTTCCTGGTCATGGAAAGCGAGTACCATCTCGCCGGCGCCAGCTTGAAGGACGTGTCGGAGCTGAGGCTCTTGAAAGTCGGAGGCCAGGCGAGCCTGGCCGTGAACAGCCCTGTCCCCGACGCGGGCGTCATGGGCACCCTGTTCGCCGAGGCCCAGCCGCACAATTCGGATATGTCGAGGTTGTTCGCGAACGCGTAGCCGCCGTTGTCGGTCATGTGGGCCAGGAACAGGCCGCTCCCCTCCGCCTGGAAGCTCAGATCCGCCTCGATGGCGAAATCGCCGACCACCCTCGGTTTCCAGAGGAGGAATCCCCCTCCGGACGCGGACATGCATCCCCCGGTTGTCTTGACTTCGAGCGACTTGCCCATGAAGTTCTCAATCGCGTATCCGGCCCAATTGTCGGCCCCGAAATGGAATCTCCTGGAGGCCCAGTCCGACTGGAATCCGCGCTCGTCGAACTCGTACAGGATTCTCGCCTTCCCCGTCTTGGCGTCGAAGGCCTCGGCCTTGACCGCCAGCCCCGGCACCTTGACGGGCTGGGGCGGATTAGCGACCGCGTCGAGCCTCTTGAGTTCGGAGGCCAGGAAAGCTTCGTTCTCCGTTGCGGTCTTGGAACCTGCGTATTTCTCGGCCCATGCCTTCCATTTCTCGATTGCCTTCTGCGCCTGCGCCTTGTCCCTGGCCTTCTCCGAGGATTTCCTGAGGGCCTCGAATTCCCTCAACGCGTCCGCGACCGCGGCCGACCCCCTGTGGCGGGCGAGCAGATCCACAAGCGCAGCCGGCGAATCGATGGATGCGCCGGCCCTGCCCAGATGGGAGTCCACGCGCTCGGCGGCGTTCGACACCGAGCCGACCGGGCTCAGGACGATGAACAGCGCGGCTCCCCTGTTCATCTCGGCGTTCATCCTGGATCCGCCCAGGCCTTCGAACGCGAGCTGGTAGACTGCCTCGTGGTCCAGGCGTTCGAGGAAATCCTCGGCCCTCATCGAGACCGAGTTCGAGAGCTTCACCGTCTTCTCGATACCGGACGCCGAAATCGAGACGATTGAGACCTCCTCCTCGGGATTCCTCAGGACCACGTGCCGCTTCTTCGAAGCCCAGCCTTCGAGTCCGAGGGCAGCGGAGGAGGCGAACGCGGCCGCGGAGGCCGAAATGTCGAGCCATTCCGCGACCTGCTGCCGCCTCGGCATGAGGGCTGGATTGGCCTCCGCGGCCTTGCAGGTCCGCAGCGCCTCGCGGTACCTGGAGAAGGGGCCGAGCTGCATGCCGCCCGGTGTCCTGCCCTCGGAATACAGCCTCGCGAGATTCTCGGCGAAAGCAGCGAACATGGGCCCTGCGTTCTTTTCCGCGTTAAGGACGTATTCCTCCCTGCGCTTTCGGAGGTCTTCCAAGAACGCCAGCGGGTCCTCTCCCGCGGCTTTTGCGATGCACTGCGCGGACGCGATGCCGCCGTCCGCGATGGCCGCCTGAACCGCGGCCTGGGCCGAATCGAAATCGCCCTTGGCGGCATGCTCGAGCGAATTCCCGGCGACCGCTGCCCAGAGCCGGGCTATGGCGGCCATGGCCGCCTTCTTCCTGGATGCCGCCTCTTCCGCAAGCCCGGCACGGGAGACCCGGAAACGCTCCAGGAACTTCGACCACGCGTCCACCGCCCCGTCGAGGTTCCTGCCCCCGGCCAGGATCGAGTCGGCCTTTCCGCAAACGGTTTCGAACTCTTTCCTCTCGATTGCGCAGAGGGCATCCCTCAACTTGCCCGCCCTGGCCTGGGCCTCGGCGGAGGCCTTCGTGGCCGGCGTCAGGGAGGCTATCTTCTCGTACCTCTCTAGGGCGGCCTCCAGGGCGTCGGGATGGTCCTTCTCGAAGCGCGCCGCCTCGTCGAGCATGGCCTTTTGCGATTCTTCCCGGCCCGGAGTTGCGTCGTCCGGGACGCCGGGTCCGGCCTGTTCTTCATCCGCCGGCGAGGGTTGGTTCCTGTCGTCGGAGCGGTCGGGCTTCGGCTCAGGGGCTTTGCTTCCGCCGGGGAGCATGGCAATCACGATTACCGCTCCTGCTGCGACCGCGGCGAGGAGGATTATATAGAAGGCCATGGATGACGATTTCGCCCGCCTGGTCTTGGCCTTGCGCTTCGGGGGCTCGACCGGCGGTTTCGGCAGCTTGAGCGCAGGGTCGGTCCGGGGGGGCTTTGCAGGCGTGGCCGAGGACAGCGGTTTCTGGGGAACGGCGGCATTGAGCGGCTTTGCAGGCGTCGCCGAGGACAGGGGTTTCTGAGCGGTCGCGGCCGCAATCGGCTCGAGGACCGGCGCTGATGGCCGGGGGGCGGCCGAGGGGGCTTTTTTCCGGAAGCGGTGCCTGATCGCCTCCAGCGCGGCGAGAAGCTCGGCAGGGGACTGGTAGCGCTGAGCGATGTTGCGGCTCATCATCCTGGTGACGACGGCGGACAGGTCCTCGGGGATCGACTCGTCGCGTTTAGACGGGTGGACTACGTCGGAATCGACGTGCATGCGCATGATGGAGACCGGATCGACTCCGAGGAACGGCGGCCTTCCCAGGAGCATGTGGTAGAGGGTCGCTCCGAGGGAGTAGATGTCCGACCGGATGTCTATGTCCGGCCGGCCCTGCACGATTTCGGGCGAAATGTACAGGGGCGTGCCGACAGTCTCTCCTTTGGAGTCGCCGCGGGCTTCGCGCTCGACCAGCTTGGCAAGGCCCATGTCGCAGAGCTTCGCCGTCCCGTCCTCCAGGACGAGGATGTTCTCCGGCTTGATGTCCCTGTGGACCAGGTTGTTCGCGTGCGCATGCTTGAGGGCGTCGGCGATCTGGACCGCTATGTCCACGGCCTTCTCGACCGGCAGCCTCCCCTTCTCGTAGATGAGCGTGTTGAGCGGCCTGCCGGGGAAGTACTCCATCACGAGATAGTACATTCCCCCCACCTGGCCGACGTCGATGCCCGTGACGATGTTGGTGTGCTGCACCTTGGCGGCCATGCGGGCCTCGGTGAGGAACCGTTCGACATATGACTTGTCGAGCGCGAGCTCGGAGGCCAGCACCTTTATGGCGACCTCGCGCTCCATGCTCTTCTGATAGCCCTTGTAGACCGTGCCCATGGCGCCCTTGCCGATGGTGCCGAGGATTTCATATCCGGGTATCTCCTTCGGGCCCTCGGAATCGGCCTCGCCGCGTGCCACGAGACCGGCCTGCTCCTTCGCCAGGAACTTCTTCTCCACCAGTATCTCGAGCAGCGGCTTGGGCTTGAGCCCCATCCTCTGCATTTCGCGCTGGATGGCGAGGCATTCCTCGATTCTTTCACTGGAGACGAGGCCTTTGGCGACGAGGATTCCGATTGCCGCGTTTTCGATTTCTTTCTGCATCGGCACTCCGGGAAGGGCCGGACCGGGCCGGGGCCCGCTGAGCCGCAGCCTGCGTCCTGCCGGAGTCAATTCTATCCGGTTTTCGGCGCAACCGGCGCGGAAAAATCCGATATTGACTTATCACAGCGGCCATTTACCATTAAAGGCTGGAACGGAGCCTTTTCAGATACGAAGGAGAAGCCAAATGCCGGAAACGGAGCAGGCCCAGGCCGGATATTCGGTCATAATCTCGTCCATTCGACACGGAGCCCAAATGGCCGTCGCGAACGCCGAAATCGCCAAGGTGCTGGCAATCGACGTCAAGATCGCCGGATCCATCGTCAAGCGGGCCCCTATCATCCTTTTCAAGGACATGTCCAAGGAGGAGGTGGACCTCGCAAAGCCGCATCTCGTGGCGCTGGCGAGGGTCGGCCTGGATTTCAAAATCACGATGAGCCCGCCCGTCAACGTACCCAAGGTGAACTGGCCCACGAAGCCCGACTACCTCGCGTTGTTCCGCGAACCTCCGCCGGAGTCGCCGGTCCAGGTGCTCCCAAAGACCGTAGAGGTCTCGGTCCAGGTCATCTGCCCGTGCTGCGGATCATCGCTGCAGCTACACATCCTTCCGCTTGGCGCGCCCTTCGACGCGAGCAAAATCAAGGCCGAGGAAATCCTGCCGGCCCAGGCCCTCGCCCAGGCGGCCCAGCCCGCAACGGCTGAAGTCCGCCCGCCCGCGCAGGCTCCCGCCGCGGCCGAGACCGCCACTGGCGCGGCGGCGGAACCGGTCCCCGCGGCTCCGGCGGCCCAGGCCGCCGCTCCCGCT
>DYIT01000037.1:37167-37642 GCA_020723505.1 Candidatus Kuenenia stuttgartensis
CAACGCTTCGACTGAACGGATATCGAGGCGCAACGAACGCGCCCGTGCAACCTGCCGAAATCCGCGACGCCCTGCCCCTCGCGGAGGAGGAATACGCCGAGCCTTGGAAGAAGGACGCCTACGATGCCGTTCCGGTGACCGCCAGGGAGGACGACCTCGACTGGAGGGACGCGCCGGGCCTTGATCCGGCGGTCCTCGCAGAGGCGCAGGAAGCCCCGCCGGAAATAGAGGCGGTCGAACCCGCCGATTCAGGCGAGATGCTCGAGAAGGTCGAGGTCGCCTCGCAGGATGAGCTGGGAGGTGTGGAAAAGGGGGAAGAACTCGAGCCCTGGACAGGAAAGGCGAGGGAGTACAAGCCCGCGGCAGAGGAGAAAACCCCCGCTCCGGCGCCGGCAAAAGCCGACAAGGCGGCCGCCGCCGAATCCGGGACGGAAGCCGAGGAGAAGGAGGAGGATCTCGAGCCGTGGACGGGCAA
>DYIT01000038.1 GCA_020723505.1 Candidatus Kuenenia stuttgartensis
CCAGGCCGAGCACCTCCAGGTGGCCCCGGAGCTGGTCCTGGCCGGGGTCCTGGGCGCCGCGGCCGTGGTCGCCGCGTCCGCCGAAATCTCCGCAATCCTTGCCCGCTTCGGCGGCCAGGCCGCCTCCGCGCTCGAGCGCTCGGCAGAATCATGGCTCCGTTCGAAAACGCCGGGGACCGCGCCTCCTCCCCTGTACTCCGCAATGCGCGACGCGGCACTCTCCGACCTCCTCCTCCCGGGCACGTCCGCCCCCGCCGGGTACCGCCTCCGCATCGGCCACGCGTACAGGAAGGCCGGCATGCGGCGCGAGGCCGCGGCCATGGCCGCCGGAGCGGCGAAGGCGTCCCCGGCCGGCGGAGCCGCCCGGGACGAGGCGTGCGCCCTCGCCGCCGCCGAATCGGCCGCATCCGGCGACCTCCCCGCCTGCCGGGTCTTCCTCGACATGCTCGCGCCTGGCGGCCGGGTCCTGAAATCCCCCGCGGCCGAGCTCGCCGCCGAGGCGGAAGCTGCCTTGAAATCATGGTCCCCTCCCGATTCCGGCCGCCGGCCTTTCTTGCTCCCGTTCGAGAGGATTTGGCGGGTGAAGCTCAATCCCCGCGACAGGAAATCCATACTCGAACCTCGAAACAAACCGCCGTCGGGCCTCGATCATCTGGCGTTCGTCTTCTCGGAAATAGCGACCCCAGCCGAGGAAGCAGCGGCCGGCGGCGTGGAAGGCGACCCCGATGACAGGCTGGAAGACAGGATGAGCCCCTACAGGATTGACTGCATCGACGCGTTCACGGGAGACCTCGCGTTCCCGGTTGAATCCTTCAATTCGATGGTCTCCGGCGGGGTCCCGTCCCTGGCCTGGTCAGGCCGGGACATCATTCTGTGGGACGGCGTATACCTGTCGAGGGTTGCCGGATCATCCGGAAAGAGGCTGTGGCGCGTTCGCGTCGCGGAAATGATGGGCGGCGAAAAAGGCACGGCCCTTTCGGCCTCCGACGATCTGGTCCTGGTGCTGTCCCGGGAGGCCGTTGCCGCCTTCGATTCCGGCACCGGGGAGGAAATCTGGAGGCTCGGAGCAGGGCCGGTACAGGCGGCTCCGGCGAAAAGCGGAAGGGGGCCTGCGCGCTCCCGCGTTTCATTCGACGGCATGGACATCATCGGAGCCACGTGCCTCGTGACCACCGGCGACGGCGACATCGCCGGTCTCGACGCGAGGACAGGGGCGCAGAAGTACAGGCTATATGCCGGGCCGCTGTCCGGGAGGGCGAAGTTCCAGTACGTCATGTGGCACCTCTCGCGGGACAACGGGGGCCTTTCCGGCAGCTTCCAGGACGCCGACGTCTATTTCCCTTCCCATGCCGCAATCGGGAACAGGCTCGACGTCGTCGTGCGAAGGTTCGCCTGCGATTCGCTTGTATCGTTCGACGCGGAGACGGGCCGGGAGATTGAATCCCGCGATTTCCCGCGGGATACCGGCCCTTCGGGAACGCTCGAGCATTACTACCTCGCCCCGATTGAGAGAATCGACGACCTCGGCGGCGGGTCGAGGCTGCTCTTCCAGCATCCGAGGACAGTGAGAGTCCTCGACGGCGGAGAAACAAGGACCGCCGTGTTCCCGGAAGGCCTCGAAATCGGCGACATCCACGTGCTCGGCGGCGCCTTCCTGGCCGAGTTCTCCAACGCCGGCGCAATCGGCGGCATGGGAACGGGGGCCTGGATTCTCCGTGACGATTTCGAGCTGCTCGCCGCGCACAGGCTCGGGGACCTCGCGTTCCTCTGCTCGCGCCCGTTGTTCAGCCGCTTCTATCCCCCCCTTCTCAGGTCCTATCCCGCCGTGCTTTTCCTGGTCGACCTGCGGACCGGAGCCCTGGTGCGGAAATGGTTCCCGGAAAGGCCCGACTTCCTGGCTTCCGGCGCGGCGGCCGGGAAAATCATGCTCATGCTCTACAACGACTGCATCGAGGGCTGCGCCGCCGCGGACTCCGCGGCGCTTTTAGACCGGGCCAAGGCCCTGTCCTCGCGCGAAGACGACGCCGCGACGTTCGAGCGCGCCGAAATCATGCTCAGGCTCGGCAAACCCGCCGACGCCCTGCTCGGCCTCGAAGCCGCCTTGTCCGGCCTTGGACGCAGGGGCATCCCCCTCGATCTGGACGGAATACGGCGCGTCGGGATTCTGCTGCGGCTTCAGAAGGAGCTCTACCTGCGCGAAACCGTTCCCCTGCCCCGCCTCCCGGCCCGCGCCGTCTCCGAACCTCCCGCGGAACCCGGCAGGCAGAACAGGTTCAGGCTCAGGGACGGCATCGAAGTGGATGGGGATTCGTCGGACTGGGCCGGGATTGAGGAGCGCCTCCTCGCCCCCGCCCAGGGGCGCCTCGGGCTTTCGAGGCGAATCAGGACCTACCGCCCCCCGGGGGATCCCGCGCTGCCCCGCGTCAGATGGAAGGCGGCCCTCGGCGTCTCCGACCTCTATTTCCTTTTCGAGGTCGAGGACGCGGAGCACGTGGAGCCCAGGTTCGAGGCGAGGCGGCTCTGGGACGGCGACAGGGTCGTCCTCTTCGTTGACGAGACGAAGTTCTCGGTCGCGCTGCGCGGCGGAAAGGCGGAGACCGAGGACGTCGCCATGGGCGCGAGCAGGTTCACAATCCCCGCCGCAGCGTCGAGATCAGGGACCACGACTACCTACGAAATCGCCGTGCCGATCGCGCATTTCGTGCGCTGCCGGAGCCTGCCTCTCAAGTCCCCTTTCACCGTGCGGCTTTTCCCCTCCCTTCCGGGCCCGGGGGACGAGATTGACTTCGGATTCGCGGTCTACGACCAGGATTCCGACGGCAGGTGGGCCGCGCTGTTCAACTGCCCGGGAGCCTTCGAGGATTACGACGAATCGAAGGCCGCCGGAGAAGCATACGACGGCAGGGACCAGAGGTTCCTCGCCTCGCTCAGGGTGGAATAGTGTTCCAAAACCCGTCCTGCGCGGGTAACTTACCCGGGATGGGAGCTCCGTCCTCCGTGGAGGAATCCCGTCCGTCCGTCTTGTCGGGGATGAAATGATGAGAGTATTCGCGGTTTTGCCGGTCCTCGTGCTGCTCGCGCTCCTCACGGGCGACGCTGCGTCCCAGGATTCCCCCTCGCAGCCGGAGGAGAGGCACATCGAGGTCATCGCCCAGGGGAGGCTTTCCATGACGCCCGACGGGGCCGCCGTGGTCTTCAGGATAGAGGACTCGTCGACCTCGGCGTCCGACTCGTACAAGGTCTGCGCCGAGAGGGTCAGGAAAATCTCGAAGGATATCGAGGAGCTGAAAATCCCCGGCCTCACGCTGGCCGAAGGCCCCGTCTGCTACTTCGCGGGTTCGCTCGCCGACCCTGAAACCGATTCCCACAGGAGGGTGACGTGCAGGATTGACCTCGCCGCGGCATTGGCCCTGAAGGGCGAAGACCGGGAGCTGGCGTCCAAGTCCGCAATGCTCATCGACGCGGCGGGAAGGTCCGGCGGCTATCCCATATCCAATCCCGCGGGGCACGGGCACCTGTTCTTCAGGGTGGACAGAATCGATGACTTCACGCGGGAAATCTGCTGCTCCGGACTCGATCAGGCGAAGCTCCTCGCTGCGGCCATCGCATCCAGGATGGGTGTAAAGGCCGGACGCGTCATTTCGGTCGCCGATTTGAGAGGATCGCAGGAAAGCCCGGATTCCGACGTCGCCTTCGCCATGCTCTTCTCGTCCTGCCCCGCCGGCGAAAGGTGGGTCTACGACGGCAGGAAGATCGAGTGGCGGAAGAACATGAAGGTGCGGTTCTCGATTTCAGAATAGCCCATGCTCAAGAAGCACAGTCAGGTCTTCCTCACGCTGATGCAGCTGCTGGACGCCGCCGTCACCGCTTCCGCGTGGGCCCTCGCATACCTGATACGCGTCAAATCAGGCGTAATCGAGCTCACAAGGGGCGAACCCGACCCGGGCCTGTATTTCGCCGTGCTCCCGGTCGCGGCGCTCGTCAGCGTCGTCTGCTACAGGTGGGCCGGCCTCTACAGGCCCCGCAGGGAGGGCGCGGCCGTAGAGGAGCTGCTCCTCGTCGTCAAGGGCACGTTCTTCGCTCTCGCTGCCCTTCTGGCGCTCTCGTTCTTCTACCGCGAGTACGAGTATTCCCGCGCCGTCGTGGCCATCTTCGCCGTGCTCAATCCGCTCATGCTCGGGCTGTCCCGATTCGCCCTTAGAATTGCGCTCCGCCGGCTCAGGGCCCGGGGATTCAACATGCGCAGGGCGGTTATAGTCGGCGCAGGCAAGCCCGGCCAGAAGCTGGCGGAAGCCATCGAACGCAATCCCTGGACGGGAATCAGGGTCGTCGGATTCGTGGACCACAGGCCGGAGCGAAAGGGGAAGAAGTTCGCCGGAGCCCAGGTCCTAGGGCCGATTGTCGATCTGCCGGCCATCATCGCCTCTTCGAGCGCCGACCAGGTCTTCATAGCGCTTTCCGGGCGGGACTCGTGGCTGATTGAGGAAGTCATGGGCCTTCTCGCCGAAACAATGGTCGACGTCAGGGTCGTTCCGGATCTCTTCTCCTTCTACACCCTGAACCGGGAAGTGGGCGAGTTCGACGGCCTGCCCGTGCTCGCCGTGAGGGAAAGCCCCCTCCACGGCTGGAGCAGGGTCGTGAAAAGGGCGGTGGACATCGGATTCTCGCTCGCCGTGCTGATCCTCCTCCTGCCCCTGCTCCTCCTCCTGGCCGCCCTCGTGAAGCTGACCTCGAAGGGGCCGGTCTTCTACCGCCAGGAGAGGATGGGGCTGGGCGGAGACGTCTTCGGAATGTACAAGTTCCGGTCCATGAGGACCGACGCCGAGGCCGCAACCGGGGCCGTATGGGCGAAGGAGAACGACCCGAGGAGGACCGCGTTCGGCGCCTTCCTCCGGAAGACGAGCATGGACGAGCTCCCGCAGTTCTTGAACGTGCTCGTCGGAGACATGAGCATAGTGGGGCCCAGGCCGGAACGCCCGGTCTTCATAGAGGAGTTCAAGAAGAAGATTCCCAGGTACATGTTCAGGCACAAGATGAAGGCCGGGATTACGGGCTGGGCCCAGGTCAACGGATGGCGCGGCAACACCTCGCTCCGCAAGCGAATCCAGTACGACCTCTACTACATAGAACACTGGTCGAACTGGTTCGACGTCAGAGTCATGTTCCTCACGGTCCTGAGGGGGCTCATCGGCAAGAACGCGTACTGACCCTTCGGGCCGTGCAGCATGCGTCGCCCCTGCGGCCCGCGGCGCCGGTCATGGATTCCGGCTTTTGAAGATTTCAAGGTTTTCCCGGTGTTCCTCCATGCCCTTCGTGGCGGATTCCCGTTGCGGCTCGGCTGCGTTTTGATTTGTTTTTTATCGTCGGGGATTTAGGATTGTGCTCCCGGGATCGAATCCCCTGGTTCATGGTTGAGGACACTGCAATGGATTTCCACCGCAGGATTGACAACGTGCTGACCATGCACAGCAAGGTGGCGGAGGACCCGCCCCGTGCGCAGATGATTCGCAGCGCAATCGAGAACCGCGAGGCGGTGGCTTCGAAATGCGGGGCTCTGGCCGGCTGGACGCCTGTGGAGTCCACGGGGAGGAGCCCCAAGGACACCTACATCGTCAGGCGGAAGCCCAGCGAGGAGCACGTGGACTGGAGCGCAGAAAACAACGTCCCCATGGAACCCGACACGTTCGAGATGATGAAGAAGGACGCGCTGGCCGCCATCGGCGCGGCCGGGCAGATCTACATGACGAACAGGGTCCTGGGAGCCGACCCGGATTACTGCCTCGGAATCCGCACCGTGAGCGACCGCGCGCTGACCGCCCTGTTTACCGACAACATGTTCCGGCCCGTCCCCCCCGAGGCCGGCGGGTCCGTGTTCCGCGACCTGCCGTTCCTGGTCGTCGCTCTGCCCTATCACAAGCTCGATCCGGAAAAATACCAGGGGAGGCTGAGAATAGACCCCGCGACAGGGAAGACCTCCACAATGGCTGCGGCCATGGACTTCGACGACAGAATCGGCCTCATCATCGGATCCGCCTACCTGGGAACACTGAAGAAGCTCATGTTCACCGTCATGAACTACCTCACTCCCGAGCATGGGATTCTCCCCCTGCACTGCGCCGCCAACGAGGGGCCCAAGGGCGGGGTCAACCTCCTGCTCGGCCTCTCGGGCACCGGAAAGACCACGCTGTCCGCCGATCCGCGCAGGGTGCTCCTCGGCGACGACGAACATGCATGGAGCGACTCGGGCATCGCCAACTTCGAGGGCGGTTGCTACGCCAAGCTGATTAACCTGCGCCAGGAGAAAGAGCCGGAAATCTTCTACGCCATAAACCACAACGCGGCTCCCGAGGACCACGGCGCAATCGTCGAGAACGCGATGATCTACCCGGACGGGACCTTCGACTTCGGCGACACGCGCCTGACGCCCAACTCCAGGGGCTCCTACCCGCTGCGTTTCCTCTGGCACTTCAAACCCTCGGCCGTCGGCGGCCATCCGGACGTCATCCTGTTCCTCACGGCGGACGCGAACGGCGTCCTCCCGCCCATCGCGAAGCTCGACGTCGACCAGGCGATGTTCTGGTTCATGATGGGCTATACGAGCAAGGTTGAGGGAACCGAGAGGGGGATTGTGAATCCGGTCTCCAACTTCTCGCGCCTGTTCGGAGCGCCGTTCATCCCGAGGCGCTCCAGCGTGTACATCAAGATGCTGGGCGAGAAGGTGCAGAGGCACCGCACCCGGACGTATCTCGTCAACACCGGCTGGAGCGGCGGGCCCTTCGGCATCGGCAAGAGGATGGACATAGATCTCACGAGGCTGCTCGTGGACGCCGCGGAGAAGGGCGCGCTGGAGGACGTCGAATTCGGACTGGATCCCGTCTTCAGGCTCAGGATCCCGAAGTCCTGCCCGGGCCTGTCCAACGCGGCGCTCCTCAATCCCAGGGACACGTGGACCGACAAGGCGGAATACGACGCGCGGGCAGGGAAGCTCGCCGCCGAGTTCAGGAACTGGTTCGAGAAGAAATGCGACAAGTCCGGCGTCCCCGCGTCAGTGCTGTCGCAGTGCCCCTGATTCCTGCATCCGCAGCATCGGAAAGGATCCCGGGCCGTCGTCTTTCCGACGAAAGCCGGAATCCAGGCGGTCGGTTAGCCCTGCTGCGCTAATCCTAAGCAGTTCGATCACGCTTTCCTGACCTCTTGCTTTATACATATAAATAATGCATCATTTCATATATAAATAATGCATATAAGTCTTTTCGGAGGCCAGTTTGAGGACTACTCTCAACATGGACGACGACCTTGTGGAAAAAGCCATGAGGCTGACCGGAATCAGCGAGAAGACGTCGCTGGTACGGCTCGGGCTCGAGGCGCTTATTGCGCGCGAAAGCGCGGCCAGGCTGGCCATGCTCGGGGGCACGGAAAAACGGCTGGATGCCCCCCGCAGGAGGAGGGTGTCCAACGGCTGAAATGGTGCTTGCGGACACCTCGGTCTGGGTAACGCACCTGCGGAGGGGATCCCCCCGCCTTTCAGGGCTGCTCTCGGATGGGGCGGTGGCGGTCCATCCTTTCGTCATCGGCGAACTCGCATGCGGGAATATTGGGAACAGGGCCGAGATTCTGTCCCTGCTGGGTTCGCTGCCCGCGGCCTCGGTCGCTGAACACGGTGAAATCATGGGATTCATTGAGAACAGGCGTCTTATGGGCAAAGGGCTGGCGTACATCGACGCCCACCTGCTCGCTTCCTCGATGCTGTCCGGGGCGCGGCTATGGACCGAGGACAAACCGCTCGCGCGCGCGGCTTCGGCCATGGGCATCGCGTTCCACCCATGAATAGAGATGGACATGGTTGCCGGAGCTGCAAACCGTTTTCTGTACGGCGTCTTTCGGGGGCCGAAGGCAATCGGCAGGCTCCTTGTGGGCGAGACCGGCTCGCGGATATGCGCCGTGAGCTTCGTCGCTGAAGTCGGACCGCAAGCCGCCGCCTCCCGCGCCGCGGCGCGGGAGGGATGTTCCGGCGCGGAGCGGGGCGCGACATCGCTCCTTGAATCCGCCTTCAGCCAGCTTGACGAGTACTTCTCGGGGAGCAGGCGGTTCTTTACCCTGCCCCTTGCCCTTTCAGGCTCGGAATTCGACCTGCTGGCATGGGAGATCCTCCTGCGCATCCCCTACGGATCCACCATGAGCTACGCCGAACAGGCCGGCAGGATGGGAAGGAAAGGCGCCGCCCGCGCTGTCGGCGGCGCGAACGGCAGGAACCCGGCCGCAATCGTAGTGCCCTGCCATCGTGTCATCGGGAGCGACGGGGCGCTCACCGGCTTCGGCCCTGGAATCGGAAAAAAGAAGTGGCTACTCGATCACGAGAGAAAATCCCATGGGGTCAGGCCTTGATTAGGAAATGCCCCATGAAGCCCGCAGTCATGGCATTCGCGCTGCTTGCGGCGGCTCTCCCCGCCCAAGGGCAGGGGCTCCTCGACCCAACCGATCCCGGACAGATCGCTTCTGGCGTCTCGCTTGGCGGCGGGGTCCATCTCTGGGGATCGGTAATCGAGGTCGGGCAGGAGGTCCTCAGCGGGGATTACTCGCTATCCTTCGAGGGGTTCTATTCGCGAAGCGACCGGTCCTCAGGCTCCGACCGGACCAGGTCGGATATCGCGGGCGTGGATTTCATGCTGCGTTTCTACGGGTTTCCTTCCGAATGGCTCGGGATATACGCAGGCGGAGGCATCCTGGCCGGACTCGACTACTGGCGCCGGCGGGACGTCCACGGACCGGAAGTCGACCACGGCCTGAGCGGAGGAATGGGCCTCATGCTCACTGTCGGCTTCAAGATCACGGTCGCATGGAACATGTATCTCGACGTCTTCGTCAAGGCGGGCATTGCCGCCGGACTCGAGCAGGGCGGCGTGTGGGCCGCCGCCCCCGCGGGATACTTCGGTATCAAAATCGGCTTCTGGGCGCCTGCCGGCGCAAGAGAGGAGTGATTAGGCGCTGGTCGCCGCTGATTCGTGATCGTTCGCTGGCGGGTCAATGCCTCCCAGGGCATGACGGCAGAGAGTCCAAAGTCGAAGGTCCGAAGTCAAAGGTCGATTGTTCGAGGTCGTCATCACTCGCCCGGATTCCTGCTTTCGCCGGAATGACGGCGGTGTGCTGTAGCCGCGGCACTCAGCTGCCGCGATCGGCCTGCGCCCTACGGCTTGCGCACGATCTTCTCGATGTCCCACTCCACGGGCAGGCGCACTACTTCGCCTGATCGTTCGTAGAGGATGAATCCCTTTTCCATGCCGTACAGGAGCAGGTCTTTTGTTATCTCCACGTCGTCGCGGCAGTACTTCTCAATCAGGTCCATCTTCCCTTCCTTGAACCACGCGAGCGCCTGCAACCCGTCCGCCGACTTGTCCCTGCCGAGGGTGTGCATGCCGAGCTTCCCGAGACCGATTCTGAACCCATAGCGGTCCTTGATGTATTCGAGAATGTCGAACGTGGGCAGCGCATGGAGCTTCGCCGCCGGGACGTACCCCGAAAGCACGGAGTAGTCGAATTTCTTCACGTTGAAACCCACCACGAGGTCCGCCGCGGACAGGAGATTGACGAGCGCCGGGACTTCGTCCTCATGGAAAGACGAGAATACGCCTCCCCGCGAGTCCCACGCCACGACGACCGAGACCCGCATCAAATTCGCGTTCTGCCATCCGCCAACCTCCTCAGCGCTGCGCCGGGTCTCCACGTCGAACACGACCACCCGCCTGCCCTGGAACGGGCCGCCCTCCCCGGCCTCGGCCGCGCCTGCGGCGGGCTCGGGCCCTTCGCCGGCCGGCTCGGCGGATGCCGCGGGCACAGGGAGCACCCTGCGGTTCAGCATGACCTCGAGAATCGCTTTCGCGCACCGCTTGTCCAGCGGCTTGTTCCCTGACCCGCATTTCGGCGAATGCACGCAGGAGGGGCAGCCGTCCTCGCACGGGCATTCCGATACGAGGCTCAGAGTGCGACCGAGCAGGTCCAGGGCCGCGTCGAAACCCCGCTTGCACAGCCCGATTCCGCCGGGATAGCCGTCGTAGATGAAAACCGCGGGCGTCCGCGTCTGCTCGTGCAGCACGGTCGAAATCCCCCCCAGGTCGAATCTGTCGCAGAGCGCGATCAAGGGGAAGACGGAAATCGCCGCATGCTCGAGCGCATGGAGTCCGCCCATGAAGTGCATGCCCTCGTTCTCCATCGCTTCCCCGAGCCCCGCTGGGAACTCGAACCAGATTCCCGTGGTCTCGAACGTCTGCGGGGGCAGGTCGAGCTCGTGCACGCTCAGCAGTTCCTGCGTATTCTGGTTCCTCTTCTGGAATCCGACGACCTTCTCCGTCACCTTGAGCTTGCCGTAGTTCAGGATGAAGTTCCCCTCGGGCCTGCGGGAAATGGTGTCGATTATCTCGGTTTCCTTTTCGGACAGCGCGGACGTGTAGTAGGCGCACCTCGTGGGCTCGGCGAAGATGTTCGACTTCTTGAGGTCGATGCCGGTAACTATGAACTTCCCTCCCCTGTGCAGGTAGACGGCTCCTTCGTGGCATTCTGAGAAGGTGCGCGCCCCGCCGATTGACCCGATGACGCGGTTCGTGCCCTTCTCCAGTATCGTGAACCCCTCGCCAATCGACCTTATGTCCACGAAACGATGCGGCTTGCGCCTGGCGGAGAAAATCTTCCTGCCGTCCGCGCTGCGCAGCAGCCTGCGCTGGTTCTCCATGAGCTCGACCGCCTCGCGCCCGGCTTCGAGGTCGAAAGCGTCCCCCTGCGTCTCGAGCGGCCGCTCGGAGGCGGCGCACTCCAGGTGAGGGCCCAGAATCTGCGGATTATAGGGGTCGAGCGCCGCGGACTCGAACGGCCTCCCGAAGAAATCCTCCGGATGCCTCATGAAGTACTGGTCCAGCGCGTCCTGCATGGCGACCAGCACGACCGCCGATTCCCGTCCCGCGCGCCCGACCCTGCCGCCGCGCTGCCACGTGTTGATGACCGTGCCTGGATATCCGACGAGGATGCACACGTCCAGGGCGCCGATGTCAATGCCCATCTCCAGGGCGGACGTCGATATGACTCCGGCCATCCTTCCCGAAAACAGAGCCTCCTCGATTTCGCGGCGCTCCTCGGGCAGGAATCCCGCGCGGTACGAGCTGATTCTGTCCTTCTGGGCCGGAAGCTCGTCCACGACCCAGGAGTACATGAGCTCGGTGATTTTCCTGGCCTTGGTGAAGGCTATGGTCTTGAGGCCTTTCTTCACCGCGTGGACGAAGATCCTCGATGCGGCCGTGTACGCCGAGACCGCCGGGTTCACGAAAAGGAAGTTCCTCTCCGCTGCGGGCGACGAGTCGCGGTCCACCACGGAGAAATCGAGCCCCGTGAGCGCCTTAGCATGCTGGCCCGGGTTCGAAATCGTGGCCGAGCACGCTATGAACGTCGGCGACGCCCCGTAAAAAGCCGCCATCCTCCGAAGCCTGCGCGCCACCTGCGCCACGTGCGACCCGAACACGCCGCGGTAGTTGTGCAGCTCGTCGAGCACCACGAACTTGAGCCCGGTGAAGAACTCCTTCCACGCGTCGTGGAACGGCAGGATTGACCTGTGAACCATGTCGGGATTCGTTACGATGATGTTCGGCGGCGAGAGCCTGATCTTCTTCCTCTTCTGGTCAGGCGTGTCGCCGTCGTACACCGCCGCAAACCCCGCCGGGACAATGTCTAGCGACCCTCCGAGCTCGAGGACCGTCTTGAGCTGGTCCTGCTCCAGGGCCTTGATTGGGAAGACGTAGAGCGCCTTGGATGAAGGGTCGCGGAGGATTGCGTCGAACACGGGCGCGTTGTACGCCAGCGTCTTCCCCGAAGCAGTGGGCGTGGCCACTATGGTGTGCTTCCCCGCGAGGATTTGCCGGACTGCTTCGGCCTGGTGCCTGTAGAACTCCGGCGCACCGGCCGCGGCAAGGGCGTCGACCAGCCTCCTGTCGAGCGCCTCCGGCGGCTTCTCGAAGCAGGGGACCCTGGCCTCGATTCTGCGCCGGTAGAGCGCCCCCTCGCTCTTGAAGAACCGTTCGAGGTCCTCTATGAATCTGCTAATCAAGTCAGGCTCCCTGGACGAATAGCCCCGGATTCCGTTTCGCGCCGGAATGACCTGGCGGCGCGCCGCGCATCGTGCTTGCGTCTGCGGCTCGTGGCTTTTGGTCCGCTGAAGCGGCCCGGCGGATGGGAGGGCGATTCGGCGTGTCGAACCCGCTCATTCGAACGGCACTCCCTCCGCGTCCTCGGTCACGGTGCAGACCTCGACTATCGTCCAGATGAAGGCGGGAAGCCAGAGAATCCAGCATGACAGGATGCTCATGAGCAGCTGCGCGAGCCCCTTGCCCGTGTAGCCTGCGTAGAAGTTGTGTATGCCGGGGAAACCGAAGAAGCCCGGAAGTAGGCCGAGCAACTGATAGGTCGACTTGCTCTTCGCCTGGCGCCCCTGCTGCACGGGTCCATGCGGAACCGGAGCAGAGTATCCCGGTTCCCCGGCATGACCCGATGCGGGCGCCCCGCACCTCTTGCAGAACCCCTCGCCGCCTCGCACCTCGCCTCCGCATTGCCCGCAAAACATGGTTCACCTCAAGGATAGGGGCCTTTGAATTCGATGCCGATACAGTATAACCCGGATAACGACAAACAGTCGCGGATTATCCCGGATTAGACGAGCACGGAATGAAACCCGCCCCGCCTTCGTCTGGAGTCCGGGAAGAGACGGAGTGAAACCCGCCGAGCCTCATGGTTTATCATCAAGGCGGAGGCGGGGCGGGCTTCGCTCCGCGGATGCAGGATTTCCAGGCGAAGGCGGGCAGGGTCTTCGACGGTCCACGGCTCGCAGCCAGTCAACGGTTCACGCCATCTTCCCATCCCTCTTCTCTATTCTCTCTTCCCTCTTCGCCCCTACAGCCCACGGCTCACGGTCTTCGACCCTCGACCCTGCACCCCTCACCCTGGCAACCAGGCAAGTATTGACCTGCGACTTTGGACTTCAGACTTTGGACCTGTTCAAAGCGCATCCCGTCTTTACGGGCATGCACCCCGCGCACCGCCCTTCGATGCAGGAATCCGTAAGGTCTCCGCAAAGGCTCTTCTCGTACTCCCGGCGCAGGAATTCCCTGGAAACGCCGGGATCCACAATCTCCCACGGGAACGACTCCTCGTCGCCCCTGGCCCTGGAATAATTCCTCGGGTCCACCCCGGTCTCCAGGAAAGCCCTGTCGTACAGCTCGGGTTTGAAATGGTCGTCCCACGCGTCGAACCTGCAACCGAGCCTCCACGCGGCCTCCACCGCCCTCGCCACATCCCTGTCCCCGCGGGCAAGCACGGTCTCAATCATGTTGCGCCGCGGGTCGTGCATCTTGAACTGCACCGACTTCATCCTCACCTTGCGTTTAATCTCCCCCTGGAACCCCCTGAGCCGGTCAATCTGCTCCATCTGGCACCACTGCATGGGCGTGTGAGGCCTGGGGACGAAATTCGACACCGTCACGTTCACCTGGCCCGGCCCCCTGCCAAAGGCCCTCCTCAGACCGGAAATCCGCTGCGCCAAATCCACGACCGCCGCCCGGTCGTCCTCCGTCTCCCCGGGAAGGCCTATCATGAAATAGAGCTTCAGAACTCTCCAGCCGCGCCGCCACGCCTCCACGGCCACCTTCTCGAGATCCGCGTCGTGCACGTTCTTGTTCACCCTGTTCCTCAGCCCCTCGCATGCCGCCTCGGGAGCCAGCGTCAACCCCGATTTGCGCACCTCCGACAGGCCCTCGGGCAGGTCGGCTAGCCCCTCGTCTATGCGGAGCGACGGCATCGAGACGCCGACGGCATGAGGAGTGAATTCGGCCACGAGGTCGCGCAGAAGGGCCGACACGCCGGGGTAGTCGGCACTGGAGAGCGACGCAAGCGAAATCGAGGAGTATCCCGTGTTCCGGTACGTCTCCCTGGCGAGTTCCAGAATCCTCGCCTTCGACCTGAGCCTCGGCGGCCTGCGCGTGTACCCGGCCTGGCAGAACCTGCAGAAATTCGGGCATCCGCGCATGATCTCGAGCACGATCCTCTCGTGCGCCGTCTCCACTGCCGGCACGGGAGGCGCCACGGGGAACCGGGCGTTCTCGAAGTCCGTGCACAGGCCGGCCTGTATCCTCGCGGGCAGGCCGTCCTTCAGCGCCTTCACCATGCCCGTGCTCCCCGCTCCGGCGGGCGCGTACAGCGAAGGCACGTACACGCCACGGATCACGGACAGGGCTTCGAGCAGCGCCGGCCTTTGCATCTCCCGCAGGGGCAGGTCGCGGAGGGCTTCGAGGAAACCCGGGAGCGTGTCCTCGGCGTCCCCGGGCAGGAAGGCGTCGACGAAGGGCGCCATGGGCTCCGGAGCCATGGTCGCCGGCCCTCCGGCAATAACGAGCGGGTCGCCCGGACGCCTGTCCGCGGACCTGAGCGGGATGCCCGCGAGGTCCAGCGCGTTGAGCACGTTGGTGAAGAGAATCTCGTATTGAATCGAGAACGCGACAACGTCGAACTCCCGCACCAGCGACCTGCTCTCGAGAGTGAATAGCGGGATGCCCCTGCCGCGCATCGCCGCCTCCATGTCGGGCATGGGGCAGAAGAACCGCTCGGCGGCGACTCCGTTCCCGGCGTTCATCAGGTCATGGACTATGTGGAATCCGAGGCAGGACATCCCGATTTCGTATGCGTCCGGGAACCCGAGCGCAACCCGCAGATCCGCCGCGCCCAGGTCCTTCCTCGCAACGTTGCATTCCAGGCCGAGATACTGCCCCGGCTTGCGGACAGTCTCCAGAATCCCGAAAAGCAGGTCGTCGGAAATCCTCGAAATCGCGGGCATGCGCATGGGGATCCATCGAATACGGAATCAGACCCGGGGCAATCCATGGGATTCTACTCCCGCTGCCGCCAACTTCGTAGTCATTTCGGCCCGCCTTCGTCTTGAACTCCTTTCGAGGGCGGATTATGGGATTTGGGATTTCCCTCGCCTGTGGACTTTGGACATTCGACTTTCGACATTCTCGTTGATTGGCGGCGGAACCCGTCCCGCTCGTTACTTCTCGACCAGCCATCTCCCCATGACCAGCGCGTCGAGCGGCGAGGAGTAGAAGGACATGACGGCGTCCCTCGGGGTGCAGACAATGGGTTCCGGGCCGATGTTGAACGAGGTGTTGAGCACCGCTCCGGCGCCTGTGAGCGCCTTGAACGCCGAGATCAGGGCGTGGAATTCAGGCTGGACCGCTTTGCTCACGGTCTGAGCCCTGACCGATCCGTCCACGTGAACGACGCCCGGGACTTCGGACCTTGCCGCGCCGTTCGCCATGAACGCCACGAGCATGAACGGCGATTCCCGCCAGACGTCGAAATACCTCGGCATGTCCTCGAGCAGGACCGACGGCGCGAGCGGCCTCCAAGGCTCCCTGCCCTTGATACGGTTCACCTTCGCCGCGATCTCCGGGTCCCTCGGGTCCGCAAGGATGCTTCTGCCGCCGAGCGCGCGGGGACCGATTTCCATGCCGCCCTGGAACCAGCCTATGATTCTCCCCTTGGCGAGGAGGGCGGCCGCCTCTGCCGCGGGGTCGTCCATGGGCCTGAAATTGCCCATGCGCGTCCGCGTAAGCGCCGTCCTGACCTGCTCGTCCGTGAATTTGGGGCCGTGGAACGCGTGGTCGAACTTGATGTCCGGCTTGACGCCGACGATCTCGCGGTAGGTGAGCATCGCCGCGCCCAGGGCCGTCCCCGCGTCGTTCGACGCCGGCTGCACGAAAATCCTCTCGGCGATTCCCGACCTGAGCAGCGCGCCGTTCGCCGAGCAGTTCAAGGAGCACCCGCCGGCCAGGCAGAAGTCGGAAATCCCGGTTTTCTCCCTGAGGATGGTTGCCATTGCGATGAGGCCCTTTTCGAAGGCCGCCTGAATCGTCGCGGCGAGGTCCTTGTGCTCCTGGGTGATTTCCGCGCCGGGCCGGCGCGGGACGAGCTTGGACGTGAACCTGCGGAATCTGCGCTTCGAAATGTAGGGGAGATTGGGGGGATCATACCAGTCGATGAAGTCCAGCCTCGAGATGTCCGGCGTTCCGTACGCCGCGAGCCCCATCACCTTGCCCTCGTCGCGGTGGGCAATGAACCCGAGCGCTTCCGTGACCTTGCCGTAGACGTAGCCCCACGACTCCTTGAGCGGAAGCTCCTGGATGGCCCTGATGTCGTCTCCTTCGCCCACGCCGAGCAGCCCGGACTCCTGCTCGCCCCTGCCGTCCCATGTTATGACGCAGGCCTTGTCGAAGGGCGAGGGGTAGAAGGCGCTCGCCGCATGGGTCAGGTGGTGGCGGATGTACTTTACGCGCTTGTCTTCGATGTCAATCGGCAGCTGCTTGAACTGGTAGTCCCAGATGAACTTCTCCTTGCGTTTGCGGTAGTCGGCGGCGTCCCATCCCACGGATATGAAGTTCACGCCGGAGAGATCGATGCAACCCGCCTCGAGGCAGTTCTCGAGGGCCTTGTTCGGAGCAACGCCGTGGGACTGCTTGAACCTGTTGAGCCTCTCCTCCTCGACCATGCGGACGAGTCCGCCGCCGGAAATCAGGCACGCGGCGTTGTTCCAGGCCATCGGGTGCGTAAGGCCCAGTATGTGCATCTGTTCAGTCCTTGGAAACCATGAAGTCGCCCATGGCCATGCTGTCCATGGGCGACGCGAAGAACGTCGCCAGCGCGTCGCGCGGAGTCATGACGATGGGCTGCCTGGACAGGTTGAAGCTGGTGTTAATCAGGGCTCCGACGCCGGTCATGTCCCTGAACCTTGCCAGGAGGTCGTGGAACCGCGGGTTGTCCCCGTGAGCGACGGTCTGCGCCCTCATCGTGCCGTCCACGTGCACCGCTGCCGGAATGGCCTCCCGGGCGCGCTCTGAAGCCATGAGCGCCATCTGCATGAAGGGCGAGTCCGCGGGGCCGTCTATCATGCCGCCCGCCTCCTCGGCCATGATTGACGGCGCCAAAGGCCTCCATTCCTCCCTGCCCTTGAGGTCGTTCACGCGCCTGCGCATCTGATCATCCCGCGCGTCCGCGAGGATGCTCCTGCCGCCCAGAGCCCTCGGGCCGAACTCGGACCTTCCCTGGAACCAGCCCACCACCTCGCCGGCCGCAAGCCTCTGCGCCGCCTCGCCGCAAACGTCGTCCATGCGCCTGTATCTGCCCGCCCCGGCCGTCCTCAGCGCCGCCTCCACCTCCGCGTCAGCGAATCCCGGGCCGAGGAACGCGTTCGTGAGCCTCCCGGATGGCCAGTTCCCCGCCTCTTCGCGGTATACCCACAGCGCGGCCCCGATGGCCGTCGAAAGGTCGTGCGGAGCAGGGTTCACGTAGAGCTCGTCCGCGAAACCGGACCTCAGCAGCGCGCCGTTCATCGAACAGTTCAGCGCGCACCCGCCCGATACGCACAGCTTCCTCCCTCCGCCCGCACCGGACAGGTACTCCGCCATCTGGAGGGCGCCGCGCTCGAGCACGGCTTGAATCGTCGCCGCGGCGTTCCGGTGCTCCCCCGTTATCGGCGCGCTCTTGCTCCTGCCTTTAATCCTCGAGAGGTAGGCCCTGAACCGGTTCCTGTCGATTAGCGGCACGTCCCGGTCCCAGTCCACGAAGTCCGCGCCCTCGAGGTCCGGCTCCCCGTAGGACGCGAGCCCCATCACCTTGCCCTCGTCGCTGTGGAAACGGAATCCCAGCGCCGTCGTCACCTCGCTGTAGATCCAGCCCCATGACGCCTTGGTCGGCACGGATTTGAGGATCTTGAAGTCCGCCCCGTCCCCGATCCCGAGCACGCCGGATTCGCTCCCACCGTACGCGTCCAGGGAGATGACCCCCGCCTTGCCGAACCCGGACAGGAAATAGGATGCAATCGCGTGCGCGAGATGGTGGCGGACGAACCGGACGCGCGAGTCCTCGATGTCGAACGGAAGCAGGCGCGCGAGGTAGTTCCAAGGGAACCGCTTCTTCCGCTTCTGCTTGTTTCCAGCCTCCCACCCGACGGCGAAGAAGTCCACGTCGTCCATGCCGATTCCGCCAGCCTTGAGGCAGGCTTCGATTGAAAGCAGGGGCGGGACCCGCGAGGAGAACTTGAACCGGTTGAGCCTCTCCTCCTCCACGACGAAGACCAGCTCCCCGTCCTTTACAAGGCACGCTCCTGTGTTCCAGGAAATCGGGTGCGTGACGCCCAGGACTATCATCCGCAAAGCCTTAAAACCGAGCCGGGCGGGTCCTGACACGGATTCGACCGCCGCAGTGCGCGGTTATACCACGCCGAAATCCGGTGAAAAGCGAAAAACCCATGATGCATTGCGTTGGAATTGCGGCTGCCCGATGCAGGAATGGTGTTCTCCACACGCGGGAATGATGGTTGCTCGATAGAGTCGAAAGTCCAACGTCCAAGGTCTGAAGTCGAAAGTTCGAGGTCCAACGTCGAGAGTCGGAAGTCTAAAATCAGAAGTCGACATATGACCTTGGACTTCAAACCTTCGTCGTTCAGAGCACGTATCCCCGGCCTCGTTGACCCTAGACGTTGGACCTTGGACATTAGACTTCCACATTATCCATGATTTGACTTCCGACTTCAGACCTTGGACCTTAGACTTTGGACGATTTCAGTTCCGGCTCGCCCTGGTTTTGGATATGGAACTTGCGTGGAGAACTTCAATCCGTTTCCGACGTTCAGGTTCAAGGCTCATCCGGTGCATGACGGGATGAGGACCGACGTCTTCCTCAGCCTCAAGATGGCATGGAGGTCGCGCACTTCAATCCGGAAAGCCATCGAAGCAGGCAGGGTGGCGATTGAAGGAAGGCCGGTCAAGCCATCCACGAGGCTGAGGACCGGCGACAAGGTGACGGTCTCTCCGGATCCGCGCGACCTGCCCGACTTCGACCCGTCCTCGGTGAAGGTGGAGGTCGTGTACGAGGACGACGCGATAGCGGTATTCAACAAGCCTCCGGGAATAGTCGTGCATCCGACCGGGACCCATCTCAACAACACGTTCATGCATGTAATGGTGCACAGGTACGCGGGAATGAATCTGCCCGGCGGGGAGAAGGTGCTCCCTTGCCTTGCTCACAGGATTGACCGGAACACGTCGGGCGTGCTCATGATTTCCAAGGACCCGCGGTTCCGGCCGTTTCTCCAGAAGCAGTTCCACGGCAAGGGCGTGTCGAAGGAGTACAGGGCGATAGTGCATGGAAGCCCTGCGGAGGACTTTTTCGAAGCCGATCTCCCAATCGGGTTCGACCGGGACTCGGTGATCTCAATAAAGCGCGCGATCCGCCGCGACACCGGCCTGCCATCGAAGACCCTGTTCGAGACAATCGAGAGATTCGGCAGGTTCGCCCTGGTCGCAGCGAAGCCGGTCACGGGCAGGACGCACCAGATACGCGTCCATCTCGCGGCCCTGGGCCATCCCATCATCGCGGACGACATGTATTCCGAATCCAAGAGCCTCTCGTGCGGCGATCTTGTTCCGGGGTCCGGGGACGAGGTCGTAATCAGCCGCCATGCGCTCCACGCCTTCAGGCTGGAAATCACGCACCCCGTCACCCTTGCCAGGGCGGCCTTCACCGCTCCCATGCCGAAGGACATGGAGGACGTTCTGGCCCTCCTGCGCACCGTGGTCATTTAGTTGAAATACTGTTGTAGAAACTTGGGTTCTTCTGACCATTCCTGCCGGCAAGCTGCCTATTGCAGAAGGTCCGCCGAAATCCTCGAGAGGGCTGGCAGGTGAAGGCGGATGATCTCTGTGCCCTCTGTGGTGAACAGACTTCATATCCTCCGGAGCGCTAGTTTAAGCGACATTGGGGTGAAAGCAGCCTCCGGCGGCGCAGGTCGCACTTCAGACCGATGACCGATCACCGATGACCGTGCACAGCGGACCTCGGGCCGTTTTGATTTGCGATTTGGCAGTCGCCTTTGCCGGAAAATCCTTGCATTCCCTTGCCGCCGGTTCTATCCTGGATTCGTCTCTTGAGCGGGGCGTGGCGCAGTTTGGCTTAGCGCGCTTGAATGGGGTTCAAGAGGTCGGTGGTTCGAATCCACTCGCCCCGATTTTTTCGCCAGTACGCAGGCATCCAGCGAAAAAATCGGGGCGACTCTGCGTAGCCCTGGCCCTGACACAGAGGCGAAGCAGAGTCCCTGGCACAGAGGCGAAGCAGAGTCGCAAGATCTGTCGGGGCGATTAAGCTCGACTCCGCCATGTCTACCCAAGGCGTGAGATTCTGCGGGATTCACTCCGTCATAGCCATAGCCGATACGCGAAGCAGAGCCGCTCGTGCAAACCAGGCGAAGCCGAAGCAGAGCCGCTCATGCAAACCGGCGAAGCAGAGTCGCAAGACCCGCCAGGCGAATCAGGGAGATTGACTGCCGGCAGAACACAGAATCAACCAGGGAGAATCACTTGCTCTACGTCTACCTCATGCGCAGTATCGGTAATCCCGACCGCAGATACGTCGGCTTTTCGACCGACGTCGAAGCACGAATCGCAGACCACAACACCGGCAAATCCCCGCACACCTCGAGGTCCCGGCCATGGCAGCTCGTCGCCGCGATCCGCTTCGAGGACGACGACAAGGCCCGCGCCTTCGAACAATATCTCAAGTGTGGATCCGGTCATGCCTTTGCCCTCGGCCATTTCTGGTAGCACCGCCAATCCCGCAAGCTTCGGCACTATCCTGCCGACTCTCCGCCTTCTCCTGCGCGATCGTCTCTTTTGAAGCCCTCGATGCAAGCTCTCGAACGCGCAAGACGAGGTTCCGGATTCCGAGGAAGCCCTCGCCGCGCCTGCGTCCGGGGATATCAAAGGCGGCCGTCGAATCGCTCAGGAAAAGGTGAATGGCGGGCGGTGTTCTAACCTGTGTCAAGTGAAGACTTGACCCCAAACCCATGACCCCAAACCCACGCGGGCATGAGCTCGATGTTGCCCCTTCAAGTCAGGTCGCCCAGGGTACGGAGCCCATTCGCTTCGACGAGTACAAATACAATGCGGATCCTCGCAGACGACGTCTCAGGTGTAGACGAGCGCTCGGCCCTACCAGCCAGGGGGCTTCTGAAAGGCCCCATGGGCGTCGCAAAGTTGCGGGGGGAGCAGGGAGTTCCGAAGAGCGCTCACTCGGATGGTCTTCACGAAAGTCGCGATCCTGTTCAGATCCGCGCTCCATCTGCGAGGAGGGAAGATGATCCCGACCTTTTTCCCGAAATCCTGGCGTACGACTCGGACGGGTTCCTTCAAGTCGCTGTCCGCCGACACGATAACGGCTTCGTCGAAGCGGCCCGTGAAGCAATCGCAAAGAAGGTGTGTGGCAAGATTCACATCGGAGCCCTTCTCCTCCCACTTGAGGACCTTCACCCATTTGGGCGGCTCTCCGGGAGGCTGCCCGGCGAGCGGCATGCTGACTTCCGATGAAAGGAAATGACCGAGGACGATCTCGAGGCTGGGAAGGGTTCTGAGTGCCCGTAGGAAGACCTGCTGCCTGCTGGTTTTCTGGGGATCATGCGGTGGTGAGGAGACCATCGCCGTGAAATATTTCACCTTCGCCACGTCATGTTTGGGAAGGACCTGCTTGAAGAGTGCCTCGAAATTCAACCACTTATACGGCGTATTCTTAACGGCGCCGTAGTAGAAGTTGAACCCGTCGACGTAGACGTAGGTTTTGCCCATCAAGAGCAAAGGCCGGCTTTCGCCGGCCTCGCAACCAAGCCCGAAGGCACTGGTGGGGTCCCTATGTGTAACTCATCTGTAGGATAGGATGAAGGGTATGGCCGGAGGTGTCAAGTATATTCTTCATTACGGTGTAAATCCTGCGGGCACGACTTCGAGGTCGTCATCCGGTCGGTCGAGCCCTGCGAGGTCCGCGAGGCGGAGGCGGCGCCAGCGAAGGCCGAGCCGCCGGTGCCGCGTCGCTCCCGACCGTTCCAGGGGGGCCCCATGGTCCTGGACCCGGGCCGGATCACTCTCTGCGGGGTCACGGTCATCACCGACAAGGGCACGGGGCAGGCGATGATGATGCTCGCGGAGTTGGCGAAGAAGGACCGCGGCCGCTTCGTCCGGCGCTCTGCCGAGGACCTGAAGAAGGCGATCGGCGCCGACTCGCTCCAGACCATCACCGGGTGCGCGAAGACGATCCGGGTCAACATCCAGGCCCGGCTGAAGAAGGAGCTCGGCCTCCTCTGCGGCGACCAGGACGTCCTGGTCCGTGACGGGCAGGGGTATCACCTGCAGGACTGGATCGAGGTTGGGGAGGAGGATGCGGTCGAGGGACCGGCGGGCGGTGCCGCGACCGCCGACTTGGCGGGCGAGGCCGTCGCTGCCCCGGCCTTGAAGGCCAAGGGTGCGGCCTCCCGCGCCCCCGTGGATGCCGCCACGCGCGCGCGGCGGGAGGGGATCATGAAGGAGATCCGGGCGGGGACCGTCGTAGGCCGGGACGCGGTCGCCGCCCGCTTCGGAGTCAGCGCCACCACCGCCAAACGAGACCTCGCCGCCCTTGCCGCCCAGGGCCTCGTCGAGTTCGTCCGGCGCCCGCACCCGGGGCACTACCGGCTGAAGGGGTAGACGGGCACCTTACCTGCCTGGGTTTCGCCTGGCTTTCCATGTCCGCGCCTCTCCGGGGGCGAACACGAGAGATGGTTGAAGCGACTTCCTTAGGATCGTGCTCTCTGGTAGGATGCGTCAGGCTACAAGGTGGCGAAAACGCCCGCCGAGGGTATCTGCTCCTGCGAAGGGAGCCATGATGACCGAACTGATGTCCTCCAGCGTAACGACTTGTTGCTGCTGCAGTGGTTGTTAACTCCCCTTCCTCACCAGAGCCTCCACCAAGGCTTCTTTGATTTCAAAGGCTGTGGAGTTGTCTGCTGGTGAAGTCGAAATTCCTTCGTCCAAAACCGAAATGTGTCACCATGCATTGAACCATCGTCCCCCAACGGGTATTCAAGTCCGATCTTCTTCATGAAGTCACACATCTGCCAGCAATCAGAATTAGTGAAATCGTCGTCGGGATATGCTTTAGTTGGATTTTCCTCATCAAGATTCCACTCGGAAAAGTAATTCAAAATTGCGCCAGTAGAGAGGGATGGAATGAGTTCGGCGATGAGAGCGGCATCTCCCTTCCATCTCTCCTTCTCCTCCAATGGAAGTTCCTCCCAATATTCAGGCACTGGGTTGAACCAGCCAACCTCCTTTCCATCCTGGTAAAGAACATACATCCAGAAGTCACCGTCATGAATATGAAGTGAGAACACAGGCTTCAAGAGTTTCTCTGAAAGGAATCTTGAGGCTTCGTTCCATTCTAAAAAACCGTCAGGATACATGACGGTGGTGTTGGGGCCATTCCGAGTGATGACACCGATGTTCGGGTCATTTGTGCTTCGTTCAACTTTCAACTCAAAACCACCGTTATGACTCAGAGCGAAATCAGATAATGCTCTCTTAACGTTCTTTGGTTCAGCACCGATAAGACCGGAAAGTGCTAGGAACAGCCCCATAGCTCACTCTCCTTTTTCAGGCCAGCGGTAGTGTGTTCGATGCTGATGGCAATGTTCGTCCGCGGTATGGCGCGTTTATACGTTCCACCTACGCTTCAAGGCGTCTAATCGCCAATCCGGAAACGCCCTCAACTACTGCTTTGGGATCGCACCCGTAGAGATCAGCTCCACTGAACGGGTTGAGCTCAAGGAGACGAAGACTGTCTTCTGTCTGGCAAACATCCATGACATAGACTTGTTCGGGTGACTCAAGCGCCGAAGCAACCTCTGTCGCGTACATCCATGGTTCACCCGTCGGTTGGTCCGGAAGGGCTGTGCGCCCGTCCGCTGCGTAGGCGCTTCCCGCAACGACTTGACGAGAAACAACCACGTATCGCCACTCGCGGCTGACGACCCGCGCTGGAGCGATGACTATCGGAAGATTTTTATCTTCGTAGTAGAAGCCGAAGTCGAGCGCGTCGAGGGATATCGCCGAGGATGGGAGCACACGCCCTGCGAAGGGCTTCAGCGGGCTATCCGGACGTACGAACACAGAGTCCGGACTGCCGATGCAGGAAACGACTTCGAGGGTTGATTCAACAAGCTCCCTGACCGTCGTTGCACGCCACGGTGTATTGAGAATCCATTGGCTCGCCCCTGGATACCATGCTGTGCAATAGAAAGCGCGAGTCTGGCAGAATGCTCCCGGGCGCCATGGGAGATCACTATGGACGCGGGCAGCATTGCCGAGGCTGCCGTGAAAGATAACAGAGTAATCGGACAGCCTCGGCCAATCACCTGTTTCCCACCAGAGGTCGTCCCAGAGCACAAGACCGTGGCCGGCCTCGCGGACGGCGTTCGACATCGCCTCGTACCCTGGACCGAACACCTGAGGCTCAAGTACCCATGTGGTTTTCACGGCTTCACTCTTTACACGGTACTGCTTCGTGACCTGAACGTTTCGGCTGAGCGGTGGGTGCACGCTTTAGGCTCAACCGATGATTCGGTTTTCATTCGATCTTGGTGTGGTATTCCCACCCACGCCGCTGTGTTAGGCGATCATCATACTTCTGCGCGCGATCGACCAGGCCCATGCTCAGTGCGGCTTTTGCCATGAGCTCCAATAAGTGCGGTGTCTCGAACCCGGATTCCTCCAAAACATCATCGAGCATATCAAGAGCGAGCTCTAGTTCGTTGTGATCAAGATACTCTTCGAATGCCGCAATCCGGTCCGAGCAGATGCCTTCTTCTGCTTCCGATATGTGGGAACGGGCATCACGCAGGTATGCCGTCGTACGTTCCCATGATCTCAATAGTTCATCAGATGCCATCTGTTTCCCAATCCTGCCGAACGCGCAGCCCTTCATCCTCCCCTCGTAATATTAACTCAATTCGCCAATCTTCCAACCATCTTCTGCGTTGTGTAACGGATTGTTGTCCTTTCCGTAGTCCAAAGTATTCCTCTGTTCCCATTGTCCATCAGACTATCCCAGGATGTGCCCGATGTCCCCTCGAATGTCCCTCCGAATGTCCCCGGGGCCATGGCCCATGACCCACCAAGCTGGGTCATGGCCCACCAAGCTGGGCCACGGCCCATGACCCATCAAGCTGGGTCATGGCCCACCAAGCTGGGCCACAGCCCAGGTCTGGGCGCAGTCGGCAAGCGCGGCTCCCGTTGGGCGTGGGTGGCGAGGCGTCGGCAGGTTGGCCCCAAGGCACGTCGGCCGTCCCCCGGCGCGCCGTGGCGGCCCCTGGGTCGCGTGGTGGGCGCCCGGGGGCCACCACCAGGGCTTCTGCGGGGGCGGTCTCAAGAACACTTCCGCAAGATGTTGACCGCCTTGAGGATGTACGGTTCGGGGCCGTGGAGGAAGGCGGCGAGGAAGGGCTCGACGGCGGCGGACGGTTCAAAGTTCGGCCAGTTGCCCCGAGCAGCAGAAGGTGAGCTGAACGCAAGGTTTGCGTACTTGCCCCTCCTGGGCAGTGCGGCTCTGAAGGTCAGGATTAGACGGTAGTTTACCGGCTAATTCACAGACAAGGAGGTCGCACATGTCCAGGAAGCCTTCCCAGAATCCCCCGCCGTACCGTCATCACAAGCCCTCGGACCAGGCTGTCGTCACCCTGAACGGCAAGGACCATTACCTCGGCCCCTTCGACTCGGAAGCCAGCCACACCGAGTACGACCGCCTCGTGGCTGAATGGCTTGCTCAAGGCCGGCGCCTGCCCGCCCAAGGGGAAGAAGGGCAGGAGCTGTCAGTAGGAAAGGTCATGCTCGCCTTCATCAGGCACGCCGACCAGTACTACGTCAAGCCCGACGGCAAGCCGTCCTCAGAGGCGAACGCAATGCGGTGCGCCCTGAGGTTCGCCAGGAAGCTCTACACCCATCTCCCGGTCAGAAAGTTCGGCCCCAAGGCGCTCAAGGCCTGCCGGGAAGCCATGATTCAGGCCGGGCTCTCGAGGAACTGCATCAACGGCTACGTGGCGCGCATCAGGATGATGTTTAAGTGGGCGGCCGCGGAGGAGCTCGTCAGCCCCGAGGTCTTCCACGGCCTCCAGGCGGTATCCGGCCTCCGCAGGGGACGCTCTGCTGCTAGGGAGACCGAGCCTGTCACGCCGGTCTCTGATTCACAAGTCGAGGCCATCCGGCCTTTCGTCCTGCCGACCGTCTGGGCCATGGTCCGCGTACAGAACCTGACCGGGATGAGGAGCGGCGAACTGACCATCATGAGAGGGTGCGACATCGATAGGAGCAGCCAGGTCTGGGTCTACACGCCTGCGACCCACAAGACTGCTCATCACGGGCTCTCCAGGACCGTCTACCTCGGCCCGCGGGCGCAGGAGATAATCGCCCCCTACGTCCGCAAGAACCCTTTCGGCTACCTCTTCCGCCCGGAGGACGCGATGGAGACCTTCAACATGAATCGCCGGAAGAATCGCAGGTCCCCGATGACCCCGAGCCAGGCGAAGAGGAAGCAGAAGAGCAATCCGCAGAATCCGCCGGGGGACCGGTACACGACCGCCAGCTACAGGAGGGCGATTACCAGGGCCTGCGATAGGGCTGGCATCCCCTCCTGGCACCCGCATCAGCTGCGCCACACGGCGGCGACCAGGATAAGGAAGGAGTTCGGGATTGAGGCTGCCAGGGTGGTGCTTGGGCACACCAGCGCAGAGATGACGGAGGTCTACGCCGAGATCGACAAGATGAAGGCCAGCGATATCATGGCACGGGTGGGGTAAGTAGATATCATATCGATGAAGGAGCGGAATCTTTACCCCTTTGCCCTTTCGGCTACGTTCGAGCCGGGCATGAGAGGTTCCCATATTTCTTCCGAATGTCTGTCCCTCCGTACCGTCGTCCTTGCCTCGGCGGGCCGAATGGCTGCATGCAGCAGGTCCTTCGCCGTCCGTCCTAGCCTTCAACAAGATGGGAGCGGTTCGGCGCCCACGACTGACCTTTCGGGGCTGCAACGTTCGCTTAATGCTGCGGCCCGGAAGGTTGCTTGCCCCCCAAGGAGAACCATAATTGTTGAGCTCTCACCTCCGCGGGTCACCCTGGAATGGCACAAACTCTGACTACTTGGGCAACCTGCCGACTCCCGAGGCCGGACTCTCATCTGCTAGACATGCGGCCCCATGGGCTGCCCCCCATCCTCCCTTCATCGGCCATTCTCACCTCCCCCTCCAGCTCCCCCGGTGAGTTTTCTCCCGCCCAACAACGCCTTGCCCTGACTTTTTAATACTCGCCACTACACTTCTATTGAAATAAAGCGATATGCGCTTGAAGGGTCAAAATCTGACGAAATGAGACTCAAGGGAGGGGAACGATGATTGACGTTCAGAACGAAGAGCTCCTGACATTTTCAAGAGCAGCGAGGCGGCTTCCCGGAAGGGGTGAGAATTCAGGTGTCCACTCCTCGACCCTTTACCGCTGGAGCCAGAGAGGGCTCCGCGGCATCCACCTCGAGACGGTACAGGTCGGCGGGAGGCGTTGCACATCAATGGAGGCCCTCTACAGGTTTTTCACCAGTCTCCGGCAGGCATCAGCAGGCGGTGCCAATGAAACAGGCCAGAACGAATCCTGGAGGAGGGACCTGGATGTCGAGCGCAAACTGGAGAGCGCTGGAATCTAAAAACATTTGATGAGCTTAGATTGATTGAGGTTGGACAATTGGAAACCTGTGTAAATGGGCAATGCCCATGGGTGACAGAGATTTTTCTAGCGGTACGAACGATTCGTAACGCCATCCCAGGAGGGGGATAACAAACGAATATAAAACCTACTCCGTTCGTGACTATCATTATATATGTGAACCCGATGTGACCAGCACATTGAAGGAGCCCGTTCAGCATGTCTAGCATGCCAGAGTTCGAACACGAGGAAATAGAGGAACATGGTGCCTCCGCGGCGGAAAACGGAAAGCCCTACATGTCCCCCTCCCCCCACTGTGAGGCCCTGACAAGGGCTGGAACCCAATGCCGCATGGCCAGGACGTTCGGCTCACGTTATTGCGTGAACCACAACCCCGACCTGGCCGGGAGAATCCATGCTGCCAGGGCCAAGGGCGGGAGCACCGCCAAACAGCTGTCTATCGCGGGAAGGAGACGGATTTTTCTGTCAGAGATTCCCAAGCGGATTCAGACGATTGCAGATTGTCTGCAGGTGCTGGACATCACGACTAGGGGGGTCCACCGAATTTGCTTTGTTTTTACCCATGCTCCTCCTTTCCGCGCGAACGCGCGATACAGCTCCTGCAGGTTAAAACATGGCTTGACCGGTGCCCCCCCCCCCGGATAGAAGCCAAGCTCGATGAGCCTCACCTATATCCTTATGACAAAAGACCCCCTGTATTTTTAAAGCAGGTGTTGTACCGGGTCGGGATAGAAATGTGATGGGAAGGATGCTTTGTCTGGCAGGGGTAGGAGTCCCTCATCTTGTTCGTATTACAGAAGGGGGGTGGCTTATGGCGGACTTGAACCTCTTGCTTTTGCTATATCCTTAGGTAGTCTATCTATTATCAACTGAGCAGTTCGACCTCGTTGCACAATCAAGTTTCGGTGGACAGGCATGGAGATTTCGTCTAATCGGTTTCTGAGGGAGTACGCGCAGTCCGAGGGGATAGCACTGCCTACCGACGGCAGTGGCGGGACTCTGGATTTCTCCGGAGAAAACAGCCTCTTGAACCTATTGATTAGCAAGGGGATAGGGGAAAATCGCCTCGCCGCCCTGCTTGTGAAATTCGCAGAATTCAAAGAGGTCCAAAGCGTCCCAGCCATGTCGAACAGCCTGGCCTTCGGGCTCCAACTTTCTCAGCAAAAGTTGGTCTCGGCCGCGGACATCTGGTCAGCCTTTACAGACCAGGAGCGCACATGGGCATCAGGGACCGAGAAGTCCCTCGACTGGTTCCTCATGCGCCAGGGGAAGATTACGGCGGAGCAGGTCCTACATGCGCTGAAGGAAACAGGGAAGAAGGTCGTAGTATGCAGGTTCTGCGGCCGAAGAGAGATGCTTGCCGTAGAATCTGGCGAATCTAGGCTCAATTGCCCTGAATGCCTTGGCCTCATGACAGAGGCTACGAGCGCCACGGACCTGCACGTGGAAGACGAAGCTGCAAAGCATGTCCCTTCACTGCTCGGCACCGTGATTGCCGGGTGCTCCATTGAGCGTCTCCTCGGCAAGGGCAGCATGGGAGCGGTGTACCTAGCCAAGCATATCTCGCTCAACAAACCCGTAGCAGTGAAAATCCTCACTACAGGCCCTGAGAACAAGAAGGCTACGAAGCGCTTCGTGCGCGAGGCCCGTACTGCAGCCCGCCTCGACCACCCCAACGTCGTGCAGGTCTTCGACACGGGCATGTCCGGCGACCAGCACTACATTGTCATGAAGTTCGTCGAGGGCGAGAGCGCAGCCGCGAAGGTCAAGCGCGACGGCCCCATGCCAATCCAGGAAGCTGTCAGGATAGTCATAGACGCGTCAAAAGGCCTCCAGGCCGCCCACCGCATCGGGTTCATACATCGCGACGTCAAACCTGACAACATCATGATTGACCTCGACGGAATCGTGAAGGTAGCCGACTTCGGGCTTGCAAAGGAGCTGGATGTAAAGGGATCTGTCCTGACCGCAGACGGCCAGGCCATGGGCACGCCGCATTACATGAGCCCGGAACAGGCCAGGGACGCCAGCTCCGTGGGCCCTGCTGCGGACATCTACTCCCTCGGCGCAACCCTTTACACCCTGCTCAGCGGTAAGCCGCCGTTCTCAGGATCGACCGTATGGGCAGTGGTCAACGCAGCGCTGAATGACCCTGCCCCTGATATCCGCAAATCAAGACCCGACGTCCCTGACCAACTCGCTGAATTTCTCCTTCGGACGATGGAGAAAAATCCTACAAAACGCCCCGCGAGTATGATTGACTTCTGTAAGGAACTCGAGGCAATAGTGCAAGGAACCGCAAAGAGAGTCCATGAAACACCGATGCAAGAAAATACATCGGATGTTGTAATTCGCGTCGAAATGGACAAGCGAATCCACTTCGCCTTTCAGCAGAATGATGTTCCTGTAGTAAAAAGCATAGTCATCGAGAACATCACCGAAACCAATTTAGGCCCCCTCACCCTGCAGGTCCAATCAGAACCAGCTTTCTCGAAGGAATGGGACCTCAACCTCTCAGGCATCGCTCAAGGCGCCTCAAGTATAGTAAGGACGCCCAATATACAGCTGTCACCGTCATTTCTCGAATCACTGACGGAACGTCTCCAGGGATTCCTGCGTTTCGAAGCCAGTATAGGAGGACGCACAATCGGAAGTACTGAGGAAGTAGTGACTCTGCTTGCGAAGGATGAGTGGCCTGGCCTCGGCTCACTCCCGGAAATCCTAGCCGCCTTCGTGCTTCCTAACCATCCAATTATCGAACAGATTCTCCACGAAGCTTCCCAATGTTTGGAGAAATGGACTCGCTCTTCATCGCTCTCCGGCTATCAGGAGAGCGGTCCTAAACGGGTCGCATACCAAGCAGCGGCGGTCTATGAGACGTTACGGTCCTGCCATCTAGCATACGTCAATCCACCAGCGAGCTTTGAAACCGAGGGGCAGCGCATTCGGCTGCCGGACAGAATCCTCCGTTCAAAGTTGGCCACGTGCCTTGACGTCGCCATTCTTGCCGCAGCATGTCTTGAGCAGGCTGGCCTGCACCCCCTAATCCTATTCCAGAAGGGACACGCTTTCACGGGTTTCTGGCTTCAAGACGAGTGCTTCCCCGAACCTGCAGTCGAGGATTCCCATAGGGTGAACAAACGTGTAGCCCTAAATGAATTACTTGTTTTCGATGCGGTCGGCATTACCTCCAAGCCGAGTTTGGATTTCCAGGCAGCGGTACGAGCCGGGAATTCACTACTTCAGAATTCTGCCGAGTTCGTATGTGCAGTGGACGTGCGTCGCGCGCGAATAAGCGGCATCCGGCCAATGCCCGAGCGAATAGATGGGGAAAAAGGTTCAGTAACTGAATCCGAATCCCAGACCGTCGCCTTCAAAGCCCCTGACCTTGAGAAAATTCCTGAACTGTCATCAGAGGTAGCCACAGCCCCTGAAATGCCGAAAACGAGGTTGGACCGATGGTCACGAAAGTTACTTGACCTCACTCTTCGGAATCGCCTTCTAAACTTCAGGGAATCCCAAGGTGCACTGCGCTTGATGTGTCCGGACATCTCTTCCTTAGAGAACGCCCTAGCCGCAGGTGAGGAATTCCGCATTTTGTCGCGCCCTCTAGAATATGGGGACAAGGACCCACGTAGTGCAGAGGCGATACGAGAGAGAACGGGCAAAGACCCAATAGAGGAGTTCCTCCATACAGAGATGAAGGAGAATCACCTCTACTCGAATCTCGGCAAAGATGAGCTTCAGAAACGCTTGCTTAAAATATTCCGCGACGCGCGTTCCGGCCTCGAAGATGGAGGCGTAAGTGGACTGTACGTCGCGATGGGGTTCCTCTCTTGGTACGAATCGCCTGGGCACGATACAGCCCACCTCGCTCCAATACTACTTTTGCCAGCTGAGCTGAGGCGAAAGTCAATCCGTGAGGAGTTCTCTTTGGCCTTTGGAGATGAGGAATCCCGAATAAATGTAACGTTGCTAGAGATGCTTGATAAGCAGTTTGGGATAAAGATATCAGGTTTAGACCCCCTCCCCACGGACGAGTCCGGTCTCGATGTGAAGAAAATCCTCCAGGAGGTCCGTAAGGCCGTAAAAAACATCGACCGCTGGGACGTGTGTGAGGACCTACTCTATGTCGGTCGCTTTTCGTTCAGTAAATTCCTCATGTGGCGTGACCTCGTCGAGCGTGAAGCCGACCTACGTCGCAATCAGGTTGTGAATCATTTGATATACAATCCAGAGGAGCCATTCCAGCAAGCCGGGAAGATGCCTGATGCATGCCGCATCGATGAGGAGAGGTCGCCGCTGGGGACATACTGTCCTCTGTCATCGGACTCGTCCCAGCTTGCCGCCGTTTATGCTGCTGCGGAGGGGAAGTCCTTCGTCCTCCACGGGCCGCCCGGGACTGGCAAATCACAGACGATTACTAATCTAATAGCTCACTGTCTAGCGGCAGGAAAAAGCATCCTTTTCATTTCGGAAAAGATGGCTGCCTTGAATGTTGTGCATTCGCGGTTGAAAGCCCTTGGGCTAGACCGTTTTTCCCTTGAAATACATTCAAACAAGGCTAAGAAGTCAGAAGTCCTGCAAAAGCTTGGGGAGGCGTTCACCAAATCCGGGAAAGAACCTCAGGAAGCCTGGAGAATTGAAGCTGAACAAATCCAGGACTTGCGAGGGCGGCTAAACGAATATGCCAGCGCTCTACATAAAAGCCGCCGGACCAGAGAGACATACTTCGAAGCCATTTCACGCCTTGCAGCATTGCGCACATTACCCCGAGTTAATCTCAGCTTGCCCTCAGTAGATAACGTCGATGGGCAAACACTCAAACGACTGCGGGAAACAACTGAGCGTTTAGCTACAGTTGCCGACATATGTGGGGGAGTCTCAGATCACCCTTGGGCGGCTACCACGCCTGGAAATTGGAGCCAGGCATTTGAGGATGATACGCGAACTGCCAGGGCACGCCTTCAATCGGCTATTGAATTACTCGAGCCTGCCGCAGCGAATGTGGTAAAAACCGCCGGTTTAGTACATTCAGGTATGTCATTAGCAGATTCATGGAACTTGAAGGACTTTCAAACCCTCGCAGACTTTGCGGAAGCATTCTCGAAGGGATACTCACCACCAGCAGAGCTCTTGACCGGCAAAGACAGCGAAGAAATATCGCGAAAAACAAGCTACTGGGTCGAACACGGCCGGAATAGAGACATTTATGAAGGGGACCTGTTCAAGCGGTATCACAGGACGGTCATGGATTTGGATTTGGACACATTGCGCAGTCTTCTAGCGAAATCTCAGAGGTCCTGGTGGCCGCTATGCTGGATACAACGCAGAGCTATTCGCAAACGTCTCAGTGAGCATACCATCGACGGTACTAAACCTGCCTCGACGGAACTCGAACATGACCTGGATTTGACGCTTGCCTTGCGTACCGAGGAAAAGACATTGTCGGATGCAGACTCGGAAGGTAAGGCACTTTATGGGGCCTACTGGAGGGGTGGACAGCCTGATTGGGAAGAGATCTCAATTTTAGCGACGTGGGCTGCGAAAGTCCGTGAGATATCACTTGCTGCTGCGGGAATGAATTTAGACACGGCCGCTTCCTTACGTGCAATGTGGGGAAGGCTTGCTTGCGAGGGCAAGGAGCTTCTCAAGGAGGGAGGAACTCTGCATGCCGTTTTAAAGGGATGGCTTCGAGTATGGAGGGAGTTCCTAGATGCCAAAGCTGCTGTGAAGGAAAAACTAGGCGTCATCTCAAAGTTAGCGTGGGGTGGTGTAAAGAATCCGGGCGCAATTACGTATATGCAAAAGACCCTTAGGACCTGGAGTGAGAATGAAAGAAGGTTCAGGGATTGGTGTGCTTGGCGCGATGTGCGGAACGAGGCGGTGGCACTTTCCCTTGAGCCTATAGTCGATGCCTGTGAAAAGGGAATCCTACAAAGTTCCGAGCTTCCAGCGGCGTTTGAGAAAGCTTTCGCTATCTGGTGGACAGAAGCTATAGGTAAGACAGAACCGGTACTAGGCAATTTCTTCTCACCAGAGTACGAAAGAGTACTCAAGAAATTCCGAAAAACAGATGACCGATTCCGTGAATTAACCAAGGATCTTGTAGTCGCGCGCCTCGAGGCAAAAGCGCCAGAAGTCGCTTCTACGGACGTCAAAAGCTCAGAGATGGGGATTCTCGCGCGCGAGCTCCAGAAGAAGAGCAGGCACATGTCCATTAGGTCACTGTTCCAGAAGATTCCCAATCTCCTTCCTAGGCTGAAGCCATGCTTACTAATGAGCCCCATTAGCGTAGCCCAATACCTTGATTCCAAGTTCCCACCCTTCGATATTGTGGTATTCGACGAGGCTTCGCAGATTCCGGTTTGGGACGCCGTAGGCGCAATAGCACGAGGAAGACAGGCAATAATTGTGGGAGACCCGAAACAACTACCGCCAACCTCGTTTTTCCAGCGAGGGGATTCTCCGGAAGGAGAAGTCGAGGAGGATTCCGTCGAGGACCTTGAGAGTATTCTAGACGACTGCCTGGCCGCCCGCATGCCCTCTTTGCATCTGGACTGGCATTACCGCAGCCGGCACGAAAGCCTCATCGCTTTCAGCAATTCCCGCTACTACGATGGGCGCTTGTTGACTTTTCCCTCGCCCAATCCCTCTGGCATGGGTGTATCATGGAGGCCAGTGCCAGGAGGAATCTACGATAAGGCAAAAACGCGCACGAACCGAGCCGAGGCCGAATCGCTGGTGAAGGAGGTCTTGAAACGCCTTAAGAATTCCATACTCTGCCGGAGAAGCATCGGCATAGTGACGTTCAGCCTGGTCCAGCAGGAACTCATCGAGGACTTACTCGAGGCGGAACGTAGAATGGACCCTTCCATTGACAGGTTCTTCTCGGATGAAGTGCTGGAACGTGTTTTCGTTAAGAACCTCGAGAACGTTCAAGGAGATGAGCGTGATGCGATTCTCTTCTCCGTTGGCTATGGGCCAGACGGAGACGGGAAAGTCTCAATGAACTTCGGGCCTTTGAATCGAGACGGAGGAGAACGACGGCTCAACGTCGCCATTACCCGCGCGCGCATGGAAGTCATAGTGTTCTCGACACTTCGAGCGGATCAAATCGACTTGAACCGCACTCGGGCACGCGGTGTCGCAGATTTGAAAGCTTTTCTTGAGTATGCGGAAACAGGCGCCTCAGTGTCGTCTCAGGCTGTATCGGCCAAGGCTGAAGCAATGGGAGCAATTGAATCTGAAGTAGCTCAAGCATTGCGAAGGAAAGGTTGGAAGGTCGATGAAAGAATTGGACGTTCGGGATACCGAGTGGACCTAGGAGTCACATCGACTGATAGGCCGGATGAATATCTTCTAGGTATCGAGTTTGACGGGCCAGGATATGGCAAGGCTCGCACTGCCAGAGATAGAGACAAATTGCGCAAGGACGTACTGGAAGAATTAGGATGGATTCTGCACAGAGTATGGGCTGCGGATTGGATTCGTGACCCGATAAAGGAGGTTGAGAAAATCGAAAAAGCGCTTACTGCCGCATCCAACATAAGGGCGAGCCAAATAAAGGAGGGAGTGGAAGCTAAGACCCTGACCGCTGTGCAATCACATCTTGTTGAGCGTATCAAAGCGAAAGAATCGGATGAAGAAAATGCATCTATTGCTGTGGTTGCATCTCCATCCGCGCAGACTGACTTGCCAATATATAAACCCTTCCCTACATTTAGACCGATAGGTATGCCGGAATCGTTCTTTTACAGCAGCGAAGATGCGAGAATTGGGAATGCACTTAAAAAGGTTGTTGATTTCGAGGGCCCGATGAGTGTGGCGCTTGCGGCTCGTCGCATTGCCCTATTGTGGGGAATCGAGTGTGTTTCGAAAAAGGTGCTCACACGTGTGGTCGAACTCATTCCCAGCACTGGAGTCAAGTTAGTACCAGCACCGGAAGGGGATTTTCTGTGGCCACTTCATGATGATCGGCGATTGTATGAGCGATTTCGCGTCCCCGGCACAGATGAATCATCTTGTAGGTCCATTGAGGACCTCCCTCTCATTGAAATAGTCAACGCTGTAATATATACGCTTAAGCGGACTGTGAGCCTACCGGTTGAGGACCTTTGCCGTAAAACTGGGAAGCTATTCGGATTCTCTCGAACGAGCTCGAAGGTGCGCGAGAAAATTCTCGAAGGTATTGATTTAGTCGTGAATAGAGGACTTGCTGTGAGGAATGGGGACATCATTACCGAGAAGGCGAGAAAGAGCTTCTAGTGAGTTTTATCCCGTGTTCTCCATTTAATGCTCTTGATTCATGGCGATTCAGGAAATCAGGTGATTTCCCGATCGACGGAGTCGCCCGAGCTCAACGGCTTAACGGCCTTCTACTTGTCCTGAAGCCCATGGCTACACAAATACAATGAGCCCTTCTCCGATTTCCCACTTCTTCCCCGTCTTCCGCCATTCCCCTTCTTCTGAGCCCCTAAAACCCCGCCTGAATTTGTCATAAGAAGAAGGTCAGAGAAATCCTTCCCCTTTGTAGCCCTTTCCGACCCGTTTCTTCCTGAACCAAGTCCTATTCTGAAAGGAGACGAACATGCAACCGGCAATTCCTCTGAATCAACTTGAGACCCTGCTCCGGGAACGCGAAAGATGCTTCCAGGACCGGGTCGTGCCCGCATCAGGCATAAGGATGGACGACACGGGCAAAATCGTCATTCAGGGTGAATCCCACCCCCTGCAGGACCACGTCCTGACGCTCCTCGGCCCCAAGCTGGGCATCCCCGCCGCCTACCTCAGGCACTGCCCTCCCGAGCTCCGGGCCATCAACGTAAATCACTGGATGGAGCGGCTCGGCGATAGGAACCTCTTCGTGCGCATGGATGGCCATGCGGTCCGCGCCGTGCTTTCCGCCCGGTACGTGCCCGTCAGCAACCTCGAGCTGGTCAGGCATGCAACCAGGACCATCCCTCCCGAGACGGGCGCCTTCGTGACCCTCTCCGAGACCCGATTGGTCTGCCAAGTCCTCCTCAAGGAGCACCGGCAGCTCATGGCCCCTGGGGACGAGGTCCTCGGCGGTATCACGCTGGCCAACAGCGAGGTGGGGTTCGCATCCCTGGAGGTGGCGCAGTTCCTGCACAGGCTGGTCTGCTCGAACGGACTCATTGTCCGGGTAGCCGGTGAGTCCCTACGCCGCATCCACCTCAAGAACCGCGTCAGCCTCGTTAATGAGGTGTTCGCAGCCCTCTCATCCGTGGTCGAGGGCCTCCCCCGCTCCCTGGAATCCATGAGGAACGCCAGGGAAGTCGCCCTCCCCGACCCCTCTTCCACCTTGGATGCCCTTCCACGCCGCTACGGCCTATCGGAGGACGAGCACAGCGCAGTCAGAGCTGCGTGGCAGGAGGAGCAGGGCGACACGCTCTACCACCTCATCAACGCCCTGACTGGCGCAGCCAGGAACGAAATGCTCTCCACGGAGAGCGCCCTCAGGCTCCAGACCCTGGCTGGCGACCTGCTCCCGGCTTGACCCGACTTCTTCTGGAAACAGCCCTGTCCCTGCTTGTCCCGTAGGCAGGCGGGGACAGGTGCGTCCAGGGGCGGGGGAAACCAATCCCTCTCGCCCCAGAAAGGAGACCCAATGATTAATGCCAAAGTGACCGTCACCAAGAAGAGACCCGCATCAGTGGAGTTATCATCGGATGCGTTCTCGGCGACCCTGGAAATCGAACTTCCCGACGCTGTCTTCATCAACGGAAACGGCGACCTTCGGCAAACCCTGGCGAAGCTCTTCAAAGAGGTGAACGCCGAGGTCGACTCCCAAATCATCAACGGCAACGGACACGAGGAACCTCTCTGCAACCCTCCGGAACCCATCCAAGACACGGAAAGGCTGCCGGCGCCCATCGACCCCACGAAGAAAGCCCCCTCTTCCCGCTTGAGAGCTCCCAGGAAGCCCGCGGGCGGCAAC
>DYIT01000206.1 GCA_020723505.1 Candidatus Kuenenia stuttgartensis
GTGCCCCGTGCCCCGACACGTTCTCGACCGCCTCTACGACCCCGCCTCCCCATTCCGCCCGGAAGAGGGCCTATACCTGGGAAAGACGCCCATTCCGCCATTCAAGCTTCCCATGGGCTCGTACCTGCTCATCGTCGCCCCGGGCAATGATGCCTCCGGATTAGGGGCAGGGGGCAAGGGGCAGGGGGCAGAGGATGGACATACCCCGTGTCCCGTGCCCCGTGCCCCGGAACTTCAAGAACGTTTCGCCCCCGTTCGCGTGCCGGTATTCATCGGACGCTGTGCAGACGAAAACCTGGACGTCACGCTCTTCAAGGACGGAGAAATCCTGTCCGGATTCGTCCAGGTGCCGGCCGGAAAGTTCATATACCAGGGGGACAAAGGAAATCCCTATACAGGCCCGAAGGAAATCAAACACATTGACGACTTCCTCATCGCAAGGTTTCCCGTGACCTGCAAGGAATACATCGAGTTCCTCGACGAAACCGCTGCGTCCGACCCGGTGAAGGCCGCAGGGATGGCGCCTCGGATATCGACAGGCTCCCCTTCCTATTGGCCGTTGGACAGGAACGCAAGGTTCGCGATTCCCACGACCGCATGGTTGTCAGATGCGCCCGCAGAACTCAAGGCGCATGCCGATAGGCTTGCTTCCGCCCCTTCGGACTGGGAGGAGGACTGGCCGGTGTTTTCGGTCTCCTGGGAGGACGCAATGACATACGCCGCATGGTTCTCGAGGAAGCATGGCGTGCTGGCGTCCCTGGCCCACGAGGCAATGCGCGAGAAAGTCGTGCGCGGCGCGGACGGAAGGGCTTTCTCCTTCGGAGACGTCTTTGACACCGCTTTCGCTAACACAATCGGAAGCTATGACGGCCCTCACAGGCCCGGCGTCGTGCATTCCTTCCCCATCGACGAGAGCCCTTTCGGGGTGCGGGGCTTGTGCGGGAATTCCAATGACTGGTGCATGAACGACGTCGAGGAGGGGCGCCGCCGCATTATTCGCGGCGGATCCTGGTTCGACTCGGGAATGTCCGGCCGTGCCACCAATCGCCGGGCCGGCCACCCGGGCAATGTCATCTCCAGCGGCGGATTCCGCATGGCCGCCTTGATTCGCACCTCCCGGCGATGAAGAGTCCGGCTTGGACGTTGGACATTCGACGGTTTCTGCCACTAATCACCGATTAGCGATCACGGTCTACGGTTTACCGCTTACCGCTTACAACTTCCCCTCCGCCTCCTCCCCGCCCCACAACTCTTCATGGCTTCGCACCCCCCCCGCGCCTTGACATGCCCGGGCTCCGAATCTATGATCTTCAGGTTTCCATCCGTCTGACATGAAAGGAGCGACCATGGTCACCGTCATGCCCTTCAGGGGCCTCCGCCCTGCAACCCCGGAGCTCGCCTCGAAGATTGCCGCCCTCCCATACGACGTCCTCGATTCGGACGAAGCCAGGAAGCTCGACGCCGGAGACGAGTTCACCTTCCACCACGTAACGAAGCCCGAAATCGACCTCCCGGAGAGCATCGACCTCTACGACGACCGGGTCTACGCCATGGGGAAGAAGAACTTCGACCTCTTCCGCAAGCGCAAATGGCTGGTCCAGGACGATAAGCCCGCTTACTACGTGTACCGTCTGACGTGGAAGGGCCGCAGCCAGACTGGCATAATCGGCTGTGCCGCTGCGGACGACTACGAGGCAGGCCTCATCAAGAAGCACGAGCTCACGCGCAAGGACAAGGAGGACGACCGCACCCGCCACACCGACGAGGTCGGAGCCAACTGCGGCCCGGTATTCCTCACATACCGCGCCGAGCAGGCCCTGGGTAAAATCGCCGCGGCCGCGACGAAGCAGAAGCCCGTCGCCGATTTCACCGCAGTGGACGGAATCCGCCACGAGCTCTGGATAATCGACGACAAGGCGACCATGGACGCCATCCGCAAGGGCTTCGAGAAGATACCCGCCACCTACGTGGCGGACGGACATCACCGCACGGCTTCGGCCGCCCGCGTGGCCAAACTCCGCAGGCAGCGCAATCCGGGCTTTACCGGCAAGGAGGAGTTCAACTTCTTCCTGGCCGTGCACTTCCCGCACGATCAGCTCAGAATCCTCGACTACAACCGCGCGGTTGCCGACCTGAACGGCATGAACCAGGACGGTTTCCTGAAGAAGATTTCCGAGAAATTCGAGGTGCGCGACGCGAAGCAGCCCGAACCGGCCAAGGTGCACGAAATCGGCATGTACTTCGGCGGCAAGTGGATGACCATCCAGCCGAAAGCGGGCACGTTCGAGGCGAACCACCCTATCCGCGGCCTGGACATCGACATACTCCAGAGGAACCTGCTCGCCCCGGTCCTGGGCGTGGACGACCCGCGCACCAGCAAGAGAATCAAGTTCGTGGGCGGGATCCGCGGTACGGGAGAGCTGAAGACGCTCGTGGACTCCGGCAAGTGCGCCGTGGCCTTCGCCATGTTCCCGGTGACACTCGATCAGCTCATGGCCGTCGCCGACGCGGGCGAGATTATGCCGCCCAAGGCCACCTGGTTCGAGCCCAAACTGCGCTCCGGGATGGTCATCCACCTGCTGGATTGACTAAATCAGCAGGCTTGAAGCCGGCCGATTTATTATCCCGCCGCGTCCTGGATTATATCGGAATCATGCGGACTGTCCCTGGATTCCCGCCCGCCCGCCTGACTTCACCCTTGAGGCGGTCGGGCGGGCCGGAATCCAGTCATTTCGCGCTTGCCGGCATATCCAGGTTTCCTGTCTATTCGCGGCCATTCGTGGTTCTGCTTTGGCTGGGCTTCGCCGCCATGCGGACCGCATGCGCGCCGGCATGGCGCGCCTTCCGCAGGACTCCGACGTTTTTGCGCGCGTCGCCCTTGTCCCCGAGGCCCGGCCCCAGGATTACGTCCGTGATTTCCGCGCCCACGTAGTCGAGGCCGCGCCTGAGCATCCCAATCGCGTGGCTCGCGGCGGAAGGATCCGTGTCGCCGAGGGGCATGACCAGCACTACCTTCTTGCCCTTGAACGGGAACTTCCTGATTGCCCCGAACCAGCGGTCCACGAACGCCTTGAACTGCGCCGTAGGCCCCCACCAGTAGAGCGGCGATCCGAGGACCCATACCCCGCTCTTCTCCATGGGCGAAAGGAGATCCGTCATCCCGTCGTCCTGGACGCATTTCCCGGTCCGCACGCAGGCGCAGCAGCCTCGGCACGGGCCTATCGCGAGGTCCGCCAGCCGCTTCTTCGCGGTCTTCGCGCCCGCCTCCGCCGCGCCGGCCAGGACCTCGGCCACGAGAACGTCGGTGTTGCCGCCGCGCCGCGGGCTCCCTGATATCCCGAGGGCCGCGACTGCCTCCTTGCCTTTCGTCCGTGCCGCCATCGGTACTCCCTCCTTCGTGCGACAGACGCCTTCGGCTCCCCGGGCGGCGTCTGCCGCGGACTGTTCTCATGCCTCGCCCCCGCGGATCATGACAAGAAGCATCTTGAACCGCTTGACCGCCTTCAGGGCGTGGGGAACGCCCGCGGGCATGATGATCATCTCGTTCTTGACGACCCTGCGCGGCTTGCCGCCGATTGTGATTTCCGCGGCGCCGTCCAGGACGATGACGAGCGCGTCGAAGGGCGCCGTGTGCTCGGAAAGCCCCTGCGACTTGTCGAACGCGAAGGCCGTCACGGTGCCGGTCTTCTTCCTCAGAACTTCCCGGCTCACCACCGCCCCTTCCTGGTATTCCGCCAGATCGGGCAGTTTCATAATCTCCCCCGCCTTCGCCGCCTTGCCGTCCTTGCGCTTAGCCATGCAGTCCTCCTGACTTTATAAGCGTCCGCGGATATCCGCCGGGACATATCTTGATTTTCATGAAAACCGGCGGGAATCTCAACGATTTACGGCGTCTTTGGCTCTTTCCGGGAGTATGATATCCCGGCTTTCACCAATGCGTTGGAGGATTGAGCATGAGATCTTTGCTGCTGTCTATCGCCTGCATTTCGGTCGCGCTCCTTTGCGGGTGCGCGGACGTGGTCGTGACAACCCAGGTCGGGCCCGACGGATCCTGGACGCGCAGGCTCGAATTCCGGATGGATGTGAAGAACCCGATGGGAGAAGAGGGTAACCTCGGCAAAATCTTCGATCTCCCGGGCGGTGAGGGGTGGACGGTGAAGGATGCCGTCGACGGGAAGAAAAAGATCTTCACCGCGGAGAGGTCAGGCAAGGCAGGGGACGCCGTGGTCTCGGGCCTTCTGATAAAGACCAAGAAGGGCGCAGTCGTCCTGTCTACCGATGCAAGCGTGCGGGAAATCGCGCCCGGCCGTTTCGAGTACCGGGAAGTCATAAAGTGGAAAGGAAAGAAACCCAAGGACTATCTGCAGCCGAATCCCGTCCAGGTGGCCGCGGCAAAATCAGCCCTGCCCCCGGGACTGGCGGACGACGCCAAAATCATAGAATTCATACAAGCCGCCCAGAGGAAGTTCCTCAGAAGGCTGCTCGGCCCCTGCGATCCGATGGTTCCGCAGCTTCTCATGCATCCGCGCCTCGGCATGCGCCGCCTCAAGAAGATGCTTGCCGAGGATATTATACTCGTCCTCAAGGACATGTTCGGGGACAGGATTGAGGAAAAACTCCGCGCCGGCATCTCGAAGAAGATCGTGGATCTCCTCGAGATTGAGAAGACCGAGGAGAAGGCGCAGCCGAAGTCTCCCGGAACTCCCGGCGAAGAGGGCGGCGCGGCATCCGAGGACGAGGCGGAGTTCGTCCCATTGACGTTCACCCTCAAGGTCCCGGGCAAGATTGTCGCCGCGGACGGGGAGATTGACCGCGCGAACGGCGAGGTGGTCTGGGATTTCTACGCGCAGTCGGCTGAGCTCGAGGACGTGATCCTGACCGCGACGTTCGAAAGCAAGCCGTAGCGATTGCGTCCGGCTCAAAGCATCGGTATGCCGATAGGGCAGGCCGTTGTAGGGGCCGTTCGCGAACGGCCCTCAAAGTCGACCAGGAATTCAAAGCCACCGGCTTCAAGACGGTGGTTGTTTGCCTTCGCATTTCGAAGGGTTTCCAGGCGAAGAGCCCGGAATCTTCGGTCGCGGGCGTTTGAGTTTTCTCTGATGTGCCGTCGGGCGATTTCACCGTGGAACTCGCTTACCTCATACACGGGTTTTCATG
>DYIT01000207.1 GCA_020723505.1 Candidatus Kuenenia stuttgartensis
GAAGCGGACCTGCAGCACGCCGTTTTCGATTCCCCACGTGAGCACGTTCGGCGCCTGGAACTCGGAAAGGGTCCAGTCGCGGGGCACGTTGAGGTCAATCTGGCCGATTTCCTCCCTCGCCACGGCGAACTTCAGGTCCCACTTCGCCATGCCTATGCCGTTGACCACGGAGAAGTCGAGGTTCCTGTGGAGGAAGACGAGAGGCGAGAGCCTCGCGTCCAGCGCCTTTCCCCTGAAGGCGAGCGAATAAGTGCGTGAGGACCCGAGGGCGGTCGTGACGGTCGTCACCGACTTCTCGCGGTCGTACGCGGACACCGACAGATCGGGCGACGTCTTCGCCTCCTGGTTGCCGGGGAGGAGCACCGTCACGGCCGATCCCGCCGCCCTCGGGAGGAGGCACTTCGCCTCGGATCCCGCGGGCGTCTTGTTGAGCGGGCAGGTGATTTCAATCGCGAGGTCGTGCATACCCTCGCCCGCCATTATTAGATGAATCCTGCCGCCCTCTGCGGCGAGCTGCGCCGGCTTCCCGTCCAGGAGCGCGGACCGCACCGCCGCCCCTCCGAGATCAAGGGGCACGATGCAGATGTCCTTGGTGAACGAGAGAATCCGGAGGGCGCCCGCGAGCGCGAGCACGTCGCCCTCAATCCTGCCCGAGTATCCCGCGGACTCTATCGAAGCTCGCGGCGCCCTTTCGGCCGTCCCCAGCGCGCCGGATTCCGCCCTGTCGGCAAGCCTCTTGAGCCTCTGGTACTCGTCGTACGGCATGAAGACGCCGTCCGGCACTTTCTTGACGACCTCGCCCCATTCTTCCCTGGGGACGAAGATTTTCTTGTCCGGCTTCTCCGAAGCGGCAGCGTTCGCCGTGCAAACCAGCGCCGCAGCGACTGCCAGGAGAACAGCGGTCGTATTCCGCTTTTTCACGTTCACCTCCCCTCCGCAGGAGACTCGGGGCCTTCTTCGCCTTCCTTGCCAGGCTTCCTCGCCTTCTTGCGCTTCGAGGACTTGGAATCCTGGTCGGATTCGCCGGCCTCGGGCGCCGCGCCTGAGGCCTGCCCTGCTGGCGCCGCGGGCGGAGCCGTGGGTTCCGGCGGCTTGCCGGGGATTTCCGGCCCTCCGCGCGGCCCCTGGGGCCTGGCTGCGCGCTGTTTCTCGAACAGGCGCCGCGCGTCAATCCATACGAAATAGCCCGCCCAGAACACGGCCGACAGGATTGTCGCGATGAAGACCGTGCCTGCGAACGGGGTCAGCGCCTCGGACAGCGCGGACACGAGCAGGCAGCCTGACGCGAACCCGAGGAGCGCAGGCGCGCGCCCCGTGATCTTCATGTGGGGCAGAACAACGAGCACCGCTATGGCCGCGATTAGGAACAAAACGTCGAGGAACGCGAAGAAGTTCTGGTGCATGTAGGTCATCTTCACCTCGGCGCCCGCCGATGTCTTGTAGAACGAGAACGTCTTCCTCTCCACGGTCTCGGCGCCGGACGATTTCACCCCGGCCCTCTGCTTCAGGGCGGCGATTTCCGCCGCAAGGGCGTCCGCTTCCCGCTTGCGCCACTCCTCGGCCCCGAGCAGCGCGTCGCGAATCGACTGCCACACCCCCGTCGGCCGGGTCAGCCTAATCATCTCGGTGCTGAAGGACAGGTACTTGTACTTCGTCGGGCAATGCAGGTTCAGGGTAATCCTGTTCACCGGCGGAGGCCAGAGCGTGCCCGGTTTCATCTCGGCGTTCGCGCCCGATTCGGCCAATATTGCGGGAAGGACAATCGAATACCCCGACGACATGATCCCCATGCTCTTCCGCCCGGCCTCGGATACCGCGTAGCGCATGATGACGTGGAACTCCGTCTCCTTGCCCTTTGTCCTGCTCAGGTCCACGAGATACTCGTTCTCGGCCTGGCTCTTCTCCGTCTTCGAGGCTCTGACGCTCTGGCCGTCCACGGTGAGATCCTCGAGGAACCGCGAACCCGGCGGCATCTTAAGCCTCAGGAACTGCGCCTGCTTCGACTTCACCTCGAGTATCGCGGTGCAGTTGAGCTCGCGCTCGCCCGTGAGCACGGCTTCGACGTGCATGGCGCTTATCACCGTCGTGACCATCTCCTCGTAGTTGTACTTGATGAGGTCCAGGGTGAGCGAATACGGGTGGCTCTGGAACCAGTAGGCCATGAATGGCTCGGCGGCCCTGAGCTCGTCCGGCAGCTCCTTGGGGTCCTTGGGATCGAGCGCCGCGGCCTCCTTCTCCTCGACGACGACGTTGTTGCCCTTGAGGACGGCGATGAAGCCGTTCCACTGGAAGACGTCGTCGACCTTGATGTCGGGTATTTCCACGGCCGTGCGCTGGCCGACGGCGATGTCCTTCATCTTGAGCTCGTAGGTCACCGCGAGCGTGACCGCGCCCTGCACCTTCTTGTGCACCAGGACGTCGTAATGCACCCTCCCCTTCTCCTTCTTCGCGTCCTTCCTGGTCTGCTCCCAGTCCGCGATTTTTATCTCGGCCTTGTCGGGGTCGACGGATTCGGGAAGGGAGAACTGGAACTCCCTGATTGCGGCGCGCTTGATGTCGTATACGATGAAGTGGCTGACCTTGATGCCGTCCTCCTTCACGTCCACGAGCGTGCGCACGGACGCAGTGACCTGGCTCTTGAGCTTCTCGACGGTCAGTTCGGCCTTGAGCGGATGCTGGAGGTACTTGAGCCCCAGCGACACCGACTTGTTCCTGAGCGAGGCGGCCGTGAACGCGTTCTGGAAGACCATCCCGCGGATTTCCTCCTCGGCCGGGATGAACCCGACCATGGACTTCTCGTCCGTGGTAATCGAGAATCCCTCGGCGACCGTGACCGCGGTGAACCCCTTCTCGTTCTTTGCTCCGACCACCTTCACGAACGGCAGGGAGAACACTCCCTCGATTTCGTCCCGCTTGAGGGAGAGCTCGAAGGGAATCTGGAACGATCCCGCCGTCTTCGCGAGAAGCTGAATGTCGAGGGCCTGGCCCTCCTCGTGCTTCGTCACCCTCCAGTCCCCCGTGAGTCCCGGCCTGCCGACCTGCATGGGCAGGTAGTCCTTGGGGATGATGAAGCCCACGCTGAACATCCCGGCCTTCTCGACGCGGAAGTCGGTCTCGCACCTGAACACCACGAGGTGCTCCTGGATGTCCACGTGCGACACGACCACGGCGTAAATCTCGGGTTTCATCGTCTCGACGGCCATGGTAAGCGCCACGGGCTGCTTGGGATACCTGAAGCCGAACTCGGTGTTCTGCCCCTTGATTTCCTTTGGTATCTCGTTCAGGTCCATCTGGGACAGCCCCTCCCTCTTCACGACCTTGGCCTTGAGCGGGGGCATCACGGCGATCGCGAGGAATCCCTCCTCCCTGACCGTATCGACCGTCCTCAGGCAGGGGACCTGGACCTCGCCGGCCGTGTCCGCGATCCTTTCGATTTGCACGGTGAACCTGAAGGATTCCTTGGCCGGCGTGTGGAGGGTCACCTTGAGAATCTTCTCGTTGCCGGCCTTCTCGTCGTCGCTCCACTCCCGGATGTTGGGCCCGTCGACCTTGACGAGCTGGTACGCCGCCGGGAACGCCACCTTGAACTCGTCGCATGGCGCCTGCCTGATCTTGTAGTCGAGGGTCGCGACCGATTCCACTATGCCCTCCTCAATCCTGATTGACCCGTGGACGACAGGCGAGAGGAGGGGCTTCTTTGCCGTTTCCTTCTTTATCTGCGGCTCCCAGCTCACGGAGATTCGCTCGGCCGCTCCGAGGAAGGCGAACACCTTGGTGGAGTCCTGGGGCTCGTCGGTGATGGTGGCTGCGAGGTTCGGCTCGAGGTCGACCTTGAGGGACCGTCCGGGCAGCACCACCTCGAACCTCGACCTTGTCGCCGCTGGAGTGCTGAAGGAGAAGGAGCGCTTTCCCGCCTGCTCCTTCACCTTGGCGATGAAGTCGACCTTGAGGCTGAACTGGCCCGGGCCCGGGACCATGAGCACGTAGCCGTCGCCGGGGGAGGTCAGCACTGATTTCCCGTCTCCCGGGTGGACCTTGGATATCGCGAGTTCGCGGAACGCAAACGGGACGGCGGTCCAGCCCTTCCTGAAGACGTGCCCCTGGTATTCGGCGCTGAACGTCACCGCCTCCTCCTTCGCCGTGCCTTCGTATCTGGCGGCCGTGATTGCCGCCGGGAGGTCGGGCTGTTCGAGCCCTTCGAGCTCGGGCGGCCTGTTCTTCTGCCATAGCTTTATGAAGGTGGAGTAGGGGAGGAATACGCCGCCCCCTTCCTTCTCGAACACCTCCTTGAGCTCCTTGTAGGGAATGTAAATGGTGTTCTCGTCCGGGAGCTTCTTCCCCGCCGGCGCCGGGCTCTCCTCGGCGGCGGCTGGAGGCGGCCCCGGGATAAGCAGGGCCGCGACAAGGGACATGCACGCGACGGTTGCAGCAAGTCTTCCGGAAAGCATTCTCACCCCCGCAAACATCAGGAAATGAATTGATTCCGCGGCTCCGCGCCGATGGCGCAAACCCCTGGGAGCCGCGATACGAGCACGCAATGTTACCTGAAAGACGGAATCCGGGCAACCGGGGCACTGTGCCCTTTCAATTCCCGCACGGGTATCCTGACCGGACGATTCAGCGCCTATCAATATGACGTTCCACTGGGGTAAAAGTTCCTGAAAAGTCGAGGGTCCAAGGTCATGGATTGTGTCGAGTGTGCAGCATCGAGCGTCCGATGGCGGCAAAGCGAGAACGCCCCGGGATACGCGCTGCGCCTGAATGGTGACCCCCTTACGCTGGAATGTCGGTTTCCGTGACGCAGGAACGCGGATCTCCTGACTCAGGAATAATGGAAAACTGGAATAGTGGGGAGTGTCGGGGGATTTTGCGCCGCCTTTGGTTGCGGCTCGGCTGCGTTATGATTTGGGTTTTGGGATTTCGTTAGGATTTTGGATTTGATTGGCGTGAGCCAGCGGTCGATCAATCCTGCCGGATTGCATGCGGCACCGAACGGCATCATTGCCTGGTCGTGGTGGGCGGCGTCGAACCGAGAGCATCGTCATTCCGACGAAAGCCGGCATCCAGTTGCATTCGCGGCG
>DYIT01000039.1:0-21082 GCA_020723505.1 Candidatus Kuenenia stuttgartensis
TTCAATAGGGGCTTTTCGCCTCCAGCATCGGGAAATGCCGCTTGTTCAGGGTCACGAGATCGAGGTTCCTGACCCGCGCCGTGCCGGCAATCAGGGCGTCCCCCAGCCCGACCCCGTGGCTCGGCGCGAATTCCCTTCGGAAAAGCCCCCCTTGCCGGGCGATTTGTTCGTCAACGGGGATGATTTCGAACGCCCCGATGAACCCGTCCATCGCTCTCCGTTCAGAACCATCCCTTACCCCGGCGTAGAGCTCGGCGACCGTGACGGTCGAGATGCACATGGCGCTCCGCGCCTTCTCTACGAATGAAACAGCCTTGCCGTTCCCGCGGAGGTATTCGACCAGGACGTCCGTATCCAGCAGGAGGTTTTTCGCCACGACCTATTCCTTCCCCCGGGTCCTGTCGACCTCGCGTCTCAAAGAGCGGAAATCCGGGAGATCCGTCCTGCCTGCCCACATCCCCTTTGCGCCGACGAGTAGCGCCTTCCGGTCCTTGGGATGAAAACGGCTGATGAAGTATTCGACGGCCTTGCGTATCAAGTCGCTCTTGCTCTTCCCGGTCCGCATCGAGAGGTCTCTGAGCGCGGCTTGCTCTTCTTCAGTCAGATATATCTGTGTCCTGACCATGGTTCACCCCCAAGCATACAGTAGATGTATAATTATAATGTATATCGCGAAGCCGGTCAAACCGGAATCCGGATCCGCCGCAACAGCCGGGCCGATATCAGAACCCGGACGAGCCGGGATATCAGGGGCAATGCGAGGCGGTGAGCGATATCAGGGATCCGGGACCGCGGCGAGGACTATGTCCGCCGCCGGGCCGCCGAAGCGAAGGTCCACCCTCGACGCGAAGTACGCGAACGCGTCGAATTCCGCAAGCCTCAGGTCCTTTCTCAGGAATTTCCACGCTTCCCGCGCCGCCGTCCTTCGCGCGGCGTCCATGTTCTCCCCTATTCCGACCAGATACGTCGTCTCGCCCAGCCTTATGCGCGGGCAGCTCAATTTCATGCCTTTCGCGACCTCGACCTTCAGCACGGCCCGGCCGGCAGCCTCGAATCCGACCGATGCCGCCTCGGCTTCGCCCATGGCCGCGTGCAGGTCGCCGACTGAAAGGGGGCCGCCCGGCGCATAGACCGGCAGGTGGAGGACCGCGCCCGGGCAAATCTGCGGCAAATCCATGTTCCCGCCCCACGAATATGCAGGCTCGTACGCGGACCCCGCGCCCTTCGTCGGCGCCGTGCCGATGCACCCAATCATGGGCCGGAGCGGCACCGTAAGACTCCTGCTTATCGCTATCCTCCCCCGTGCAATCCTGACCTGTTTCATCCTGAGCTTTTTCGTCTTCACCAGGCCGTAGTCCGGGAACCATGCCGCCCATGCCCGCGTGATTTCGACGTCTAGGATTCCAATTCTCAGCGCGTCGCCGGGCATGGCGCCCCGGACGCGCAGGGGGCCCGTCACGACGTTGTACCCGCCGTGCATGACCTTCCTCGTCTTCCAGAGCTTCTCGTATGCCGCGTCGGAGGTCTCGAACGTCACGATCGCGCCTGAATCGACTTCGAGCGCCGGCGGGATGGACGCGTCGAACACCCTGCTGCTCCTTTCCTTGGGGATGAAATAGCCTGCCTGCATGGGGTTTGCCTTGAAGTGCAATCTAATAATTGGACTCGATTGCCTGGAATTCCCTGAGGGGCTGCCGAACCTTGGGTCAGGCTCGAAGAAAATCATCCCAGTCCAGTCCAAGCTGCTTCACGGCAGCCCGCAACGTGCCACCCTTGAGATCCTTTGACCCCCAATCAGGCAGACTGAACTTCTGCCTGAGGTCCGGTTAAACCACTTGCGATGCGATCCCCCGCTGCGCCGCAAAAGTTCCTCGCATCCTAGAACCGCCAGCTTTCTTGCAGCATCGCGATACTTCATCGAGCTGCAACCAGAAACTCGAACCATATTGGATTTGACACTGGATTCTGAAAGAGGTTCGAGGGAAACGTTTTTCCGAGATCTTCGTATATTTCCAATGCGGCTCTGAGTGCATCTTCCACGTTTTTCAAGGCTTCCTGAAGCGTGTCCCCTTCCGTCAGGAGCTCAGGTATGACCGGGCTGGTAACCGTGAATCCGCCTTCAGGCTGCGGAGCAAGCAATAGAGGTACTTTCAACACCCCTTCCGCCTTTTTCTTCTTTCTAGAAGCGGTTTTCTTCGCCATCGACGATTCCCTTGAAGATGTATTCCACGGATTGCCCATTCAGAAATCCATTCTCCAACTGATGTTAACGTACGCAATCCGGCAATCGGAGTCAACCGCAACCCATTGAAAGGATGATTTGCGCGGGAACTTAATCGGGCAAACAGCGTCGAAAAAGCAGTTGAACCAGCTCTTTTTAAGGGAAATGTCATGAGGACTTCATGCTTAAGAATCCCAATCGCCGCTTCGCTCGCCTCTGCCGTTCTCGCCGTTCTTTGCGGCGCTTCATACGGAACGGGCAGAATCGTCGCCGGTGACGGCACGCGGCTTCGGATGGTATCGCATAAGGTCGAAGTCACGATTGACAACCAGGTGGCTGTGACGAAAATCGCGCAGGTCTTCAAGAACGAGACGGGGTCGAAGGTCGAGGCCAGGTACTTCTTCCCCGTGCCGGATGAAGCCAGCATAAACCGATTTGTGACATGGATTAATGGCGAAATGCGCGAAGGGAAAATCAAGGAGAAGCAGGCGGCGAAGGCGGAATATGAAGCAGCAAAAGCCGCGGGGAAAAAGGCGGTGCTTCTCGAAGGCGCAGGAAAAGGCGAGTTCTCGGTTGCCATCTCGGAGATAGCCGCGGGCGCCGAGCAGAGAATCGAGCTGGAGTACATGGAGGTGATTGGTTTCGAATCGGGGACCTGCGAGTACGGATATCCCCTGACGGCAGGGGGCGCTTCAGGGATTTCCCAGGACGAGTTCTCGTTCGCCATGACCGTGCGTTCGGAGGTGCCGATAACGTCGGTCGTCTCGAACTCCCATGCAATCGAGAAGGAAGTGGGCCCGTCGAAGGCGGTCATCGGATTCAAGGCCTCGGGATTCAAGCCGGACAAGGACCTGCACGTCGCATACACGCTCAGGATGGAGGACACGGGCATCGACGTCATAGCGTTCCGGAAGGGCGGTGACGGCTACTTCATGGTGATGATAACGCCGAAATCGGGCGTTTCGGCAGCCGAGGCCCTGGCAAAGGACTTGGTCTTCGTGATAGACACGTCGGGGTCAATGGCCGGGCAGAAGATGGACCTCGCCAAGAGAGCGCTCCACTACTGCATAAGGACGCTCAACCGCAAGGACAGGTTCAACATCGTGCACTTCAACTATTCCGCGGCGCCCTTCAGGGGCGAGCTCATGCATCCTACGTTCGACAACATGGAAGCCGCCAAAGCCTTCATAGACTCCCTGCAATCGGGCGGAGGCACGAACATCGACCACGCGCTCACGACTGCCCTTGGAATGAACGCGGGCGGCGACAGGCCGTTTTTCGTGGTGTTCGTGACCGACGGGATGCCGACGCAGGGCGAGACGAACCAGGACAGGATAATCGAGAACGCGAGAGGCAGGCTCAAGGACAACGCGCGGATATTCAACTTCGGCATCGGGGCGGACCTGAACTACTTCCTTCTCAGGCAGCTTGCGAAGAGATCGAGGGGTACGGCCGAATTCGTGCCCCAGGAATACGAGATGGAAACCAGAATCTCGACGTTCCAGGCCAAAATCAGCATGCCTGTCCTTTCCGACCTCAAGCTGGACATGGGCGAATCGGGCGCGTCGGCCGTGTATCCGAACGACATCGCGTATCTCTTCGCGGGCGAGCAGCTTCTTGTCCTCGGGAAATACGGCAAGCCGGGCAGGAGCACCGTGGTCCTGAGCGCAAAGAAAGGGCAGGACTTGTTCAAGTTCGAGAAGACGTTCGACTTCCCGGAAACCGACGAAGCCAGGCCTTCACTGCCGAAACTCTGGGCAATGAAGAAGATAAGGATGCTGCTCGACGAAATCGCCCTCAAAGGCGAGAACGAGGAGCTCAAGACCGAGGTGCTGGACCTGGGCCTCAAATACGGCATCGCAACGCCCTACACCTCATTCCTCGTGTCCGAGGATCTGGATGCGACGGTCAGCGCTGAGAAGGAGAAGCTGAAGAGGGTGCTGCAGGACAAGAGCGCCCCGGGTGCGGCTTCCAGGGCAGGCAGGAAGGACTCCGGATCGCCTTCTTCGGGCGGGGCTGCTCCCCCGACGGGCGGCGCTCCTGCTCCCAACTCGACCCCGACCCCGACGCCCACGCCATCTCCGACTCCGTCCCCCGGGCTTTCGCCGGGCCAGAGTCCGACTCCAACCCCGACTCCGACTCCGGGTTTCACTGGCGGTAAAGCCGGAGCCGATGCGAAGAAAGAAGCCGGGGAGGAGAGCGAAGGCAAGGGGATCAACGTCATGACGAAAGTGAAGAGACCGGGCGCGGACGAGGTAGCGGCGCGGCTCGCTGCGTGGATTCTCAAGGACGGCAAGGCGCCGTCGGCGGCATCCGCAGACGCGGTTTCGCTCGCCGCGATTGTGCTCATCGAGTCGGGCAGCTCGCGCGAATGGGGACCGCAGGCCGGGGCCGTGGCCGCGGCTCTCGACGGCATCGCCGGCGCTGCTCAAGGCATTTCCGACCCGCGCCTGCTCGTCGTCGTCGCCTGCGCGCTCGCCTCGTCCTGCGCTGAGACCGGAACCTCCGCGGACACGAAGGTCCTGAAGGAGGTGCTCGATAAGATTTCCGCCGGTGCTTCGGCCCTGACGGGCGATGAGACCGCGGGCTGGTGCGGTTTCCTGTCATGGAAGCTGAGGAAAGCCGGAATTGCGGCGCCAGGGGCGCTTTCCGCGGCAGTCGAGGCGGGATTGAAAGCCGCCGAGCCTGGCCCAGGGGCCTGCGCGGCTGCCGTGTTCACGGGCGCCGGGAAGCCGAAGGCTTCTTCGGAAAACTTGGCGGCCTGGGCTCTGGCGGACGGAAAGGCCAAGGGGGATGCGTTCCTGTTCTTCTCATCCGCGTCGGCTTTCGGCGCAGGCGAGGAGGCTTATGGGGCATTCTGCGCGAAGAGGGATCCCGTCGTTCTGGAAGGGCTCGAGATGACCGGGGAGGGGAGGGGAATGTGGAAAGCCGAGAGCGCCGAGGCCTCGGTGCGCGCCACCTCGCTCAGGCAGCTCGCACTGATGACCGGGTACATGCTTAAGCAGGGGACGGTCAAGTAGATCCCGTGGGCCGCGGATATGTGGACCGTAGGCCGTGGTCCGTGGACCGGGGGGGCAGATGATGGGTTGCAGGTTTCAGGTTGCAGGTTGAGGGGCCACAGGGGCGCAACATGCTGGACTGTGGGAGGCATTGAATCGGCTTTTGGCCTCCCGCCGATTCAATGGCGACCGCTAGCGCCGTAAGCGGTAACCGGTGAGCAATAATCAACGTCATTCCGGCGAAAGCCGGAATCCAGGCTTGATTCAGGGACTCTGGAATAGGAGCATCCTCCTGAAATCTGCGCCACAGTCCTTTTCAGTAATCATCCGGTCTCCGTCCGCATCGAATCCCTTTCAACTGTCCCTGGAAACATCTAGAATTACACTTCTGTTTTCTAGCAGCATTTGCTGGAGGAGACTGTTATGAAGACTTCCTTGCGGATACTGGTACTTGCCCTTTGCGTAGTCCTTGCCGCACCATGCCTGGCCCAGGGGAGGATGGGGCCAGGGATTGGCATGCCGGATCCGACTGTCAGCACGCAGCCGAGGGTTACTATTTCTATCTTTCCTGGGGTGGCGTTTCCCGCCTTCGAAACAGGGGAAGACGTGGTTGCCGCGGCGGTCGGCGGCGGCATTGCCGTTGGGTACAACTTCTTCAGGGGGAGGGCGGTAGGGATTGGATTCGACGTCAGCGGCAGTTTCGGAATCACGGTCGACGAGGGAAGCGGCAACTGGATAGGCACGAGCATCGGGCTGCCGTTGAGGCTCGGATCGAGGGGCCCGAGCCTCCTGATAAGACCGGGATTCAACCTCGACAGGCTGGACTATCACGTGGGCGATTCCTTCTCGTCGCTCGAGGCCGACTGGAACGGGAGCATGGCATTCGGCGTGTCCCTGCTGCTTGGACTCGAGATTAATTCCAGCAGGTTCGGTTTCGGGTTCTTCGGATCGTTCGAGTACCTGTTCGCGCCGCATGAAGGGGACGAATGGCATTACGGAGCCTACGTGGGGGATCTCGTGGGGAGGTACACCCTCCAGGCGGGAATCAGGTTCACGATTAGGCTTTGATGCGGGTATGCATTTTCATGGAGGAGCTTCCGCCTGAAGTTGCAGCCGGGAAAGCCGGTTCGGTCTAGCTCCCGGCGACGACTGGAGTTTCGATCCGCGGATGCAGGAATTTCAGGCAGCGGCGGGCCGCATCTCGAGCTCCAACGCCGCGATCCGGCCCGTACCACCAGCATCCAGGATCCTCTGTAGTCTCAGCGGGATCTGCGTGTTTTGTATTCGTCATTCCTGGTTGCTGCTCAGCTTTGCTGGGTCTACCCGATAAACGTATTAAGCCCCCCTTCTGCGTTTCAGCGCTGAATGCTCTTTCCAGACCTTGCTAAACATGGCGCATATGATCCGATGCCTTCGTCTGGAGTTCTCCTTGGAGGCTCGATTTGGTATGTTTATGCACGTGCTGCCCATGCCGGAGACCAATCGGCAGGAAGTGCGGGAATCCGCCCATGTTGATTTGATATCTGCCTGGCCGATTCGAATGGCCGCAAGGCGAAAGGAGGACGCATGTATTCGGCATACAAGACCGTAATCATCTCATCGACCGGCGCCAGGGTTGGAACAGGCTGGCTGCCGCCCATGCCGGATTTGAGGGACTTCACCGAGGCGAAGCCGGAGATTTCGGACATTGCGGGGAAGCTCGGCGTCGCAGCGTCGGGAAAGAAGGCGAAAGCTCCGCCCGGGAAGACGGACCTGAGGAGCTGGTGCTCTCCGGTGGAGAACCAGGGCATGCTCGGGTCGTGCACGGCCCACGCCTGCGTGGGAGTCGCGGAGTATTTCCAGCGCAGGGCGTTCGGCAAGAACATGGAGGGATCACGGCTGTTCGTGTACAAGGCCACGAGGAACCTGATGGGTGTTACGGGGGATACAGGCGCATGGCTCCGCAACGCGATGGCCGCCCTCGCCCTTTGCGGCGTGCCGGTCGAGAGCTACTGGCCCTACACGGACAAGGACCCGGACTTCGACAGGGATCCCACTGCTTTCGTGTACGCGGTGGCGGACAATTTCGAGGCGCTCAAGTATTTCTGCCACGATCCGAGGGGAGGGGGCGTGAAAGCAGCCGACGTTCTGGCGAGCGTCATGAAATACCTCGCAGCGGGGATCCCGTCGATGTTCGGGTTCTACGGATTCCCTTCGTTCGATTCCGGGGACTCCAAGGGGGCGATACCGTTCCCCGGCCCGGGGGAGAAGGCGCAGTGGGGCCACGCCGTGGTGGCCGTGGGCTACGACGACGCCAAAAAGATCAGGAGCACCAAGGCCAAGGCTTCCACGACCGGCGCGCTGCTGATTCGCAACTCCTGGGGCCGGGAATGGGGGGATGAGGGGTACGGCTGGCTGCCGTATGAATACGTCCTTTCGGGCCTTGCCCTGGACTTCTGGTCCCTGCTCAGCATGGCGTGGGTGGACACGAACCAGTTCAACTGATTTCTTGCTTCGCAAGAAATCAAATACGATTGACACAAAGCAGAGCCGTCTGTCGAGTGAAAGAAAAAGCGGATGCAGGCGCTGCCTGCATCCGCTTTTTCTTCTGGGCGATGTGAGACTTGAACTCACGACCTCTAGCTTGTCGAGCTAGCGCTCTAACCAGCTGAGCTAATCGCCCATGATTCGGACATGCCGGACCCGGACAAACAGGATTCCGCATGTCCGAATCATATCGCCGGTCCGGCCAAGCAAGCATGCGGCATGCGCATCAGGACCGGATATCTCAAATTCTACATGCAACATCCGGCATGTCAAGAAGCGAGAGGAGTCCCGATTCCGCTTTCCCGGATGCAAGGGGAAGGAACCGGTCCGGTCCTGTTCGCGCGCGAGAAGGGCTTTCCCGCTGAAGGAATCGAGGTCCTGTCCCCGTCAGACGTCATGCAGGCGCTGGCGGAATGAACCACGAAAGCCGCAGGCGGATTTCCAAATTCTGGTATTTGAAGAGAGTGCACGGAGAAATCGGCGAAGCATCGGAAGGCTTCGTGATGTATTCGCCTCCCACAGGGACCGCTCTTCTCGATGTCCTGGACTTGGGTAGGGGTGATCCGACGGATTGCCTGTGAACCGTTTTCCGGTGGCCGTACACAGCGGACCGCATTGGGGTGGGGAAGAGAAGACAATCGCATGTCTTGCGCCTGGTCAGCGCGCCTTGCCCTTCCTCGACGCGCCGACGGTCTCCCTGACGCGGCGGGAAGGCCATGCTCCGCAGTAGCGGATGATTTTCGAGATGAAGGGCCGGATTTCCGACCTCGGCACTATCGCGTCGATGAAGCCCTTCTCGAGCAGGAATTCCGAGGTCTGGAAGCCCTTTGGAAGCTCGGTCTTCACGGTCTGCCGAATCACGCGCGGGCCGGTGAATCCAATCAGCGCCCGCGGTTCCGCGATTGTCACGTCGCCGAGGAAGGCCCATGACGCAAGCGCACCGCCCATCGTCGCGTTCGTGAGGACCACGGCGTAGAGCACGCCCGCCTGGGAAAGCCTTTCGAGCGCGGCCGTCGTCTTGGCCATCTGCATGAGGCTCAGAACGCCTTCCTCCATCCTCGCGCCGCCGCCGGATCCGGATACCGCCACGAAGGGAACGCGCAGGTCGGCTGCCTTCTCGGCGCACAGCGCAATCTTCTCCCCGACCACAACGCCCATGCTGCCCTGGATGAAGGCGGAGTCGGTCACCAGGAATACGACTTCCCTGCCGTCAATCGCGCCGAGCCCGCAGACAGCAGCGTCCTTAAGCCCCGTGGCCTCCTGCGCCTGGACGAGTTTCTCGGAATACGCCCTGGCCGCGTTGAATCCGAGGACGTCCACCGGCTCCAGATCGGCCCACAGCTCCTCGAACGAGTCCCTGTCAAGCGTGACGCGCACCCTCTCCCGCGCGCTGATTCTGAAATGATGTCCGCACCTCGGGCAGGTGTTGAGACGGTCCTCGACGTCCTTCTTGAAGATCATCTCGCCGCAGCCGTCGCATTTGAGCCAGAGCCCGGACGGCATCTTGCTCTTCCTTCTTAGCCCAAGGTTCCAGGCCATCGGGATCCTCTCAAACGCTGCCGCCGCCGGCCGATTCGCCGGAAACGCGGCGGGGACCAGGAATCGGAAATCCCTCGGGTCCCTCCCCCCCCACGCCCTGCCGGCAAAGCAGCCGAACAGATGACGGGTGATTATAGCAGCGCCTCAGACCGCAAACAACTCCCATCTTCTGGGGTCGCGGAAAACCTCCCAGAACGACTTGAGCCCCGCGTCCTTGAAATAGCATGCAAGGAGGGCGCAGGCATAGCGGCCGGTGACGACCATGATTCGCTTCTTCCTGTCGGCATGCATGACCGATTCGACCGCCTCCACCAGCCTCTGATAGGCATCGCCCAGCCTTTCCCCGCCGGGCGGCTCGATTGAAGCCGGGTCGGCAAGCCACTTGAAATACGCGCGCCTGTGCTTGCGTTTGAGATCGAGATCCAGAAGCCCCTGCCACAGCCCGAAGTCGACCTCGTCCAAATCCGGCGACCGGCGGACGGAAACCCTCCCGTCCATGTCGGATATGATGCACGCCGTCTGGTACGCCGGAAGAGAAAAGCCGGAGTAGATTCGCTTCACCTTGAGCATGGCGAGCTCAGCGCCCAGCTCCCCTGCCTTTCCCATGCCTTCGGGACTCAGCGGGATTTGCAGATTCCCCTGCAGCCTGCCTTCCTCGTCCCAGCGGGTCGATTCGGATTTGACGACTATGACTTCCATTTTCGCAGTCTGGACAAGCCGTACCTGGACGACATCGGAATCCGGCTTGCCCGGGCCGCGAAAATGATTCGTCGATGACGACCCGGAAACCGGAGATATCATTGAACCAAGAGTCTGAGAACGCTGACCTTGACTGAAAGACGCTGAATCAGGGAGCCAATCTGTCAACTTTCCCCAAGCCCTTCCTACCCCGGTCACACCCAGCTCTCAGCTCCCGCCGAGCGCCGCCTTTCTAAGCTCCGCGATGTTCTTCGCGATGTCCCCGCCGCGGAAGACCGAAGTCCCGGCTACCAGGATTTCTGCGCCGTTCTCCACGCAGGCGCGGGCGTTCAAGGGCCCCACGCCGCCGTCGATGGCAACCGGTTTGCCCATGGCGGAAATCGCCTTGGCCTTGGCGAGTTCCGACGCCATGAATTTCTGGCCTCCGAACCCGGGCCTGACGGTCATAACCAGCGCGAAATCGGCCATGCCCAGGAACGGCCTGACCGCATCGAGGGGGGTCTCGGGATTGAGCGTGATTCCGGCCGCGGCCCCGCATTCGCGGATGTGGCCGAGGGTCTCCGCCGTGTCCCCCTCGGACTCGACGTGGATGAATATGATGTCCGCTCCCGCGTCGGCGAACCTCTTCACGTAGTCCCGGGGCCTCGAGATCATGAGGTGCGAGTCTATCGGAATCGAGACCGCCGCCCTCACCGCGGCCACGATGTCCGGACCGATGGTGATGTTGGGCACGAAATGCCCGTCCATCACGTCGAGGTGGAGCAGGTCGGCGCCCGCTTTTTCCGCGGCCTGTACTTCTTGGCGGAGCCTGCCGAAATCAGCGGCAAGGACCGACGGGGCAATCTTGAGACCTCGTCTTCCGAGCAGGCCTTCAGAACGGTGGTTGATGGACATATGACGGTCAATCAGCCGCAAAGAGGCGCAAAAGGCGCAAGGCGTTCGCCGGGTGCAGCGCGGCTGCGCTGCACCCGGCCTCGGTTCAAACTTCAGAGAAACCGGGCTTTCATCCAGGGCTAGGCCGGGTCGAGGGCTTCCACGCCCGGAAGGGGTTTGCCCGAGAGCAGCTCGAGCGAAGCGCCGCCGCCCGTGGATACGTGGCCCATCCTGGATTCCAGGCCGAACTCCGCGATTGCGGCGGCCGTGTCGCCGCCTCCAATCACCGTGAACGCCTTGGATTCCGACAGGGCTTTCGCCACCAGGAGGGACCCCTCCCTGAACGGCTTCTTCTCGAACATGCCCAAGGGGCCGTTCCACACGACCGTCCTGGCGCCGAGGATTCTCTTGCGGAAGAGCTCCCTGGTCTCGGGCCCGATGTCCAGGCCCATGCCCTTCTCGAAGGATCCCTTCACGACTTGGCCGGACGCCGCGTCGGGCGAGTCGGCGACCACGTGGTCCACGGGGAGCAGCACGGAAACCTTCTTCGCCTCGGCGTTCTTCAGAATCTTCTCGGCGGTCGCGAGGTTCTTGTCGTCGAGCAGGGAAGAGCCGATTTTAAAGCCCTTGACCTTGAGGAAAGTGTATGCCATGCCGCCGCCGATGAGGATTTCGTTGGCCTTGGCGAGCAGGTTGTCGATGACCGGAATCTTGTCAGAGACTTTTGCGCCGCCGAGGATGACCACGAACGGGCTCTCGGGCTTGCCGAGTATCTTCTCGAAGGCGTTGAGCTCCTTTTCGAGGAGCAGGCCCGCGACCGCGGGCTTGAGGAACTTCGGGACGATTGCCACGGAGGCGTCGGGCCTGTGGACCGTGCCGAAGGCGTCGCCGACGAAGAAATCGCCGTGAACCGCGAGCTTTTTCGCGAAATCCTCCTTGCTTTCCTGCTCCTCGGGGTAGAAGCGCACGTTTTCGAGGAGAATCACCTCCCCCGGCTTGAGCGCCTTGGTGCGCTTCTGGATTTCGGGTTCGACGCATCCGTCGAGCTTGACGACCTTGGTGCCGAGCTTCTGCTCCATGACTTTCGCAACCGCGTTCATCATGAGCTTCTTGTCGCCAGGCCCTTTGGGCCTTCCCAGGTGCGACATCATGACGACCGATCCGCCGTTCTTGAGGACGTGCCGGACAGTGGCGAGAGATTCCTCGATTCTGAGGGCGTCGGTGACTTCGCCCTTGTCATTGAGCGGGACGTTCAGGTCGGCGCGGATGAGCGCCCTCTTCCCCGCGATTTTGACCGACGAAAGGTTGGCGCGTTTCACTTGTATTCCCCCAAAAGGCCCGGAAAAAGGACCCGGGCGGTCGGATGCGCCCGCGCGCGCTGGAGCCGGGCGCGCGCGCGGCGGATACACGCATGTCCCGGTGCTAGGCGTTGAACGCGAAGGCCATCAGGTCCACTACCCTGCTGGAGTAGCCCCATTCGTTGTCGTACCAGCCTATGACCTTCACCATGTTGCCTCCGATTACCATCGTCTGCTCGGAGTCGAACACGCAGGAATGCGGGTCGTGGATGATGTCGGAAGAGACAATCGGGTCCTCGGAATACGCGAGGATTCCCTCGAGCGGGCCGGCAGCGGCGGCCTTCATGGCGTTGTTGACGTCCTCCACGGTCACCTTCTTGTTGAGCGTAGCCGTCAGGTCGCACAGCGAACCGTCGGGCACGGGCACGCGCACGGCCAGTCCGTTGAGCTTCCCCTTGAGGGCGGGCAGCACCTCGCCCACGGCCTTGGCGGCGCCTGTGGACGTCGGGATGATGTTGGTCGCGGCGTTCCTGGCCCTTCTGAGGTCCTCGTGAATGAAGTCGAGGATGCGCTGGTCGTTCGTATAGGCGTGGATCGTGGTCATGAGACCCTTCTCGATGCCGAACTCCTTGTGGAGGATCATCGCCATGGGGGCGAGGCAGTTTGTCGTGCAGGAGGCGTTCGAGATGATTTTATGGGTGCTCTTCAGGTCCTTCTCGTTGACGCCCATCACGATGGTAGCGTCGATTTCATCCTTGGCCGGCACGGTGAGGATTGCCTTCTTGGCGCCCGCCTCGAGGTGCATGGCCACCTGCTGCCGCTTGCGGAACACGCCGGTGGACTCCACCACGAAATCTATTCCCAGCTTGCCCCATGGGAGCTTTGCGGGGTCCTTTTCGGAAAAGGTCTTCACTTCCCTGCCGTCGACCTTCATGAACCCTTCGCCGGTGGTCACGCTGTGCGGGAACTTGCCGTGCACGGAATCGAACTTGAGGAGATGGGCAAGCGAATCGGGCGGCGCGAGGTCGTTCACGGCGACCACCTGCAAGTCCTTCCTCTCCTCTATCGCCCTGAACACCAGCCTGCCGATTCTGCCGAACCCGTTTATAGCCACCTTAATCGCCATGTGCTTTCTCCTGAACAAAAATTGTCCCAGTCAGCGGCCGCTCCGTCCCGTACGGAACCGGGCCGTCATTTCTTCCCGTCTATGAGGTCCTGCTCGTCCTTGGCCCTCTGCCACTTCTCGAAAACGGACAGGAAATCCCTCTCAATCTCCGTGGGAGGGATGTGGTTTATAATCCAGCGCCTGCGGATCTCCGCGAGCTTCTCGCTGCTCCACCCGGCGGAAGGCGGGAACTTGGTGAGCAGCTCCAGCCGCTCCTTGCGCGCCTTCTCGAGGTCCAGTCCCTTCTTCTTCGCGAGATCCGACTCCCTCATGGCCTTCTCGGCTTCGGCCCTCTCCTTGCCGACGCGCTGCTCCTCGGCCTTGGCCTTCTTCTCGGCGTTCCTGAGCGTCTCCTCCTTGTCCTTGATGTCCTTGAAAATCTGCTCGGATTCCCTGGGCGTGAGGGACCTGACCACCTCCACCCCCTGCTTCTCGTCGATGCTCGTGTACTGGATGAAGGTGAACCCGTCGACCATGTTGATGTACCACACCCTTATTCCGGCGTCCTTCTCGGCCGGCGGGACCTGCAGGTAGATGGTCTCGGTCTTCGTCTCGGACTTCTTGCGCACCCGCACGGTCTTCTCGGACAGGATGCCCTTCCGGGCCACGCCTTCGATGGTCGCGCCGTTCTTGAGGTAGACGACTACGGCCTTGTCGGGCACGTAGGTGAGCCTCGGGTCCTTTTCCCCGGCCTTCTCCTCCTCGGCTACTTTCCTGAGGAAACTCTCGTATTCGACCTTCGCAGCCGCCCAGCGGCCGTGGAACTCCTTCTGCGTGATCTCCTCCCAGGCTGCGCCGAGCTCCTTTTCCGCCGCCGCCGAGTATTCCCTGTAGCTGTTGATTCCCTTTTCCCTGCAGAGCTCGTCCAGCAGGGAGATCATGTCAGGCTCCTCCCTGGTCTGCTTCATCACGGCCAGCCACAGGTCCACGGCCTTCCTGAACATGTCAGCGGCCTTGGACGCCGCGCTGTCGGCCGCGGGAGCCGGCGGTTTTGCCGGGTCAGCCTCCTCAGCCGCGAGAACAGCCGCAGCCGACAGGAAAACCACCGCCGCAATCGCCATCAGGATGTTTTTCATGCCCTTGTCCCCCTATATTGGCGCGGCTCCGCATTGTGCGCGGAACCAATCCGTTGACCTGTTTGCCGCGATAAGGTTAACATTCGAACCGACCGGGTGTCAAGCCGGGCTGAAAGCGAATATTCGATGAACGCAGTCATTGCGGGAACCGTCCTCCTCATGCTTGCGGCGTCGGCTCCGGATTCGCCCGCGGCTGATTCCGGCATGGACGCGCTCATGCTCTCGAACGGGGAGGCCATCGAGGGGACCATCGTCTCGGAGGACGCCGAAACCGTGACCATATCGACCGGGCAGGGCAGCGTCAGCGTCGGCAGAACCGGCATCTCGCGCATAATCAGGGGGCGCTTCCCAGAGGCCGCGTCATCGCGCGCGGCCGCCCTTGCTGCGGCCGGCGGCTTCGCCTTGGCGGAGGAGATCCTTCTGCCTTTCCTTTCCGGAGGATCCTCGGGCAGGCCCGGGCTCGAGCTGCGCGCCCTTTACGTCAAATGGGCGGGATTCCTGTTCGATTCAGGCGACTTCAGGCTCTCGTCGATGGTCGCGGCTAGGATGAGGTCCAGGCTTGGGGAATCAGCTGACCAGGTCGCGCTTGAAGGCAGGTGCGAACGCGCAATCGAGGATCTCCGCGGGAGAGCGAGGGGTTTGGCCGGCCGCGCAGATGACGAGGACGATGCCGGGTCGGAATCGGCCTGGCTGGCCCTGCTGAGGGCCGATCCCGCCTCGCCGGCAGAGGCGATGCGCGGGATTGGAAATCTGCATGCGCGAAGGGCCGGCCGTCTCCTTGCGGGAGGGGACGCGGACCGGGCAGTCGGCGAATACAGGGAGGCGGCCGCGTGGGATCCCGCGGCCGCGGGCGCCTTCGAGGGCGGCTCTGCCGGGGCGGTCGAGGAGCTCTTAAACGCAGGGCGGCCGCGGCCCGAATCCCGGGAGGGGCTGGACCTGATTGAGGAGTTCCTGGGGCTCTATCCGTCCGACGGCGTCTTGATGTCTCTGCGCCGCACGGCCCTTGCCGAAAGGACGATTTCCCCGGGATTGTTCTCCGTGACCGGGCCTGAAGCAGACGCTCGAGCGGCAGCCGATTCCGCCGGATTCCACCTGCGGAGGATTGCAAATCTCTGGGGGATAAGAGATTCCGCAGCGCAGGTATTTTTCAGGATTGAGGTCAACAGGCGCGGCGGCGCCGCCGGGGAATCCGGGCGAACGGGGAAGGCGGAAGGCGAGTGCCTCGTCAGGGATGCTTCCGCAACTCGTCCGTCATTCGATTTGAGCATCGAGGGCGAGCGCGGATACGCCGCGACGGCCGTGCTGCCGCACGAGGCGGGCCACGCGTATTTCCACGTATTTTCCGGCTTCAGCGGCGGACTTCCGTGGTGGATTCACGAAGGCGCAGCCATATGGTCGGAAACCCGCGCGAGGCGGATGCACTCGCGCCTGCTCCTCGGCATCCTCGCCCATGACTTCTTCGCAATACCGCCGGACGTTCTCGTTTCCGCGCGCGGCGAATCCGCGATTGCAGAGGAGGCCGAGGGCCGCGGGGGCATGGCACGGGAGACGCGGGAGCTCCTTCCGTCGCTGGCCTACCTGCATGCCTTCGGCATGTTCGAGTTCCTGATGTCCAGGAAGGGCATCGACGGAATACGCATGCTCTGCGAAGAGATGAGGAGCCTGCACCCGGCCACGGCGGTCTGCTCGATATACGGCTTCCGGGATCTGGCCGCCCTGGAAGCCGAATGGAAGGCGTGGCTCCGCGAGACCTGCAGACCGCCATGGGAACGCTGACCGCGAGCCGGAGACAGCGGGCGCGCAAAACAGTCGAAGGTCCAAGGTCCAAGGTCCGAAGTCAATACTTTCCTGTTTGCCAGGGTGAAGGGTGCAGGGTCGAGGGTTGAGCGGCGGAACTCAAACCTAAGGTTTCAAGCCGATTCCATTAGGAATTCCGGGGACACCTTACTTAATGGATCTTCGCCTTCTCTTAGCCGCGGTCGACGGATGGCAAATCTAACGCTTGCCACGGGTGATTGACGATGCAGCTAGCATGTCAAATCAACACTCAATATACGACCCCAAATGACGACATCTACAGTCTCGGCGCCATCCTCTACGAGATTCTCACGTTCCGGCCGCCCTTCTAGGGGAACACGGCCCTGGAGGTAATCGCAAAGGTGCTGGGAGCCGATGTCAAGCCGCCCTCAATCAGGGCGTCCGAGGTCAGCGCGAGGAAGGAAGGCGGAAGTGCAGTGCCGGGAGTGCCGGATGCGGAGGCGCGGAATTTACTTCCTGAGCACCGGGCACCTGACAACGGACACCTGTCTTTCCAGGCGGATCCCGTGCCTCCCGAGCTCGACGAAGTGGTCCTAAGGGCGCTATCCAAGGAGAAGAAGAATCGGTATGCCTCGGCCCGTGATCTGCATGACGAAATCCAGCTCTTCCTCGAGGGCGAGAAGCAGCGGGAGTACAACCACGAGCGGGCCCTCGCCAAGGTTGAGGAGGGCCGGATCCTCGTGGAGAGGATGGACAAAGCACGAGCCGGCAAGGAAACACTCGAGAAGGAATCCGGGGAGAAGGGCAAGGAGATTAAACAGCATTGGCCCGCCGAGAAGAAGAAGCCGTACTGGCCCAGGGACGCCGGTGGCCGGTTTCACATTCCCATAGGGGAGTCGACGGAGGGGGCGGCCATGTTGGAGGCGAGCCCGGTCTGGTGGAAGGAGGACTGGCCGGTTTTCTCTGTTTCCTGGGAGGACCTGACCGCGTTTGCCGCATGGCGGAGCGGAAAAGAAGCACGCGTTTTCTGCCTGGTGCACGACGTCCTTTGGGAGAAGACCGCCCGCGGGGTGGACGGAAGATATTTCCCATTCGGCAATTTCGGGGACGCCGCTTTCTACAACCAGGCGAATTCGTTCGAGGATGGGATGCGTCCGTGCGCGGTCGATTCATTCCCGGAGGACGAGTCCCCTTATGGAGTCAGGGGGCTGGCAGGGAACTGCCGGGATGTATGCTTGAACGATGCCGCCGAGCAGAGATGGACCGGCTGGCGGGTTTCCCGCGGCGGAGGCTGGGCGTCTCCTGGAATAGTCGGCCGATCCGCAATACGCACGGTTGCCCAGCCCTCAGACGTCGACTTCACCATGGGCGGGCGGTTGTCGTGGTCGCCTTGCTGCGGATCCTCCCGCCTGAAGTAAATCCTTGCATTCATTTTCGGCTAGAGGCCGGGTTCACCCTACGAAGCACTCGGCCCAATTTCCTCTCAAGCGCGTCAATGAAATCGTCCGGGCCCAGCGGCCTTACGGTCCGCTCGTGTTTCCGCAAAAGCTCGCGTATGAGGTGAAGCGGGTTCTACAGTGAAACCTGCCCGGTATTCGCCGCCTCTGGCAGGCCGTCACTCCTCCCCGCCTCCGGTCTCCAGGACTGATCCTGTGAGCGCTTCGACTTCGGCTTCGGAGAGCAGGCAGGCCTTCCTGGCGGCCAGCAGCTCGATTGAGGCTTCAATAAGCTCGATTTGGGCGGAGATTTCGTCCGCGAACGACGCCCTTCCAGCCTCGTGCTCGAGCACGGTGAGCGCGAGTTTCTTCTCAAACGCCGGGAGAATCGTCCCCGAATAATTCCTGACCCTCGCCATACTCTCGCCGTGCAGGTTGATCTCCCTGGAAAGCTCGAGCAGGGTCCTGTTCTCGCCCTCTTTCCTGTCTTCCCTGAGGGCCGCGACCGCCGCAGTCCACGCCTTGACCTCGCCAGCGTTCTGGTCCCAGGCGGGAACCGGAATCGAGATGCCGAGCCCGACGACGTCCATTTCCTCCCCTGCCTCGCGCTTGTGCATGTAGGACGCGCCGATGGAAAAATCCGGAACCGGCTTGATTTCCGCGGCCCGGAGCCTGCTCGCAGCAAGCGCGGCCTTGCGGTCGAGCGAGACGAGATATGGATTGCCGGTCACCGCCGCCCTCTGGAGCCGGGCCTCCGGCGGGAGGTCGGAAGGCTCAGCCATGGCGCCCTCGACGCCCCGGAGCGAGTGCGGAGGCAGGTCGCACAGCGCCTCGACCGCCCTGGCCGCGTCCTTGAGCTTTCTGCGGCTGGACTCTACCGCGAGCCGGGCTTTCTCCAGGGCCACGGCCGAGTCGATTTCCGCCCTCCTGTCGATTCTTCCCTCGCCAAGCATGTCGGCCTTGAGCTTGTGCGCCTTGTCCCGGAGATCGAGCAGCCTCGCCAGCAGGGCGAGTTCGGCCGCCGCGGCCTGGGCATCCACCACGGCGCGGTTGACCTCGAGAAGGACCTGGTTGCGCCTGAGGAAATACAGGGCTTTCGCGACCTCCCTCTCGGACGCGGCGGTCGCCACCCGCGCGCTCCTCTTCCCGAGCTCGATGACCTGCGAGAGCTCGATGCTCCCGCCGATTCGGATTCCGTCCCCGACGGGCGTCTGGGCGGAAACCGAGATCCGGGGATTCGGAGCCTGGTCGGCCTGGATCACTTCGCCGGTTCTGCTCCTTATCTCCTCCCTCAGCGCGGCGAGGGACCTGTTCCGGGCGAGGGCGAGCCATGCAGCGCCGGCGAGGGTGACCGTGACGGAGTTCTCCGCGGGTATTTCCACCTTCATGACCTCCGCTGCGCCTGCCGGGGGCGGCGTTTCGCGCGCAGGGTCGCGGAACTCGTCCTTCGGGTCCTCTGAAGCGCAGGAGAGGAGCATGCAGGCCGCGAGGCACGGGGTGAGAAACCGGAAAAGGGTCCAGCGGTCAGGAAGGCCATGAGTCGGCAAAACAGGGTTCGTGATCCGTGGCCTGCGGTATTCCATCCCCGGGCACCGGCATCCCGGCTTGGCAGGTCCCGGCTCGTTCTCGTGTTTCAGGGGCATCCGGCGTCTCTTACAAACACATGCGAATAGTATTCGCCAGACCACGGTTTTCGACAACTCGAACTATTCGACAAGGCCAGTTCTTCCCATCGCCGCCTTGCTGTGCCGGGAATATTCTGGCGGCTCCCGCAGAGCGTGCTTCCACTCCGACCTTTCATGTACACAGCGTCGGGAATCCACGGCTGCCTCGTCATGCCCAGCGGACCGCGTCCATGATGCTCAACCTTACGCCTTTCCAGGCGGGCATGACGGCCCCGGCAAGTCCGATTACGAAAGAGGCGGCGAGCCCAATCGCCGCGTCGATCGGAGTCACGCGCACGAGGAAGGCGTTCATGGACAGTTCCATGGGGATGCCCATGCCTCCGGAATGGGACAGGAAGACGGACAAGGCCCACGCCCCGGCGCAGCCCAGGACTCCGCCGGCAGTCGAAATCAGGACCGCTTCGAGGAGGATTGAGATGAAAATCGACCTCCTGGGGAAGCCGAGGACCCTGAGAGTGCCGATTTCCCTTACTCTCCCCATCACCGCCGCATACATGGTGTTCATGCCGGCGAACACGCCGCCAAGTCCCAGTATGATTCCAATCACGATAATCATGACCCTGAAGATCTTGAAATTGCCGGTGTATGCCGCGTAGAACTCCTGTTCGGACTGCGAGTTGAGCTTCACGTCCTCGCGTTTCGAGATGTTGTCGAGGATGGCGGGCATGCTGCCGGCGTCGTCGGCCTTGATTGTAATCTGCGAGTAGGTCCTCCTGTTCAGGTAGACCTTGAGGTCCTCCACGTGGGCCCAAATCTCGGATTCATGCGAGGTGCCCGGGGCTTCGAAAATCCCGGCGATTCTGAATTCCACCTCGCCGAACTTGAGCTTCTTCCCGATTCCGAGGTCCTCGGGCTTGACGTTCATCTTCACGAACGCCAGCTTCCCGACGAGAATCTCGCCCCTCCTCGAAGGAACGGCGGAAGCGACGTGAGTCAGGTAGTCGCTCCTGTGCTTGGCCAGGAAAGCGGCGAAATCGGGTTCGGAGATTTCCACCGGCTTTTCCCCGCCCTCAATCCTGAGGACCGCCGGACCTCCCGCAGGAGCTTCGAAAGTGGTCTTGACGCCGTCCAGGAGGGTTTCGAATGCCGCAATCCTGACCGAGTCGTTCACGAGATAGGCGAGCCCGCCGTCCGGTTCCACTCCCCTGACCACCGCGCGCTTCAGGTCCCTGTGGCCTTCGAGCTTGAACGAAATGCCGGTGAGGATTTCGGAGGACAGGAGGAACGCGCCCGTGCCCTCGTCGAACCTGATGTTCTTCAAATCCCACAGGCGCGAAGCTTCCTCTTCCTTGATGGACGAGAACACGGCGTTCTGAGCCTTCTTGCTGAGCACAACGACGTTGTCCGGGGACCCGTTGTTCCGGACTCCCGCCCACATGCTGCCCACGAGGGCGGACATGAGCACGGTCACGAGGGTGACGAAGGCGATGCCGGCCATCGTGAGGGCCGTCCGGACCTTGCGCCGGCCCAGGCTTCGAGCGGAATATTTGAGCGGAATCGCCATCAGTCGACGGCCCTGAAACAGTCCACTATGTTCCACCTGGATGAGAGGAACGCGGGTATGACCCCGCCTGCGACGCCGGCCAGGGCCGATACGGGGAGGGCGAGCGCGAGCATCCAGGGCTCGATTCCGAACGTTATTCCGACCCCTTCGATGGTGAACTGGCCGACGACCGCCCCGTAGATTTTGAAGCCCGCCCACAGCACTGGCACCGCAGCCAGGCCGCCCGCGAGGGAGATCAGCGCGGACTCGTACAGCACGAGCCAGAGGATTCTGCCGCGGCCGAACCCGAGCGTCCTGAGAACG